>JAFDEK010000158.1 GCA_019310385.1 Deltaproteobacteria bacterium
CGAATCGAGAGCCGGAGTCTTGTGCAGGATACTCACAACAGTGTCACGTGGCATTGCGCATCGATTGATTTTCGGTATCCTTTCGCCATGGCGTCGGGAAGCGAAGGGCAGCAGACATTCACCGACTACAGAATGCGAAGTGGTCGCGGCGGGCCGCGGCCTGGCGCCGGGCGCAAGCCTTCCGGTCGCCGCTGCGATCCCAAGCAGCGAAGGGAGCGCTTCTCGGGCTGCCTTCCGGTGCACGTGACGCTGCGTGTTCGAAGTGGGCTGCCGAGCCTGCGTAGGCGCAGGCTCGTGCAGGCGCTTCGCAAGACCTTCGCGGCGGCCTGCGAGCAGGGTGACTTTCGTCTGGTGCACCACAGCATCCAGCGCCACCACCTGCATCTGATCGTCGAGGCCGACGGGCAGGATGCCCTCAGCCGTGGAATGCGTTCGTTGGGAACGCGCATTGCGCTCGCCGTGCAGCGAGTCTTCGAGGTGAGTGGTCGAATCCTCGAGGGCGCGTATCACACGCACATCCTGCGCACGCCGAGAGAGGCGCGGCACGCGCTTCGCTATGTCCTGCTCAATGCCCGAAAGCACTTTCGCGAGCTGCGAGGCGAGGCGCCTCCGGTGCGGATGGACGAGTGCTCGTCCGGGCGCTGGTTCGAGGGCTGGAAGCGGCCGCTGCCGGCCAGCCGCGCGGGGCCTCGTGAGGTGGGGCTGGCCAGGACGTGGCTGCTGAGCACGGGCTGGCGCAGGCACGGGCTGATCGATCCGGCGGCCGTTCCCGGAAGCTGAGATCTGCAGGAGTAATCGAGACTTGCATCCGATCCGAACACCCAGACGGCTCGTCCCATCCGAGGTACTGCTTCGATCGCGAGAATGAAATTCGTGTCTGACGCGAAGAGTAGGCAGCAATCGTATAGATCGGCAGCCGCGTCGGCGATCATTCTGGAAACCGTGGCGATATCGCAACCCTGTGGTTTGTCGATCAACCCGTGGGCATTGCGCAAGTTCGTACGCTGTTTCTTGATGTCCAGTTGCTCGCGAAAGGCAATGGGCCAGAGCCGAATCCTCTCAGCCGAACGGATCGACCTTAATCGGCCGGCAACAGCGCTGACCGGATCCGGCCCTGTGGCCGAAGTATGCCGCCAGGTAGCAACCAGTGCCGATGGAAGCGAGTTGTTGACGGTCCGCGTTCAAGGCCTTGTCATGCGGCTGTTTGCGGGTGGCACGACGTGCAGGGTGATGGAGCGTTGCAGTTCAAACTTGAAGTCACGCGGCGGATTCGGCTACTGAGTGGAGCAGCCCCAGCTTGAAACGATGTCAGTGTTGGCGCCCTCTCCGCCCCTCAGTTGATCCGCACCGAGCGTGAACGCCCGGTAGCAGTCGCCGACTGCCTCGTAGGCGAATGGCGCGCCCCATGGATCGATCAGCGCGTCGCGCTTCTTGAAGTAGCCGCCCGGTGGGTAGTTTCTGGGGAATGGGGCGACCTCGGGCCTCGAGACCAGGGAAAGCAGCCCTTGCTCGGTCGAGGGAAAAACGCCGTTGTCGATGTGGTAGAAGGCGAGCGCGGATTCGATCTGTGAGAGTTGCGCACGCGCGCGATACTCTCGGCCATGACCGTTGATCTGGCCCTGCTCAAGTATGAGGTAGATCGCCAGAACGGAGCTGAGCACTCCGATCGCCGCGAAGGTCCAGAGGACTACTCGCCCTACGAGTCGGATGCGCGAATCGGTCACGATTCAGGAGACACCGTTCCGACATCGATGGTTCGCCCGCCGCCCAACTCGTACGCTATACGCGTCTTCATCGGGCTGAGTAGAAGAACAGGAGTATTTGGCCCGTGAGATCTCAGGCTGGAGGGGCGATGGGATGCCTCCGCCAGAAAGCACGAAGCGATCCCAAGAGAGTTGGAGATCGGCTTCGTGTGCGAGACGTCTGCCACAAATGTTGGGCGGGAAGCCACTAGTGGATGGAAGCGATTCGAGAGCTTCGGAAAGGGCGTCTGCGGCTCGTGGTGACCCGACGATGTATTCCGCAATCCTGATAGATCTTAGGTAGTGGTTCTCGGATTCGACGAATACGTACGCCCGCATTCTTCTTGCTTCTCCGGATATGCGGCGCAGTTCTTGGTGGCGAATGCACTGTGAGATTCTCGATCCGCGGTGATGCGGAAAGGTGGCGGATAGGTCACAGCTCGTTACGACCCCGGGCTCGCCGCCCGTGACCGCTCCGGCTTCGCGCCCTCGCCGACCTGCCGCTCCGAAACCTGGAGGTAGGCGCGGTAGCGGTCTCGGATGGCGCGGACGTAGGCGACGGGCTCGCTGCCGCGGCAGTAGCCGAAGCGGACCAGACGTTGGGGTCGAGGCCGCGGTCGGCCGCGATGGCGCGGGCGTCGCGTACGTGGCCGTAGCCGACATTGTAGGCCGCGAGGGTGAAGTAGAGCCGCTCTTCGTAGGGGAGCTCGGGCTCGAAGCGGTTTCGCACCCAGGCAAGGTATTCGATGCCCGCCTGCAGGCCGGTCTCCGGATCTGTGAGGTTGCTGTAACCGAGCTCGCGACCCGTGCGGGGCATCACCTGGAGGAGACCCCTGGCGCCCGCGAAGGAGCGTGCCTTGGGATCGAAGCGGCTCTCCTGGAACATCTGGGAGACGACCAGGCGCCAGTCGAAGCCCTGCTGTGACGAGTACCTGCGGGCGAGGTTGTCGTAGGGAGAGATCTGCCCCTTCTTGGAGGCGCGGAAGTCAACGTGCTTGCGCATCTTGCGCGGATTCTTGAAGTACTTGTTCACGGTCATGTTGTAGAAGAGTCCGCGGTACTCCTTCTGGATGAAGGCGTCCAGGGCGGCGAGCAGCTCGGGGTTGCTCGGCCGCACTGCCCAGGCGTGCTCGACCTCGCCTTCCAGCTCGAAGGCCGCCCGAATGTCGTCGCGCCAGTTGAGCTCGAGGCCCACGATGTGGCTGTCTGCCAGCGTGAGGTCGAAGTTGCCGGCCGCCACCTCCGCGATGATGGCCTCGGTCTCCAGCACTTCGGGAGCGGGGACGAGCTCGAAGTCGAGGCCGCCGGCGCGCAGCTTGCCCAGGCTTCGCCAATAGGAGCTGCTCTTGCGGGCCGCGATGCGGCGGCCCGCAAGGTCGTCGAGGCTCTCCAGCGAGAGGTCATCGGCCCGGGCCACGATGGTTTCGCGCACCCGGTGATAGGGGCGCGTGAACACCACGCCCTCCTGGCCGGCTCGTGTGGCATCCGTGGTGAGGCCGGCTGCGACCAGGTCGCCGCGTCCCTCCAGCAGCCAGGAAAAGAGGTCGTCCCGGCTCGGCGGCACCACCATCTCGAGGCGCAGGTCGTTCTGGTCCGCGAACTTCTTCAATAGTTCATACTCGAAGCCCATGAGCTTGCCGCGCCAGATGAAGTAGGTCGTGCCGCTGTTGCGTGTCAGGACGCGGAGCACGCCCCGCTCGCGAATGCGGGGCAGGTCTTCGTCGTGGGTCGCGTGGTCCCGGGAGAGTGCGTCCAGTCGACTCAGGAATCCGTCGGTCGCCTTGCGCAGCAGGCGGGCGTCGGGCCGCGTCGCCCAGGCGATCATGCGGTCGTCGCCCAGGGTGAGGGCGACCCGCAGCTCGGGGTGCCAGGTCAGGGCCCGGTCCATGTAGTTGCTGTCCGCGATGGCGGTGTCGAAGCGCCCGCTCGCCACGCCCTCGAGGATGCCCTCCATGTCGAGCTCTTCGGGAATGACCTGGAGCGTCAGGTCCGGAACCTCTCGCTCGAGCTCCTTCGCGGCGTCCCAGAAGGAGGAGCTGCGCCGCACCGCGACGCTGCGTCCCGAAAGGTGCGCAGCCTTCGCGATCCCTTGGTCCTCGCTCCGGGTCACCACCTGCTCGCGGGTGAAAGCGATGGGAGCCGCGAAGCCGACGCGCTCGAGGCGCTCGCGCGTGACGGTGATGTTCTCCACGACGAGGTCGCCGCGGCCGTCGAGGAGCGCGGCGAGCAGGTCGTCGAAGCGCTCGACGGGGACGATACGCATCTCGAGGCCGAGGGAGCTGGCGAGCTCCCCGGCCAGCTCCTGGCTGTTGTCGAGGGGCGAGTCCTGCCGGGGAAGGCTGTCGGGATCGCCGCGCTGCACGAGGACGCGCAGCTCGCCCGTGCGGCGGATCTGCGGGAGATCTCCGGTATGGGGCAGGGCGTCGGCGGGCGACGGCTGGGAGGCCGCCTCCGGCCCGGGGGGCTCGACAGCGTCCGGTGGCCGGTCGCCGCCCCCGTCACAGGCCCCGCTCCCGAGGACCGTCAGGACCAGGAGCAGAGGCAGCGCGCCGGGCAGCCGGGCAGCGGCGCATCGCCACGATCGGGTGGGCGGTCTCATGGGGTTGGGATGATAGGCTCGACGAGGGGCGTAGCCAGGAGTCCCCTGGGGGCAGAAAAAAGGGGGGGGAGGGGGAGACTCGTCGATCTCGGGCCCCCTCGCTGGGGATCCTTCAGCCTCGGGCCGGGGATACCCAGTGAATCGCGGGAGCTTGCCCCCGCGGTCTCCTCGAGGGCGAGCAGGAGAGCCCGAAACCTCAATCAGGACTGGACTTTTCGCCTCCTTACGTCTAGTTTACGGCCCGCCCAGGGAGCCGGCGCCCGCACGGCTGCAAAGCGCAACCCCTACGCCTCACCAGGCCTCACGAGCGCTAGCCATCCAGGCTCGGGCCGCGGCCCGGGGCGCGAGCGGACGAGCATCGCGAAGGCGGGTCGCGAAGGCGGAAAGGCGGAGCTGCCATTGGCGGGGCGCGGCACGCGCCCTCGAAATCGCCCCTTTCGAGGCGGCTTCCAGGAATGGGCGAGATCCAGCAAATCGAGTTGCGTCATCCACTGAAGCAGCTCCTCACTACCTCATCGGGAGACTGAAATGCTCACGACCATCATGGCCTTTGCGGCGTCGATCCTAGCCGTCATCGTCGGACTGGCGCTGTACCGCAAGGTGCTGGCCGCGCCGGCCACCAACGCGGCGGCGAACGAGATTGCGAGCGCCATCAGCGAGGGGGCCACGGCCTTCTTGAGCCGCCAATATCGCACCGTGGCCATGGTGGGCGTGCCCATGATCTTCGTCCTCGGCTTCGCCCTGGGCTGGTGGTACTCCTTCGGCTTCATCATGGGCGCCGTGGCGAGTGCCGCCGCGGGCTTCATCGGCATGAACGTCTCCGTGCGCGCCAACGTTCGGGTCGCCGAGGCGGCGGGGAGCGGCTTCCGCAACGCCTTCGGCCTGGCCTTCGACGGCGGCGCGGTGACGGGCCTCATGGTCGTGGGACTCGGTCTGCTCACCATCACCATCGCCGCGGTGGTCCCCGGCGACGCGGCCAGCGCCACCCACTCCATCGTGGGCCTGGCCTTCGGTGGCTCCCTCATCTCGGTCTTCGCGCGCCTCGGCGGCGGCATCTTCACCAAGGCCGCCGACGTGGGCGCCGACCTCGTGGGCAAGGTCGAGGCCAACATCCCCGAGGACGATCCGCGCAACCCTGCCACCATCGCGGACAACGTCGGCGACAACGTGGGCGACTGCGCGGGCATGGCGGCCGACCTCTTCGAGACCTTCGGCGTGACTGCCGCGGCCTCCATGCTCCTCGCCCACATCATCTTCCCGGGCGACCACGGCATGTTCCTCTATCCCCTGGGCATCGGCGCCGCCGGAATCATCGGCTCGATCGTGTCGATCCCCTTCGTGAAGATCGACGAGCCCGCTCCGGGGCAGCAGCCCGGTGTCATGGGCGCCATGTACAAGGGTCTCTTCATCGCGGCCGCGGTGATGCTGGGCCTGACCCTCCTTTCTCACTTCTTCGTCAGCTTCCCCGAGGCGGACAGCACTGGCCAGGCCATTGGCGGCTTCCGCCTCCTGCTCTGCGCCATCGTGGGCGCGGCGGTGACGGCCGTGATGCTCTGGATCACCGACTACTACACCGGTGACGGCTCCTCCCAGGTGGCCAAGATTGCCGAGGCCAGCGAAGGCGGTCACGGCACCAACGTGATCAGCGGCCTCGCCGTGGGCATGCAAGCCACCGTGGTCCCGGTGATCGTGATCGTCCTCGCCATCGTCATCTGCCACGGGGTGGCTGGTGTCTACGGTGTCGGCATCGCCGCCATGGCGATGCTCTCCCTGGCGGGCATCGTGGTGGGCATCGACGCCTACGGGCCCATCACCGACAACGCCGGCGGCATCGCGGAGATGGCCGAGCTGGGCGACGACGTGCGCAACGTCACGGACCCCCTGGACGCCTTCGGGAACACCACCAAGGCGGTCACCAAGGGCTACGCGATCGCCTCAGCGGGCCTCGCGGCGGTCGTCCTCTTCGCCACCTTCATGGCCGATCTCAAGACCGAAGGCATCGACGTGAGCTTCGACCTCGGCAGCACGAGCGTGCTCGCAGGGCTCTTCATCGGCGCCATGCTGCCCTACATCTTCGCCTCCTACGCGATGAACGCCGTCGGCGTGGCGGCCCAGATGGTGGTGCAGGAGGTGCGGCGCCAGTTCAGGGAAATTCCGGGCATCATGGAGCGCACCGCCAAGCCCGACTACAGCCAGTGCGTCGACATCGTGACCCGGGAGGCCCTGCGCCAGATGATCGTGCCGGCGCTGATTCCCATCGGCGTGCCGATCGTGGTCGCCTTCACGCCGGGCCTCGGCGCGGCTGCCATGGGCGGCCTGCTCATCGGCTCCATCGTCTCGGGCGTCTGCATGGCGGTCTCCATGACCGTGGGCGGCGCGGCCTGGGACAACGCGAAGAAGTACATCGAGATGGGCGCCCACGGTGGCAAGGGCTCCGAGGCCCACAAAGCCGCGGTGACGGGCGACACGGTGGGTGATCCCTACAAGGACACCGCGGGGCCGGCCATCAATCCCATGCTCAAGCTCGTGAACATCGTCGCGCTGCTGCTGATTCCCTTCCTGGGGTAGCGACAGCCGCTGCGGCGACGTGGCAACATGGGGCCGGCTTCGCCAGGTGCGAAGTCGGCCCTTCTTCGTCTGGGCCTTTTTGAGTCTGGTCAAGGGTGGACGGACCCGTGCAGGAACCGATCTCGGGTGCAGATCCGCGGGATCACCTCGAGCGCAGTCTCACGTTGCTCGACGCGACCATGCTCGTCGTCGCCTCGGTGATCGGCGCGGGGATCTTCTTCACGCCCGGGCGGGTCGCGGAGCTGCTCCCCCATCCGGGCTGGATCATGGCGGCCTGGATCGTCGGTGGCCTGGTCTCCCTCGTCGGCGCCCTCGCCAACGCCGAGCTCGGCGCCATGTTTCCCCGGGCCGGCGGCGACTACGTCTACCTGCGCGAGGGCGTGCACCCCCTGGCGGGCTTCCTCGTCGGCTGGTTCAGCTTCTTCGGCATCTATGCCGGGACCATTGCCGCACTGGCGGCCGCTTTCGCCGCGGCTCTGGCGAGTCGCCTGGGCCTGGGTGACGACGCGATCCTGCCCCTCGCGATCGGGGTCACCCTCCTGCTCTCGCTCGTCAACTTTCTGGGTGTGCGCTGGGGAGCTCTCGCCAACAACCTCACCTCGCTGGTGAAGCTGGGCGCGCTGCTCGCATTCGCGATCCTCGGGCCCCTCGTCGGCGAGGGCGATCTCACGCGCCTCTTCGCGGCGTCGGCCGACGCGCGGGACACGGCGAGCTGGCCCTCCCTCGCGGCCTTCGGGATGGCGATGTCTCCGGTGCTCTTCAGCTATCTGGGCTGGAACGCGTCGGTCTATGTCGCGAGCGAGATACGCGAGCCCGGGCGCAACCTGCCGCGCTCGCTCTTCCTCGGGCTCTTCCTCTGCTCGGGGATCTACCTGTTGGTGAACGGCGTCTATCTGTTTGCGCTTCCCTTGGAAACCCTGCGCGGCGTGCCCGACGCGGGAGAGGCGGCAGCCCGCGCGCTCTTCGGCGGCCTGGGCGGCCGGCTACTGGGCGCCTTCGTCATGCTCTCGGTACTGGGGACACTGAACGCCATGGTGCTCGTCGGTCCGCGCATCGTCTACGCGATGGCCCTCGACGGTCTCTTCTTCAGGGGGGCCGACCGGGTGAGCGCGGCCTACCGCACGCCGGGCATCGCCATCGCGGTTCAGGCCCTCCTCTCGGTCCTGCTGCTCGTACTGCTGCGCAGCTTTCCCAGCGCCCTCGACTTCACGACCTTTGCCATCGTCCTGGCCAGCATGGCGGACGTAGTGGCGCTGTTCCGCCTGCGCCGGCTGCAGCCCGAGCGCGAGCGGCCCTACCGTGCTTGGGGCTATCCGCTGCTGCCCGCCCTCTATTTCGTTGCGAACGCCGCGGTCGCGGTGGCGCTCCTGGTGGGCCGGCCCTACGAGTGCGGAATCAGCCTGGCCCTGCTCGCACTGGGTCTCCCCTTCTACGTGCTCTTCGCGCGACGGAAAGGGCCCGGAGGCGCTACCCCCGGCGGGAATTCTTCAGTAATGTGAGGGGATTAGCGAGGTTTCATGTCCAGCTCGACGAGTGCAGATCAGGTGGCCCGGCGCCGGGCTGAAGGTAAGGGTGAAGGTAAGGGTGCGGCTGCGGCTGGGGCTGAGGGTGCGGGCGCCGGCGGCGGGGAAGTGGTTTGGATCGGCCGCGGCGAGAGCCGCTACGCCCACCGCCGCATTCCGCGCCACTGCGTGGGCGTCGCAGAGCGGCCTCCCGAGCTGCCCCAGCTCGAGCGCATGCTGCGAGGGCTCGGCCTCTCGACGGTGTGCGAAGAGGCGCGCTGTCCGAACCGCAATCAGTGCTGGTCGGAGCGCGCCGTCACTTTCATGCTCATGGGCAGCGTCTGCACCCGAGCCTGCCGCTTCTGCTCGGTCGCGACGGGGCGGCCCCCGGCTGCGCCCGATCCCGCGGAGTGCGCGAAGGTGGCCGCCGCGGCCGAGACCCTCGGCCTGCGGCACGTGGTGCTGACCTCGGTGAACCGCGACGATCTTCCGGACGGCGGCGCCGCGCACTTCGCGGCCACGGTGAGGGCGATTCGCGAGCGTCGGCCGGAGAGTACGGTGGAGGTGTTGACGCCGGACTTCCAGGGCGACTTCGCGGCGGTGGCGACGCTGTGCGACGCGGCCCCCGAGGTCTTCAACCACAACGTGGAGACGGTGCCCGCGCTCTATCGGAGCGTGCGCCCCGGCGCGCGCTTCGAGCGCTCTTTGGCCGTGCTCGCCGAGGCGAAGCGCCTGCGTCCCGACTCGGTGGTGAAGTCGGGGCTCATGGTGGGCCTGGGCGAGACCCGCCAGCAGGTGCGGGAGCTCCTGGAGGCCCTGCGCGGAGCGGGCGTGGACTCGCTCACGGTGGGGCAGTACCTGCGCCCCACCCGGGATCACCTCGCGGTGGAGCGCTACTGGGAGCCCGAGGAGTTCGACGCGCTGGCTAGCGAGGCCCGCGGCCTGGGCTTTGCCCACGTGGCCAGCGGGCCTCTCATCCGATCCTCCTACAATGCCGAAGACTACAATGCCGAAGAGACCCTGCACGAAGCGCGATCCGCCACCCAGCGCGAAGCGCGACCCTCGAGAAGGAACAGCGAGCCGTGACGAGCCACTTTCGACACGATTTTCACAAGCTGAACCGCCTGCCTCCCTACAGCCTGGGCGAGGTCATCGCCCTCATGCGCGCCGCGCGTCGGGCGGGCGAGGACATCGTCGACCTGGGCATGGGGAACCCCGATCTCCCCACGCCGCCCCACGTGGTGGAGAAGATCTGCGAGGCGGCGCGAAATCCGCGCAACCACCGCTACTCGGAGTCCCGGGGCATTCCCAACCTGCGGGCCGGGATCACCGAGTGGTACCAGCGGCGTCACGGCGTCGAGCTCGACCCCGACGGCGAGGCCATCGCGGTCATCGGCGCCAAGGAGGGACTCTCCCACTTCGTCCTGATGACCATCGGGCCGGGGGACGTGGTCCTGTGCCCGGACCCCGCCTATCCAATTCACCAATACTCGGTGATCATCGCCGGCGGCGATCTGCGCAACGTGCCCCTCTCGCCCGAGACGGACTTCATCGAGAGCCTCGAGCACGCGGTGAAGCGCACCTGGCCCAAGCCCAAGATGCTCATCATCTCCTTCCCCGCGAACCCCACCACCCAGGTGGTCGACCTCGCCTTTTTCGAGCGCATCGTGGCCTTCGCGAAGGAGCACGAGCTCATGGTGCTCCACGACTTCGCCTATGCGGAGATCGCCTTCGAGGGCTACAAGCCGCCGAGCATCCTCGAGGTGCCCGGCGCCAAGGACATCGCGATCGAGTTCGTCTCCCTCTCCAAGAGTCACTCCATGGCGGGCTGGCGGGTGGGCTTCGCCTGCGGCAACCGCGAGATGATCGGGGCGCTGACCCGGATCAAGAGCTACCTCGACTACGGGATGCCCCAGTCGATCCAGATCGGCGCGATCTCCGCCCTGCGCGGGCCCCAGGACGTCGTGGACGAGAACGTGGCGGTCTATCGCGCCCGGCGCGACACCCTGGTGGACGGCCTCGGGCAGGCGGGCGAGGGGCAGTGGAAGATCGACAAGCCCCTTGCCACCATGTTCGTCTGGGCCCCGATTCCGGAGTCCTTCCGCGAGATGGGCTCCCTGGAGTTCTCCAAGCTGCTGCTCCGGGAGGCCAAGGTGGCCGTATCGGCGGGGGTGGGCTTCGGCGAATTCGGCGAGGGCTACGTGCGCTTCGCGCTGGTGGAGAACAAGCACCGGATCCGGCAGGCGGTTCGGGGGATTCGCCGATTCTTGCGGGATGGGGCCAGCCACAGCTAGTTGTGTCTCGAGGTAGAGAAGGCGCACAACGAGCTGGTTGACGAGAACACAGGAAGGCAGGTGAAGAGGAGCCATGACGAAAGAGAGCATCGGGGTCGGACTCGTCGGATTCGGCACCATCGGAACCGGGGTCGCGAAGGTGCTCACCGGCAACGCCGATGTGATCGAGCGGCGCTTGGGCTTTCCCCTGCGGCTGGTCCGGATCGCGGACCTCGACACCGAGAGCGAGCGGGGAGTCGACCTTGGCGGCATCCGCTTCGATGCGGATACGCCGGGGCTGCTGGCCGACCCCGAGGTCGATATCGTGGTCGAGCTGGTGGGCGGCTATGACTTCGCGCGCAGCCTCACCCTCGACGCCATTTCCCAGGGCAAGCACGTCGTTACCGCCAACAAGGCGCTGCTCGCGGTCCACGGCCAGGAGATCTTCGAGGCGTCGGCAGGGCAGGGCGTGGGCGTGGCCTTCGAGGCCGCGGTCGGCGGCGGGATCCCGATCCTGCGAGCGCTGCGCGAGGGCTTGGCGGCCAACCGCATCGAGAGCGTCTACGGCATCCTGAACGGCACCACCAACTTCGTGCTGACCGAGATGGAGCGGACCGGCGAGGAGTTCGAGGTCATCCTGAAGCAGGCCCAGGACCTGGGCTACGCCGAGGCGGACCCGACCTTCGATGTCGAGGGCGTCGACGCGGCCCACAAGCTGGCCCTGCTCACGAGCATGTCCTTCGGCTCCAGCCTCGACTTCAAGTCCATTCCCACCGAGGGGATCAGTGGTCTGGTACCCCTCGACTTCGAGATGGCCCGGGAGTTCGGCTACCGCATCAAGCTCCTCGGCATCGCGAAGCAGGGCCGCCGGGCCGACGGCAGCCCCTTCATCGAGGCGCGGGTTCACCCGACCATGATTCCCCGCGGCAGCCTCCTCGCCGACGTGGACGGGGCCATGAATGCCGTGGCGGTGCGGGGCGACGCCGTTGGACCCACGCTCTATTACGGTGCTGGGGCGGGCGAGCTGCCGACAGCCAGCGCCGTGGTGGGCGACTTGATGGAGATCGCCCGGGGAATCCGCGGCGGCGTCTCGGGCCGGGCCGCGCCGCTCTCCTATCCGGTGGCCGAGCTCACGGAACAGAAGCTGATTCCGCTTGGCGAGCTGGTCGGGCGCTGCTATCTGCGCTTCACGGCCGTGGACCGGCCAGGTGTGCTGGCCCACATCACCAATGCGCTCGGTCAGCACGGCATCAGTATCGAGGCCGTCAGCCAGCGCGGGCGTGGGCACGCGGGAGCGTCGGTGCCCGTCATCCTGCTCACCCACCCCGCCAAGGAGTCCAACGTGCGCGCTGCCCTCGATGAGATCGACGGCCTGAGCGACGTCACGGCGCCCAGTCGCATGGTGCGCATCGAAGAGGAGCTGTGAGGTGAGCGGTTCGGACAAGCCGAACTACCGAGCCTGGTTCCAGAGCCTGGCGCGCCCCGAAGAGCGCTACGCCCTGGACGAGATCGTGTACACCGACTCCCAGGGAGGACTGCTGCAGGTCGTCCACGACATGGACGAGCTCGCGAAGACCTCGGCGGACGAGTGGAAGCGCATCCTCGACGGACGCACACGTGGAGGCAATTGGCCCTACGGCTCCGGCGTCTGGGGGATGAAGGAGTGGGTGCTCCCCGAAATCGACAACGACAACGTCGTTTCGATGTACGAGGGGCACTCCAATCTCTTCTGGGCCGAGCGTTACGGGGCGCAGATCGGCGTCGAGGATCTGTGGATCAAGCTCTGCGGCAATTCCCATACCGGCTCCTTCAAGGATCTCGGCATGACGGTGCTCGTCTCCATGGTGAAGGAGATGATCGCGGGGGGGAAGGAGATCCCCGCGGTGGCCTGCGCGTCGACGGGTGACACCTCGGCGGCCCTCGCCGCCTACGCGGCCGCGGCTGGCATCCCCTCGGTGGTCTTCCTGCCCCGGGGCAAGATCTCCATGGCGCAGCTGATCCAGCCGGTCTCCAACGGCGCCATCGTCTTCGCCCTGGACACGGACTTCGACGGCTGCATGGAGATCGTGAAGCAGGTGGCAGAGCGAGACGGCGTCTATCTCGCCAACTCGATGAACAGCCTGCGCATCGAGGGGCAGAAGACCATCTCGCCCGAGATCGTCCAGGACTTCGGCTGGGAAGTGCCCGACTGGCTCATCATTCCCGGCGGAAACCTGGGCAATGTCTCGGCCCTCGCCAAGGGGCTCGACCTGCTGCTGGATCTCGGGATCATCGACCGCAAGCCGCGCATCTGCGTCGCCCAGGCGGAGGCCGCGAACCCGCTCTACCTCTCCTACCTGAAGGACTTCGCGGTCTTCGAGCCCGTCGCGGCGCGCACCACCGTGGCCTCGGCGATACAGATCGGCAACCCGGTCTCCATCGACAAGGCCGTGGACGCGCTCCGGCGCTACGACGGCGTGGTCGAGCAGGCGAGCGAGGGCGAGATCTACGAGGCCTGCGCGGCAGCCGACCGCACCGGCCTCTTCAACTGTCCCCATACCGGGGTGGCGCTGGTGGCCCTCGAGAAGCTCGTCGGCCGGGGCCTCGTGAAGGGCTCGGATCGCGTCGTGGTCGTCTCCACCGCCCACGGCCTCAAGTTTGTCGACTTCAAGCTCGAATACCACCAGATGCAGGTTTCGGGCATGATCCCCGAGCTTTCGAATCCGCCCATCGATCTGCCCGCCGACTACCAGACCGTCCGGGACCAGATGCGCCGGGAGATCGATCGACGCTTCGCGGGCTAGCGAGGGCCGAAGGAGTTCATGTTCACGGGGATCATCGAAACGCTGGGCGAGGTAGTGTCCTTCGAGGAGGGTCGCGAATCGGCGCGCATTCGCGTCGCGGCGCCGGAGATCATCGAGGGGTTGAAGCTCGGCGACAGCGTCGCGGTGAACGGCGCCTGCCTTACCGTTGCGGAGATCGTGGGCGACGAGCTCGCCTTCGACGCCGTTCGGGAGACCCTCGAGTGCACCGCTCTGGGCGAGCTCGCGACCGGGTCCCAGGTGAATCTCGAGCGGGCTCTGCGCGCCGACGGCCGCTTCGACGGCCACATCGTCCAGGGGCACGTGGATGGGGTGGGGCGCGTGAGCCGCCTCGAGCGCGTGGGCGACGACGTGAAGTTCCACGTCGACTGCGGGTCCGGCTTTGCGAGACAGCTCGTCGACAAGGGCTCGGTGACGATCCAAGGCGTCTCTCTCACCGTCGTCAGCGTCGGCGAGGAGGAGTTCCACGTTGTCCTCATTCCCCACACCCTCGAGCGCACCACCCTCGGGCAGCTGGCGGCGGACAGCCAGGTGAATCTGGAGGCCGACATCCTGGGCAAGTACGTGAAGCGCTACCTCGAACAGCAAGCCGGATCGGTGGGGGCCCGAT
The DNA here is from genome assembly GCA_019310385.1 of Deltaproteobacteria bacterium. Lineage (GTDB taxonomy): Bacteria > Myxococcota_A > UBA9160 > UBA9160 > UBA4427 > JAFDEK01. The sequence goes on from JAFDEK010000158.1 coordinate 14,096, forward strand.
GAGCGCACTCCTTGCCATGTTGCTCGGCGCCGCGACGGCCGCCCAGCCAGCCGGCGGCTGGCAGCCGGTGACGGATCGTGTCGCTCGCTCGGTCGTGATGCTGCGCCTGAATTCGCCGCGGGCCTTCGACTCGACACCGCCGGGCTACGCGACCGCGACTGGTTTCGTCGTCGACGCCGAGCGGGGCATCATCCTCACCAACCGGCATGTCGTGACACCGGGCCCCATCGTCAGCGAGGCGGTCTTCCACGACAACGAAGAAGTCGGTCTCCAGGCGATCTACCGCGATCCGGTCCACGATTTCGGGTTCTACCGCTTCGACCCCGATGACGTGCGCTTCATGGATGTCGTGGCCCTCGATCTGGCGCCAGAGAAGGCCACGGTGGGGATGGAGATCCGGGTCCTCGGCAGCGATGCGGGGGAGAAGCTCTCGATTCTCGCCGGCACCATGGCGCGCCTCGACCGGGAGGCGCCGGCCTACGGCCGCTCTTCCTACAACGACTTCAACACCTTCTACTATCAGGCCGCATCGGGAACCTCGGGCGGCTCCTCGGGCTCGCCCGTCATCGACATCGAGGGCGACGTGGTAGGACTCAATGCCGGCGGCTCCCGCTCCGCGGCCTCGAGCTTCTATCTGCCGCTGGATCGGGTCGTCCGGGCCCTGGAGCTGACCCGTGCCGGCCAGCCCGTGTCTCGCGGCACCCTCCAGACCGTCTTTCGCTACCGCCCCTACGACGAGCTGCGGCGTCTGGGTCTGCGCTCGGAGACCGAGGCCGAGGTGCGGGCCGCCTTCGCAGGCGGAACCGGAATGATCGCCGTGAGCGAGATCGTCCCGGGCGGCCCCGCCGAGGGAAGACTCGCGCCTGGCGACATCGTCGTGCGCCTGAACGGCAAGCTGATCGACGCCTTCATCCCCATCGAGTCGGTGCTCGACGAGAGCGTCGGCGAGACCCTTCGCATCGGAATCGAGCGGGGCGGGCAGCCTCTCGAGGTGGAGATCGAGGTGGGGGACCTCCACGCCATTACGCCGGCCGCCTATCTCGAAATGGGCGGCGCGGTCCTCAACGATCTCTCCTACCAGCAGGCGCGCAACCACGCCGTGCCAGTGGGCGGCGTCTTCGTCGCTTCTCCCGGTTACATGCTCTCCCGGGCGGGGCTCTCCGGGGGCACGGTCATTACCCAGGTGAAGGACACCCCCGTCCGGACCATCGCCCAGTTCGAGGCCGTCATGGCGTCTTTCGGCGACGGAGAGCGAGTGCCCCTGCGTTACTTCTCCCTCGTCAACCCGCGCACCTCCGCGGTCGCCATCGTGCGCGTGGACCGGCGTTGGTTCACCATGCAGCGCTGCCGGCGAGACGACACCGACGGACGTTGGCCCTGTGAAGCGTCGCCCGAGCCGCCCGACCCGCCGGAGTTGGTGCCCGCCACCACGCGCTTCGGCGAGGGGGGCAGCCGGGTCGTGCGGGCGCTCGCGCCCTCCATCGTGCTCATCGACTACGACATCCCGTACCGACTCGACGGTGTTCACGGGGAACGCTTCACGGGGGCGGGGCTCGTTGTCGATGCCGAGCAGGGGCTGGTCGTGGTCGACCGGGAGACGGTGCCCATCGCCCTGGGCGATCTCACCCTGACCTTCGGCGGCTCGGTGCAGATCCCCGCCTCGGTCCGTTACCTGCACCCGGAGCACAACATCGCGGTGATCCAGTACGACCCGGAGCTGATCGGCGATACGCCGGTCCGCGCAGCACGCCTGCGCTCCGAGCCCCTGTCCATGGGCGACGAAGTCTGGCTGGTGGGGTACAGCCTGCGGGATCGGCTGGTCGCGCGCGAGACCCGAATCTCCCGCAAGGAGACGATCGCGCTGTCCCTCACCCACCCGCCGCGCTTCCGGGACAACAACATCGAGCTGGTCGCCCTGGCGGACGACACTTCCACGGTGGGGGGCGTTCTGACCGACAAGAAGGGGAGGGTGCTCGCGCTCTGGGCCTCCTTCTCGGCGGGAGCAGGGCAGGCGGCCGAATCCTTCTTTGCGGGAATCCCCATCGCGCGGGTGAGCGAGGTGGTCGATCCCATACGCGAGGGGCGGCCGGTGAACTGGCGCAGCCTGGGCGCGGAGCTGGGCACCCTGACCCTCGCCGAGTCCCGCCATCGCGGTCTCACCGACGAGCAGGCCGAGAAGCTCGAGGCGCACGATCCCGGATCGCGGCGGGTGCTCACCATCGTGCGCCTCACGGCCGGGACCGCGGCGAGCAAGGTCCTGCGCGAGGGCGACCTGCTGCTGGCCATCGACGGCAGGCCCGCGACCTCTCACGCGGAGGTCGAGCGGGCTTGCCAGGCTGAGCAGGTCGACGTGACGATCCTGCGGGAGGGCTACGAGTTCACCGTCGTGGTTCCCACCGAGGCTCTCGACGGTCGCGGCACCGATCGAGCGCTGCTCTGGGCGGGCGCTCTGGTGCAGGAGCCCCACCGCGCTCTCGCGGCTCAGCGCAATCTGCCCAAGCGCGGCGTCTACGTCGCGCGCTACTGGTACGGCTCGCCTGCCAATCGCTACGGCTTGAGCTCGATGAACCGCATCATTGCCGTCGACGGCCAGCCGACGCCCGACCTCGATCGATTCCTCGAGGTGGTGTCGCGCAAGCCGCACCGCGGGGCCGTAAGACTGACGACCGTGGACCTCGACGAGAAGGTCGAGGTCATCACACTGATGACCGACCTCGAGTATTGGCCCACTTACGAGCTCGAGCTCGGCGCGGAGGGTTGGCGGCGCACCCGCCCGCCCGCGGCGATCGATCCGTCACCCTGAGGTCCCGGGGCGCTCGCTTCGTGGACTGCGCCCCTGCTAGAGCAGGCGGTCCATGAGCAGGGTCGCGATGCCGAGGAAGGTGAAGAAGCCGAAGGCGTCGGTCAGGAAGGTCACGATCACGCCGGCGCCGAGGGCTGGGTCCTGCCGCAGGGCCTTGAGGATCAGCGGGGTCGCGGCGCCGAGGAAACTCGCCACCGCCATGGTGCTCACCATGGAAAGGAAGACGACAGCGCCCAGGGTGGGATTGCCCTGCCACAGGTAGGTGACCACGGCGCTCATGACGCCCACCGTAGCGCCGAGGACCAGGCCCACGCCGAGCTCCTTCGCGACGGCGCGCACCCCGCTCGAGAACTCGATCTCGCCCAGGGCGATGGCACGGGTGATCACCGTCAGGGTCTGGATGCCTCCGTTACCCCCCATGCCGGCCACCACGGGCAGAAAGGCCGCAAGGGCGACCATCTGCTCGATGGTTCGCTCGAAGAGCCCCACGATCCAGGCGGCGGTGAAGGTGGCGCCGAGATTCACGATCATCCACGGCAGGCGCTTGCGGATCGAAACCCGTGCCGAGGTGAAGACGCGGTCCTCCTCCGAGAGTCCGGCGAGGTGGTACATGTCCTCGGTAGCCTCTTCGGTGATCACGTCGATGACATCGTCGACGGTAATCACGCCGAGCATGGTGCCGTCGACGTCGGTCACCGGAATGGCGAGCAGGTCGTAGCGTGCGACCAGCTGGGCAACCTCCTCCTGGTCGGCCTCGGGCTGGACGTTCAGCGGGTCCTGGATCATGAGATCCGAGCAGGGACGGTCAGGCGGCGAGGCGACCAGGCGCCGGATGGGTACGACACCCTGCAGGCGCCGGCTCTCGTCGGTCACGTAGAGGTAGAGGATCGACTCGCCGAGATCGCCGCTGGCTCGGATCGAATCGATGGCCTCCTGGGCGGTCATCTTCTCGTCCAGGGCGATGTACGAGGTGGTCATCACGCGGCCGGCACTGCTGGGCGGGTAGAGCTCGGCGTGGCGCAGCTCGGCGCGCCGGTCCGAGGGCAGGAGCGCCTGGACCGCATCCCGGCGTTCCTCGGGGATGCCGGCGACGAGCTCGAGCATGTCGTCGATCTCGACCCGGTTCAGGAGCTCGGCGAGGCGCTGGTCGGTGACAGCCTCGAAGACCTGGGGAAGGAGCTCGGGCGGGAGCTCCTTGAGCATGGTCGCTGCCCGCCGGTGCTTGAAGAGCAGATCGATGACCGTGCGGATTTCTTCGCGTGTCAGGTCTGCCAGCAGCGGACCCAGGTCGGCGGGGTGGATTCGGGCCAGCAGCCGCTCCGCACGGGCATTCGCGCCGCTCGAGAGCAGGCGGCGCAGAATTCGTGTGGTAACGACGGGTGTGGCCATCGGGGTGCCCCGGTCCCATGCCGGTCGCCCCCGGGCAGAGGCTCAGGGGTGAGCCTCCATCAACGCGAGATCGGCCGGCTCGAGACCCGTGAGATGCTCGAGCGCGCGACCACGGCAGCGCCGCGACCGTTCTTTTCAGCTGGACGATTCATGTCTTACGAGAGAGTGCTTTACAACAGATTCGG
>JAFDEK010000007.1 GCA_019310385.1 Deltaproteobacteria bacterium
CGATCTCCGCCTGCGCGAGCAGCTCGACGCGGATCTGGGCGGTAATTCCATCGAGCATGACGCGCCAACGCTGCGGTGCGGCGTAAGGGCCGGCGGGGAGCATTCGGCCAGCGATTTCTCGGCCGACTCGCCCTCGCCGCCGGCGGGCGACTGCGGTCCCATCCGTGTGCTCCCCGATAACAGCCTTGTGGTTCTTACCCCGGACCGTCTGCGCCCGCGTCAACGTGCGGGGGCCTGGGCGGTCGTCGCCGTACTCCTGCTGGGCATGAACCTGCTGGGCTTCGAGCACCGCGCCCCGCACCCGGTGGCTGCGGCAGCCGGCGTGGTGGAGGGGTCTGGGCCCGCCGATGAGGCCGGATCGGACGCGTCGCCGCCGCAGGAGCCCCCGCAGCCCGCGGCGAGCGCGACCTCGAGCGTTTCAGGGCTCGAGCTTTCCGGGGTGTCGGCCGATGAGAAGGGCGCAGGGACGAAGGAACCGGCCAAAACCGCTGGTCCCCGTGTAAGTGCCGCTGTGAGGCCTCGGGCAAAGCGTTCGAAGCCGAAGCCGCAGGTGGATCGGGAAGCTGAGAGCCAATCCGGATGGGTGATCGTAAGGGACTGATACTGTCGCTCTGCCTCGCCCTCGTGGCGACGCCAGCCTGCACGGCCTTCCTCGTCCAGACCCGCGAGCCCGGCGAGAGCAACAAGACCATGCCGGAAGCCGTTGCCGCGGAGTACCACTGCGACAAGCGGCCGCTCCCCTTCTTCGAGATCGAGAAGAGCGAGCTGTTCCCGCTCCGCGCAAAGCCCGGGCAGAAGCTCGCCCACCGCATCGTCTACGTGATGTGCCCGAAGCGGCCGACGGAGGTGATCGCGGGCTCCCTGGAGACTCGCATCCGCTTCAAGGGTCGGTCGATCCTCCGGGATCGCATCGAGCAGGAGCTGAAGCCGGGCCGCTGGGTCATCGACACCTTCATTCCACTGCCCGAGCAGGCCGAGCCGGGCGTCTACGCCCTCGAAGTCGAGTTCGCCAGCAAGCACGGCGACCTCGAAGAACACTCGGACTTCCTCGTCGAAGAGCCCTAGACTCCTCCCTGCATGGGGATGCTCGAAGGCAAGGTCGGCCTGATCACCGGTGCCGCCCAGGGGCTCGGGCGCGCCGCGGCGCTGCTCGCCGCTCGCGAGGGCTCGCGCTTGATCGTCGCGGACATCCAGGAAGGCAAGGGCGAGGAGACCGCGGAGCTCGTTCGCAGCGCCGGGGGAGAGGCCCGCTTCGTGCGCACCGACGTTAGCGACGCCGCCCAGGTGGAGGCCATGGTTGCGGCCGCGGTCGATACCTGGGGTCGCATCGACTGGGCGTGCAACAACGCCGTGGGGGGCTCGAGCCGCTTCGGCCCGCTCCACGAGATCTCCGACGAGGTCTGGTCGCGCACTCTCGACGTCTGTCTCAAGGGCGTCTTCTACTGCATGAAGCACGAGATCACGGCCATGCTCGCAGGGGGCGGCGGATCCATCGTGAACATCGTCACCGCGTCCATCTTCAAGGGCGAGCCCATGCTGGGTGCCTACGTGGCCGCCAAGGGCGGCGTCGATACGCTCACCAAGACGGGAGCCGCCGAGTACTCGGCCCGGGGCATCCGAGTCAACTCCGTTGCGCCGGGTGGCTTCGAGACCCCCGCCATCGAAGGCTACTTCCGGCAGTTTCCCGAGATCAAGGAACGCACCGTCGCGACCCACGCCATGCGCCGCCTGGGCAAGCCCGAGGAGGTGGCCGAGCCCGTAGTCTGGCTCGCCTCGGACCGCGCCTCCTTCGTAACCGGCGCCTGCCTCACCTGCGACGGCGGCATCCTGATCAACTCCCACATGCTCTAACGCAAGGCGAGGGGAGGAGAGGGGACGTTCTTTCCGAAGTTCCGTTCTGACACGCCATCACATCGGAAGTTCGGAAAGAACGTCCCCCCCACCTTCGTCCCCCACCTTGCGTTAAGGACCGTCCCCGGGTTTGCGTTAGGCGCTGGCGGCGTTGGGGGCTTCGCGTAGGGGGATTACGGAGGGGGCGTCCGCCTCCTTGCGTTGAGGGGGCTCGAGTTCGGGGGGGGCGGTGCGGCGTTCCATGAAGCGGGTGACGGTGGCCGAGCGGAGCTCTTCGAAGGAGCTGCGCAGGTCGTCCACGAAGGCGGGCAAGTCGGGCACCAGCTCCGCGTCGGCGTTGAAGCCCCAGCACAGCTTCCCTTCGTAGCTGAAGAGCGCGATTCCGAGGCCTCCGCCGGGCAGCAGGGGGACGGCGGGATACATGCCGAGCAGTCGGCCTCCCACGGAGTAGAGGGGAAACTGGGGGCCAGGCACGTTGGTGACGATCATGTTGACCGAGCGCTGCGCGAGGCCGACGCCCCGGGCGATCACGTCGGCGGGCAGCCACTCCGCGGCGGCCATCACGGTCTCGATGCCCAGTGCCGAGCCGGAGCGCTTGAGATCGGAGGTGCGTGCGGAGATGGTCTCCAGCTGCTTCAGGGGGTCGACCTCGCCAAGGGGCATGGGCAGGATCCACGACGAGACGTGGTTGCCCATGCTGTTGCGGTTCTCCTCCTTGCGCACGTTCACCGGAGCCGAGATGCGGAAGTCGAGGCTGGCCGGATCGACGCGTCGTCGAAAGAGGTAGCGGCGCAGGGCGCCGGCCACGGTGGCGAGGACGATGTCGTTCACCGTGCACTCGAGGACGCGCCGTAGCTCGCGCACGTCGTCGAGGGGCATGGTGAGCCAATCGAAGTGGCGGTAGGGGCTGAGCTCGCCGTTGATGGGCGTCTCAGAGATCGGCTGCAGGGACCAGCTCGCGAGCTCCCCGAGGGCGCTGGCGCGTCGGCCAAGATCCCCGATCCGGTCCTCTCCGGCCTCGCCGAGCCAGTCGACGGCGGCCTTCAGGGCGCGGTAGGGCTGCGCCGCCCTGCGGCGCACCGCGTCCCCCAGCAGCTCGAGCTGGCCCGGCTCGGGCCGCGGCAGGTAGGGCACGGGCTCCGGGATCTCCGGGTTCGCAGAGGGGGAGAGGAGGATCTGGGAGAGGTCGGTACCGGCGGCGCCGTCGATCATGCAGTGGTGGATCTTGTTCAGCAGGGCGAATTGCTCGCCGCCTGCGAGTCCCTCGATGACCCAGATTTCCCAGAGCGGGCGTGAGCGGTCGAGGGGCCGCGCGAGGAGCCGGGAGCTCAGCTCCCTGAGCTGCTCGAGGGTTCCCGGCCGCGGCAGGGAGAGATGGCGCACGTGATAGCCGAGATCGAAGTGTCGGTCGTCGATCCAGACCGGCCAGCGGTCCACGGGAGTCCACGCCAGCTTCTGGCGGTAGCGAGGAATCCAGTGGAGCACGGACTCGACGGCCCCGCGGTAGCGCGCGATGTCGATCCCGCCCTCGGCAGAGCGCAGAGCCCCCGCCTCGAGGACCGCGAGGGCACCGACGTGCATGGGCGAGCTGTCGCTCTCCGACACCAGGAAGCTCACATCCTGGGCCGAGAGCCGATCGTAGGCGTAGCGAGCCATGGAATCCCTCCGCTGAATTGAGAAGGGGGAGAGCAAGACAGGTGCCAACGGGGCGGCCGACCGGGGTCCCTCTCGCGTCCCCGAACCGCCGTTCGTTGCTCAAGCTGTGCTCAGGGCTGCACGCGTCGTGGGCAGTGGGAAAGCGTCACTTTCCTTTATCACTTTCCTTCAAAGACAGGCTTGCGCTTCTCGAAGAAGGCCTTGATGCCCTCGACGTTGTCCGGGGTGCCCGCCAGGGCCGCCATGGCGTCGAGCTCGTGGCGGAGGGCTTCTTCGAGGGGCAGGTCGGCGCCGCCGATCACCGAGCCCAGGATCGCGGCAACGGCCCGGGGCGCCTGTTCGGCCAGCTCTGCCGCGAAGCGCCCGGCCCGCTCGTCCAGGGCCTCGGGGTCGCAGACCTCGTTCACGAGCCCGATCTCGTAGGCCTCCCGGGCGTCCAGGTGGCGCCCGCGGATCAAGATCTCGAGGGCCCGGCTGCGGCCCACCATGCGGGCCAGGCGCTGGCAGCCCCCCCAAGCCGGACCGATGCCCAGCTTGATCTCCGGCAGACCCAAGCGCGCGTCCGCGGAGGCGATGCGGAAGTGGCACGACATGGCGAGCTCGAGCCCGCCGCCGAGGCAGTTGCCGCGAATGGCGGCGATGACGGGCTTGCCCATGGCCTCGACGGCCGCGAAGGCGTCGACGCGCTGCTGGAAGTTCTCGCGCATGCCCTCCGCGGAGGAGACCTCCTTGAGGTTCGCGCCGGCCGAGAAGCTGCGCGTCCCGGCTCCCTTCAGGACCACGGCCCGCACGCTGCGGTCGCCCGCCAGCTTCGCGGCCAGCTCGCTGAGGCTCTCCACCTGGGCCTGGCCGATGGGGTTGTGGGGCGGATCGTTGAGGAGCAGGGTCGCGACCTGTCCGCTCCGCTCGAGGATCACCGCCTCCTGGCCGGTCGGCCCGTCGCTCACGGCCCGCTCCTCGCCTGACGCATCGCGGGCTGGTTGACGAAGATGGGCGACGACCAGGCGCGCTCGCGGGCCGGCGCCAGGCAGTCGTCCTCGGGGTCCGTGCGATAGTCGCCGAAGCAGGGCTCGACCGAGACCGCGTTGCCCTCGGCGTCGAACTCGGTGCGCATCAGGTTGCCGTTGATGGCCGGCGTGGGCTCCTGGATCGCGCGGGCATAGTAGAGGACGTCGCGCCCCGAGCCGGGGAAGTCGGGATCCACGAACTGCACGCTGCAGCCAGCCGGATCGGGAGCGCACTCGAAGCGGCGCCAGGGATCGTCGATGAGCTCGCCCGGCTCCTCGTCGGCCTGGGTGCGGGGCCGGATGCGCACGATCTCGATGGCCTCGATGGGGCGGCGCAGGTCGCTCGGGTTGTCGCACTCGCCCGCGCACAGCGCCTCGAGGCGCTCCGGCGACAGCGCGTTCACGCTCGAGTCGGGGCAGCCGGGCTTCTGCACGAAGGCCCCCGCGGCCCGCACCTCGAAGCGCGGCATCTGGCGCATGCTGACTTCGCTGCCCATGGGCGCGCTGCCGCCGGGCCCGTTGAGCAGATCGAACCAGAGCAGGATCTTGGGACCGCTGGTGCCATAGACCTCGCGCTGCTTCAACGCGCCCCATACGGCCTCGCGAGTGCGCGCCTCGGAGTGGACGGCCACGATGCCGCCCGGGTAGGTGAAGCTCGTCACGCGTTCCGCGTCCATCATACGCTTGTTGGTGTCGAGCGCCTGGGCGCGGCTCGGATCTGCGGGTTCCGGAAGCTGCTCCCGGGCCGAGATCATCTCGGTCATCATGCCCGGCGAGAAGGTCATCTTCTTGCGCGCGTACTGCTTGTAGCCCGTGGCGGGCCGCGAGGTGTGGTCGTCCGTCGACCCGATGAAGCCGAAGCGGAAGCGGAGGGGGCGCCCGTCGGCGCCGGTCTCCGCCTCGTTCGCGAGGGCCATGGCGTACTGCACCGACATGGTGGGCCGGTAGTTGAAGGAGGGCTTGAAGCAGTCGCGGCACTGGTCGCAGTCGAGCCAGTCTTCGGGCTGCGTGTCCGGGAAGACGAAGGCGGGCGAAACGCTGGCCCGCATGGCGATCTGCTCGGCTTCTTCGACCCGCGCTTCGCACTCGGCCGCGGAAACGTCGCCGCAGCGCTCCCGGGCGATCTGCCCCGCCCGGGCGCAGCAGGGCAGGAACTCGGGCGTGGGCGCTGGGCAGACGAGCTCTTCGCCCTCCTGGTAGAAGTTGCGCCAGCGCCGGTACTCCTCGCTGTTGCCGTGGCCCGACATGATTTCGACGATGCGGTTCTTCTCCTCGTCGAAGTACTTCCCGGTGAGCGACTTGTCCCACGTGGTCAGGGGGGGTGTGTAGGAGCCCCACGCGGTGCCGTGGGGGATCACGAGGCTGTCGAAGCCCCACTCGTCGAGCTTGCGGAAGAGCACGTCGGGGCTGGGCGCGTTCTCGTGGCAGTCGAGGGGAAGCTCGCGGCTGTTCAGGTCCCGGGGACACTCGGGCGCCTCCTCGAGGCGGTCCACCAGCCACTCGAGGTCCTTGTACTGGCCCCAGTTGCGCGGGTCGATGAAGCGCGCCTTGGCGGCCTGGCGCGTCTGGGCGAAGAGGCCGATGCCGGCCGCGTAGGGGCGCGAGTTGATGGCCCGGGCCGGCAGCTCGTCTTCCGCCTGGCCGAGGAAGATCACGTTCTTGTGTCCCCAGTGGGTCTCGGGGGTGAGGCCCACCTGGGTCCACTCCCAGCCCGCGAAGACCATGAGATCCTGGTCGTCGGCATCGCCCGCTCGGGCGTTGCAGGCGCGCACCGCCTCCTTGGTCGCGGCCCAGTGCTCGGGAATCAGGGCCTCGGCGTGGTCGTTGTGGCTGAAGAAGTCGATCTCGGAGCAGTAGCGCGCGAAGTCGCAGGCATCTGCCAGGGTGTGGGCGCCCTCGCCTCCCATGATGGGCAGCGCCAGGGTGAAGGCGTCGGGCGAGTAGGTGGTATGGACGTGGAGATCGCCGAAGAGGATCTGCTTGGCGGGCAGCGTTCGCTCCACTCCCGCCTTGGTGGCGAGAGCGCGGCTCGCCTGCGCGAGCTGTCGCCCCCGGGCAGCCACGGCTTCGGCCGAGTGGGCGGGGCCTTCGATCTCGTTGTTCTGGCGGTCCGAGCCGCCGCAGGAGAGCAGCACGGCGGCGAGCAGTGCCGCAAGGACGAGGTGGGTGGGTCTCATCGGAGCCCTCCTTCGTTGCCGCCGCCTACCCGCGAGCGGTCCCTCATTCTACCGTCGCACCGGACAAAAAGAGAGGGCCGTCCCGTAGGACGGCCCTCGGTTGAGTCAGCCGTGTTCCTTTCGCTACTCGAAGGTCACGGCGCGGGTGGGGCGGACACCACATAGGGACGCATCATCTCGTTGTCCTCGTGCTCGACGATGTGGCAGTGCCAGACGTAGAGCCCCTCGATGTCGAACAGGGCCCGCACCTTGGTGATCTCACCCGGATAGGCGATCACCGTGTCCTTGTATCCCGTCTCCGAAGGCAGCACCTGGGGTGCGACCGGGTCGTGGCCGGGGATCGCCTCGCGGCTGATCACCTGGAAGCGCACCAGGTGCAGGTGGATCGGGTGCGCGTCCTCGGTGAAGTTGTAGATCTCCCAGTCCTCAGTATCTCCGACGATGGGGTTCTCGGTCACGTTCACCGTGAGCGATGCGCCGCTCTGGAGCTGGACGCTGACCGGGGCGCCTGCGCTGTCGGTCCACTTGAGCGGGATGCCGGAGGGATCGTCCGGGTCACTCAGGTCCACCTGACCTAGCAGCGCCTCCTTGGGCCCGAAGGGCTCGCCGCCGCCCGCGCAGTCCGGCGGGTGGCTGCCCATCACCTGGACGAGGTTCCCATTCCCGTCGTCTGCCACGCACACCTCCTCGGATTCACCCTCGTTGAGGGAGACCTGCCGGGTCACGACCGCGGCGCCGGGGGGACCTTCGGCCACCGGCACCAGGCGATAGGGCTTGGTGGTGTTCTGATCGCTGGGCTGCAGCACTGCCGAATTCACCACGAACTGCATCACCTGCCCCGTGGTGTTCGGGTCGGCGGGCACATCGGGGAAGCCGCCGAAGGGGGCGTCCGGCGCCGTATTGATCATGGTGATCACGGTGCCGTCGCGCAGGTCGCTGAAGTCTACGATCACGTCGGCCCGCTCGGCCAGGCTCATGAGCAGAGCCTGCTGCGGGTCGGGCGCGGCAACGCGGTCCTGCGGCTTCGGCTTCTTGTTGCTGCCTTGTAGGGGCGTGGCAAAGCCCGTCAGGATCTCGACCGCCTGGGGGAGATAGCCCTGGTCGGCGCCGATCTGGATGAAGGGAAGCTCCTTCTTCTTCCCGTCGGGCTTGTTCTTCTTCTCGGGGTAACGCAGGGAAAGGTTCAGGAAGCGCGAGTTGCAGCCGTTGAGAAGCCGGAAGCGATAGCGCGCTGGCGCCACGTCGAGGGTCGGCCAGCTCACGCCGTTCACCACCATCACGTTGAAGAAGGCCTCGGGGTTCCAGATGGGCGCGATGTCGGAGTCTGGCACGAAGTCGATCTGCAGCTCGCCCTCGCCCGGGAACTGGGCAGCGGGAGTTCCCGCCGTCCCCTCCGCGTTGAGGAACTCGAAGAAGGCCCGGTTGTCGGGGTAGAAGAGGGAGCCGTCGGCGTTGAAGGAGCGATCCTGGATCACGATGGGGATCTCCCGGATGCGGTTTCGCACCGGACTGCCAGGAACGTTCAGATCGAGGACGCCCTGTCCCGCTACCGGGGCCGGCCCCGGTAGCGTCGCGGGCCCGCCCTTCTTGCCGTCGATGACGACGTCGTAGTCGGTGGCCTCGTGGCCCGCCCGCCCCCGCACCAGCCAGAATCCAGCCGGGCCGGCATACACGTTCGAGCGCGTCATGCCCAGGCTGTGGTCGTGGTACCAGAGCGTCGTGGCGGGCTGGTCCTGGCGGTAGACGTAGTCCGCGACGCCGCGATCGCCCGAGCCTCCGTTGGCGTCGTCGTAGAGGGTGCCTTGGGTCGCGTACCCGGCGGGGATGTTGCCAGCGGCGGGCAGCCACCAGGCCTCGGGGTAGCCGTCGCTGTGGGGGTCCACATGGGCACCGTGGACGTGGGTCACGATGGGTACGGGGCCGTCGTAGGGCGCGGGGTCGTCGCCACTGCAGTCGGTGCGGGTCGATCCGTCTCTGCAGTCCATGGGCGGATTGGCCCAGTGCAGCGTTTGATCGATGGACAGCAGGTGCGGCAGATAGTCGCAGTCGGAATCACCCACCGGGCTCGCGAAGTTGCAGGCCTGCGGGTCCGCGACCAGCTCGTTCCGCCACTCGACCGCCACGGGCACCTCCGAGTGGCTCTCGACCGTGTAGGCGGGGTAGTTGAATTGTGACCCGGGGTCGGGTGCGATGGCGGGTGTCGGGTCCGCGGCGGGTCCGTAGCTCCATACGGGGGTCGCGGGGAATTGATCGTTGCGACCGTTGAGGGTGTTCCAGATTCCCCCGGGCAGGATCTGCTGCCGGAACTGACGCACCGCGATGTCGTAGCTGTTCGCCACCCCGTCATCGTTCATCACCGGTGGGATGACGAGTGGCGTCACGTACTTGGGAATCGTGAGCGGATCGAGGCTCCCGCCCGGCGCCGCCTGGGCGAGTGCCGCCGTCGCTCCCACGCTGATAGACAAGAGCATTGTCGCAATCGAAACAATTCCAGCCCTCTTACGGCGTATTACCGGTACCCGCATGGATCAGCCTCCTGTGTGCAATCCACTCACAGCTCGGCGACCCGTCATCCACGATCTGCGTACACAGAGCGCCGGCAAGGTCCAGGCGACTGCAAATTGCGTACCCCACTTCGTGTCCACGCCTGTGGGTCGTGAAATGGACGTGGGGTATGACTCTAGAGGGTGTAGAGAGCGCGTAGAGAGGGCGTCGGCGAGAGATCACGAGTCTCTCCCGATAACCCAGCGGGCGCGAAGCGTGGACGCGAGCCCTGCGCTGGGGCATCGTGGTTTGCCCGGACGCAGATGTGTGGCGCGTCGCCTCTGCTCCCTCGCCGGAGCGACGCGCTGGCCGGGTACACCCTGCTAGGCGGAGTTCTCGTGGGCCGGCGCCCTGGAGGCGCGGTCCGCGTAGGTGCCGGCGCGGAGGGCCGACCAGGTCGATTGGATCCACTGCAAGGCATGGCCCAGGGAGTGGGTGATGCGCCACTCGGCGGCGCGCACCTCGGCGAGGTCGCCGCCCTCCGTGCGGGTGGCGAGCTGCTCGAGGATCATGAGAGCTTCGTAGCGCTGATCGTTGGCCGCGAGGGTGCGGCTCAGGTCCAGCAGAATGACCGAGTCCCACGGCTCGATCTTCCGGGCGCGCCGCAGCAGGGTGATCGCCTGGGCGCGGTACGCGGCTCCGGTGAAGTGGCGCCTCCCCGCCAGGAGCGTCTCGATGGCCTCCCGTTTGCGGCCCAGCCGCGCCTCGAGCTTCGCGATGGCCTTCCACGCGTCGACCTGTCGGGGCAGCAGCCGAGCGGCGTCCCGGTAGACCGCGAGGGCCCGTTCGGGCCGCTTGGCGAAGACGTGTGCGTGGGCGGCGACTCTGTAGCTCGCCCAGGCGTCGTAGTCCTGGCAGGTCAGGGCGAGGTGGGGTGCGATGCGGGCGTGCAGCTCCGCGTTCTCGGGCTCCACCACGAGCACCTGGCGATAGAGCTCGGCGGCCCGCCGGTGCTTTCCCCGGGCCCGGGCCTGGGCCGCGGCCCGCAGGATCTGCTTGCGATCGTAGGTACTTCGGCCCGAGAGGATTCCCATGTAGAAGTCCATCGTCCGGGGTGAAAAACACCCTGTGAGGAAAGTCACAAAGTCCGCGCTCTAACGGAGCGCCTTCGGCTCTCTACAGCGCCTTCGGCTTTCTACCGCCTAGAGCGCCTTCGGCTTGGGGGCAGGGAGATCCCCCGCCCCGTCGCTGAGCACGAAGATGGCGAGATCGGCCATGAGATTGGCCTCTCGCTCGTCGATCCGCGCACGGGTCGAGGTGTCGAGAAAGACCCGCCGAAGGATGCGTAGCTCGTGGCTCTCGCAGAAGTTCTCGAAATCGAGGATCGAGAAGAGGCGAATCGGGGGTGCGTCGTACCACTGGTGCTCGTCGAGGATCGAGCTCTCGGGGACACGCCCCTCCTCTGCGAGGCGCCGGCGGTTGGAATGAAAGGCGGCGTTGGGGAAGCTCACGATGCCGCGGCGTCCGACCCGCAGCATCTCGCCGACGATCCGGCGGACGTCCCCCATGGCCTGCAGGGTCTGGGAAAGCACGACGCAGTCGAACTCTCCGTCGCGGAAGCCTCCAAGCTCCGCATCGAGGTCCGCGTGGATCACCGGGATCCCACGCTGGGCGCACTCGACGATGGCGCGCTCGGAGCGCTCCACGCCCATGATGCGTTCGTTGCCCCGACCGCGCAGGCGGTGCAGGAGCTCGCCGTTGCCGCAGCCGAGGTCGAGCACCGAGGCCTCGCTCGGCACCAGAGCGAGCAGATGGTCGTAGTCGATGCGGCGCTCCCTCACCAGGCGCGTGGTGCGCTGCCTCTTCTCCGATTCCGATTCCGACTCTGCGCCCGAGCGCGATCTCGCCTCGGCCTGCGGCTCGGGCGCGAGAAATCCGCGGACGAGCTCGCCGTAGACGTCGAAATTGTCCTCGAGGAGAAAGGCGTCGTGGCCGCAGTCGGTCTCGACCTCGCAATAGGTCACCCGGTCGTGGTGGACGAGCAGCGCGTCGACGATCTCCCTGGACTGGAAGGGGGGGAAGAGCCAGTCGCTGCTGAAGCTCACCACGAGCCAGCGGCTGCCCGAGGTCGCGAGGGTCGTGGCGAGGGAGCTCGAGTCGTCGCCCAGGTCGAAGAGGTCCATCGCCATGGAGAGGGTGGAGTAGCTGTTGGCGTCGAAGCGCTCGACAAAGCGCTCGCCCTGGTGAGCGAGGTAGGAGCCCACCGAGAACTTGCGCTCGAACTCCGAGGCCATCTCCTGGGCGGGCAGCAGCCCCGGCTTGAATCGGGCTGTCATCGACTCCTGGGAGAGGTAGGTGATGTGCCCGAGCATGCGGGCGAGGGCGAGGCCGACGCCGGGCCGGCGTTCGCTGTCGTAGTACTGGCCGCCAGCGAAGTCGGGGTCGCTGTGGATGGCGTTGCGCCCGACTACGTCGAAGGCGATGGCCTGGCTCGTCAGGCGCGCGGAGGTCGCCATGGGGATGAGGGAGTGCACGCGATCGGGGTGCATGGCTCCCCAGGCCAGGACCTGGTGGCCTCCCAGGGAGCCGCCGATTACCGCGTAGACCACGTCGATGCCGAGGTGGTCGACCAGGCGCCGCTGGGCCTCGACCATGTCGCCCACGGTGACGCTCGGAAAGTTGGCGCCGAAGGGCCGGCCGGTCGCCGGATCGATGCTGTCCGGCCCGGTGCTGCCGCGGCAGCCGCCGATCACGTTGGAGCAGATCACGAAGTAGCGTTCCGTGTCGACCGGGCATCCGGGTCCGACCATGATCTCCCACCAGCCCGGGTCGTCGTCGGGCCCGTGGCGTGTCACGTGGGAATCGCCGCTCAGGGCGTGACACACGATGATGGCGTTGTCGCGCTCCGGACTGAGCTCGCCCCATGTCTCGTAGACCAGGCGCACCCCTTCGAGGGCGCCGCCCCGCTGCAGGTGCAGGGGGTCTTCGAAGAGGAGCTCCTTCGCGTGGCGCAGCGGCGCCTGGGAGCGAACGCTGTCGCTACTTTCGAAATGGTCGTTCATGGGGCTTCCGACTCTTTGCCCTCTTCAGCCTCATCACCTGGGGAAACAGCTCTGCGAGCCAGCTCTGGGATCAGCCCCGGGATCAGCCCTGGGACGCCTCCAGGGCCTGGGCGATGTCGGCGCGAATGTCCGCGAAGTCTTCCAGGCCGATGGAGAGGCGCACGTACTCGGGTGTCACTCCGGCCCGGGCCTGCTCTTCCGGTGTGAGTTGGGAGTGGGTCGTCGAGGCCGGGTGGATCACCAGGCTCTTGGCGTCGCCAATATTCGCGAGATGACTGAGGAGCTGGGTGGCGTCGACAAACTTGATTCCCGCGTCGCGCCCGCCCTTGATTCCGAAGCCCACGATGGCGCCGGCACCCCCCGGCAGGTACTTCTGGGCGAGCTCGTAGTGGCTGTGGGAGGGGAGGCCGGGATAGTTGACCCACTCGATCAGGGGATGCTCGGCGAGGTACTCCGCCACCCGCTGGGCGTTCTCGCAGTGCCGCGGCATGCGCAGGTGCAGGGTCTCGATGCCCTGGAGGAAGAGGAAGGCCGCGAAGGGGCTCATCATGCCCCCCGTGTCCCGCAGCCAGTGGGTTCGCATGTGAATGATGTACGCGATGTTGCCCATGGGAGCGAGGACGTCGGCGAAGACCGCACCGTGATAGGAGTCGCTCGGGCCGCAGAACTCGGGCCAGCGCGCCCGGTCGTCGGTCCACTGAAAAGTGCCGAGGTCGACCACCGCGCCGCCCACGTGGGTGCCGTGACCGCCCAGGAACTTGGTAGTGGAGTAGACGACGATGTCCGCACCGTGCTCGATGGGTCGCAGGAGGGCCGGGGTCGTGACGGTGTTGTCGATCACCACCGGCACACCGACCGCGTGGGCACGGTTCGAGACTTCGCGCAGGTCGGGAACGTCGTTGCGGGGGTTGCCCATGCTCTCGAGGTAGACGCAGCGCGTGTTCTCGTCGGCGAGCTCGTCGATCTGCTCGGGCCGGTCGGGGTCGAAGAAGCGCACCTCGATGCCCAGCTTCTTGAAGGTCTGGGTGAAGAGGGTCCAGGTGCCGCCGTAGAGGTTCGTCGAGGAGAGGAAGTTCTGGCCCGAGTGACAGATGGTGAGCAGGGCGCCGTTGATGGCCGACTGCCCGCTCGCGAAGGCCAGACCCCCCACGCCGCCGTCCATGGCCGCGAGGCGCTTCTCGAGGACATCGCAGGTGGGATTCATGATGCGGCTGTAGATGTTGCCGAACTCTTCGAGGCCGAAGAGGCGGGCCGCGTGGTCGGCATCGTCGAAGACGTAGGAGGTGGTGGCGTAGATGGGAACCGCCCGCGCATTGGTGGTGGGGTCGGGCTCCTGTCCGGCGTGTAGCGCCAGGGTTCCGAGGCCCTGGGGCGGGGTCTGATCGGCATTGTCGTCGGACATCGGGGAATCCTCTCTTGTTGATTCTTGTTGCCTGCAAGTACTATCTGCAAGTACTAGCTGAAAGAGCTAGCTGGAAGTATCAGCCGACAGCTCAGCCGTCCGCCGTGCCGGCGGTCGACTCTTCCCCTCCATCGGCGACCGCTTCCCCTTGCCCGGCGCCGTGACTCTTGCGCAGGGACCGCATGAGCAGGGGAGGCGTTATGAGCGTCGTGACGATCACCATGAAGACCAGGGCCGAGTAGGTCGAGGGGCCCACCACATGCTTCCCCGCCACCATGAGCCCGGCGCCGATGCCCGCAAAGATGAGCCCGACCTCGCCTCGGGGCACCATGCCGAGACCCACGGCGGTGCGGTTGGCTCCACGCTCCAGCACACCGAAGGCGCACACCTGTTTGCCCGCGAAGGCCACCACCGACAGGACCAGCGCGAAGACGATGATCTTGGGCTGCAGGAGGGAGGGCAGATCGACCTGCAGGCCCATCAAGACGAAGAAGACGGGAACCAGGAAGGAGGTGATGGGCTCGATGAGCTCCTCGATGCGGTGGTCGCCGTTGTTGAGAAAGTCGCCGTAGCTGGTCTCGTCCAGGGCCAGGCCCGCCGCGAAGGCGCCCACGATGGGGGCCAGGCCGATCACCACGGCCAGGTCCGCCAGGGCGAAGCAGAAGACGATCGACGTGGCGAGGAGTAGCCCTCGCCCGCGCAGCCCCGAAGCCAGTCGGAATAGCTGCGGTGAGACGTAGAACCCCGCCACGATGGCGATGGCGAAGAAGGCCGCGACCTTGCCGAGGATGAACAGGATGTCGGCGGTCGCCAGAGACGTCCCGCCGCCGATGGCCGCCACGGCGCCCGTCACCAGGGCGAGGATCACCAGGCCCAGCACGTCGTCGATCACGGCGGCGCCCAGGATGATCCTCCCCTCCACACTGTCGACGAAGCCGCCCTCTTCGAGGACCCGGGCCGTGATGCCGACGCTGGTGGCCGCCAGGGTGGCGCCCACGAAGAGGTGCGTGACCGGGTGGGCGTCGGGCAGGAACCAGGCGGATGCGCCCACACCCAACAATGTGGGGGCGATCACCCCCAGCACGGCGACCAGCATGGCCGATCGCCCGACGGCGAGCAGATCGTGCATGTTGGACTCGAGCCCGATCTGAAAGAGCAGAAAGATGATCCCGAGCTCGGCGAGCAGCGCCAGGGCTTGTTCGTGCTTGAGGAATTCGAGCCAGTCGATTCCGGCGAGCCAGAGATTCCCGAGCACGATGCCGATCAGCAGCTCGCCCAGCACCGCGGGCATGTGCACGGTCTCGGCCACGTGGCCGGCGAGCTTGGCAAAGAAGAGGATGACCGCGACGCCCAGCAGGACCCGGATGAGCTGCTGGCTGGTCTCCTCGTCGCCGGAGGCCAGGGCGACTCCGGGCACGAGAACGACGAGCAAGAGGAGGAAGAGCCCGGCGGCTAGCCACGGGAGAGCCTCCGGGGCGGACTTGCGCGATAGCTTCGGCAGCGTCGATCGCACTCTCATGGGGGGTGGGGAGGCTCCGTCCATGCTCCGAGCCAATGGTAACACGAATGGGCTTGCGTGGATTTACGCTCCTGCCCTCCTTGCTGCCCGGCCCGCCGATTGCTAAACCGCTTCGCAGGCCATCTGGAGGCCTGACCCGCCCCTATCTCGATTTTGCTCGGGTCCCCCCATCCGATTTCTTCAGTCGGACCCGACTCGGTTCAGACGATCCTCTGCGATCGCTCCCAGGAGAATGATATGAAGCGCCTCGTTCTAGTCGTCACCCTCTTGCTCTCCCTAGCGCTGGCCGGCTGCAACACCATCGGCAGCAACGCTTCGAGCTCGCCCACCGTCGATCGCATTGCCAAGAGCGGCGTGCTGCGAGTCGGGATGTCGGGGAATCAGCCCCCTCTCAACATGCTGGACAAGACCGGCGCGACCATCGGCCTCGAGGCGGATATCGCCCTGGGCCTGGCGACCGCCATGGGGGTCGAGCTCACCATCGTGAACAAGCCCTTCTGGGAGCTCATGGGTGCCGTCAAGAGCGGCGATGTGGACGTGGTGATGTCCGGCCTGACCATGACGCCCGCGCGCAACACCCAGGTGGCCTTCGCGGGGCCCTACTTCATTTCGGGCAAGGCGGTTCTCACGAAGTCGAAGACCCTGGCCGCCGCCGACGAGGCGCAGGACATCAACGTCTCCTCGATCACCCTGGCGGCGCTCAAGGGATCGACCAGCGAGGAGTTCGTAAAGCAGGGCGCGCCCGACGCCAAGCTGGTTCCAGTCAGCGACTACGGCCAGGCGGTGCAGATGGTGATCGACGGGCAGGTGGACGCCCTGGTGGCCGACTACCCCATCACGATCATCTCCGTGATGCGCCACCCCGAGGCAGGTCTCGAGGCCATGGTGTCGCCCTTCACCTTCGAGCCCATCGGGGCAGCGGTCTCCGCCGACGACCCGCTGATGGCGAACCTGGTGCAGAACTACATCAGCTCGCTCGAGGGCACGGGCCTGCTCGAGGTGCTGCGCCTCAAGTGGTTGGCGGACGGCGGCTGGCTCGACCGGTTGCCCTAGCGCTGGGGCTTGGGGGAGTTCCGATTCTCCGCGCCCAGCGCCATCGCCCTTCCGTCCACGAGCTCGGAGAGGGTGACGACGCGATAGCCGCGCCGGGTCAGCTCGGGCAGGACTCTCGAGAGGGTGTCGGCGGTGCGCAGCCCTCGCTTGCCCACGTCGTGGAGCACGATGATCGCGCCCGGCTGTGCGCGCCACAGCAGCAGGTTGCGTGCGAAGGCGGTCGAGGGGATGTGGGCGTCCAGCGGGTAGATGGAGCCCAGCGCGAGGTCGTAGCCCTGCTCCGACAGGGTGCTCAGCATCTCCTCGTTGTACCAGCCCGACCCCGGCCGGAACCAGCGGGTCTCGTCGAAGAGGGACAGCACCCCTTCGGCCTCGAGCAGCTCCGCCTCGAACTCCTGCGGCGGCAGCTCGACGCTGGGGAAGTCTCGAGCCATGTGATTGCCGAGCTCGTGGCCCTCCTCGATCATGCGTCGCACCAGCGCTTCGTTTCCCTCGATCCGGTCGCTCAGCACGAAGAAGGTCGCCCGGGCGTCGTTGCGTTCGAGGACGTCGAGGATGATGGGCGTCGTCTCGGCGTCCGGGCCGTCGTCGATGGTGAGGGCAAGCATGAGATGCTCGACGTCGACGGAGATGTCGACGGAGTAGAGGACGGCGGGGTGTGGATCGCCGATGATCCCGAGATCGCCGAGCCAGGCGTCTCTCACCGCGCGGCAGCCGACCGGGAGGGCGGTGACCAGGCCGACCAGCGCCGCGAGGAGCAGGCGCTGTCGAGAGCGCGCGTATGATCGCGGGTCTGCCAAAGGAATTCCTCTTCTTGCCGAGCAGCCGGATTCTGCTCTGTGTACCCTGTCAGGCGTGGTGGGTTCCGTGAGAGTACTGATTCGGATTCTAGTCGTCCTCGGGGCCCTCTTCGTGGCGCTGTTGCTCGCCGTGGTCCTGCTTCTCGTCATCGGCTTTCGGGTGCCCCTCGATTCCCTGCGCGAGCCCATGGAGCACGCGGCCAGCCAGGCCCTCGGCCGCGCCGTCGTGATCGAGGGCGGGATCGAGCTGGTGCCCGCCTTCGCGCCCACCTTCCAGATCGAGGGCGTGCGTGTGGCCGACTCGCCGCCGAGCCCCGAGGGCGACTTCTTGAGAGTCGATCTGGCGCGGCTGCAGATGCGCGCCTTGCCTCTCCTCCTTGCCCGCATCCACATTGCCGAGCTCGCCGCCGAGGGCATCGTCCTCGACCTGCGTCGGGACCGGCGGGGTGCGGTCAACTGGGCCTTCGAGGGCGCGGAGGCGAGCGCGGCCGACTCTTCCCCTCAGGAGTCCCATCAAGAGTCGCCCCAAGAGGAGGACGCGGGCGGCTTCGACCTCGTCGCCTTCCTGGAAGAGTTCACCCACGTCGTCCAGATCGTCGGCCTCGACGAGCTCCGGCTGAGGGGCATCGCCGTCCACTACCGCGACCAGCTCCTCGATCGGGAGTTCGACATCGCGCTCGAGGAGTGCAGCGGAGTGCTGCTCGCCCACGAGCCGCTGCGTCTGGTCGCGACAGGGTCGTTGCAGGGCGAGAAGTACCGGATGAATCTCGAGGGGGACGCCCCGACGGATCTCGCGGACGAAGACGAGCCCTGGCGCATGGAGCTCCGCGTCGAGCTGGCCAGGACCGTGCTCGAGCTCGCCGGGCACGTCGAGGGGAACCCTCTCGAGGCGAGCTTCTGGAGCCTGGACCAGGCCCTCGACGGGGCCATCGTGGCGCGGCTCTCGCTGAAGGGCGATCGGGTGAGCGACCTGGCCCCGGTCTTCGGCGCGGCGCTGCCGCCCCTGGGCCCCTACCGCGTCAGTGGGACCGTCGACAGTCGTGGCATCCGCATCTCGATTCCCGATCTGGTGATCGGCGTGGGGGGGAGCGAGCTGCGCGGCGAGCTCTGGGGTGACTACGTGGATGGGGTGCAGCCCCGGGTCGAGGTGAAGCTCGCCGTAGACGCCCTGCAGCTGAACGACTTCGACTTCGGCGAGTGGTCGCCATTCGAAGCCAGCCCTGAAGCCAGCCCCGAAGTCAGCCCTGAAGCCGAGGAGAGTGTCGCCGAGCCCATCGAGATCCCTTCCCTCCTGAGCGCCCAGGTGATGGGCCGCCTGGACGCGCGGCTGCGGGTCGACGTGAACAGCGTGCAGTCGGGGCCCGAGCGGCTGGGCGGAGCCCACCTGGAGGCACAGCTCGAGCAGGGGCGCCTCGAGCTCTCGAGCCTGCAAATCGAGGTGCCCGGTGGCGCATTCGACCTCTCGGCCGCCTACGAGCCCACCCAGAGTGGAATCGAGAGCGAGATCCGTGCGCGGATCGACCAGCTCGATTACGGCGTCCTGGCGCGCCGCGTCGATCCCGAGACCGACATGAGCGGCGAAATCAGCCTCGACGTGGGTCTGCGCTCGAGCTCCCCCAGCGTCGAGGCCGTCATGGCGAACGCATCGGGCTACTTCGACTTTGCGCTATGGCCCGAGAACTTCGAGTCCGGGATCTTCGATCTCTGGGCGGTGAACCTCATGTCCGCGGTGCTTCCGGCCGTCGAGGGCGGGAAGAAGAGCGAGATCCACTGCATCGTAGGTCTCTTCGATCTGCAAGACGGGCTCATGGAGCAGAAAGGCTTCGCGATCGATACGACACGCATGCGTGTCTCGGGTGAGGCGGTGGTCGACTTTCGCGAAGAGACAGTGAAGATGGAGCTCGTCCCGGAGCCCAAGAAGCCCGAGTTCTTCTCCGCCGCAACGCCGATCCAGGTAGAGGGGAGCTTCTCGGACTTCGACGTCGGCGTGCGGCCCGAGGACCTGGTCGGCACGGTGCTTCGCTTCGTGACGAGTGTGGTCGTGGTGCCGCTCCAGCGTCTGATCCAGAGCGGCAAGCTCGGCACCGAAGAAGCCTGCGCGCAGGCTCTCGAGGCGGCGGATCGCCCCAAGTCATTCTGACCCCGATCCTGCTTCCGTCCCTATACTGTGCGGCGGTGAGCGAGATTCCCCCCGGCATCGATGACTCCTCGGGTGAGCCCGGCGGCGGCTGGCGCCTCGCCCTACTGGGCGTGATGGCCCTGTGGATCATGGTGCCCGTTACCCTCCCGGTTCCGGTGCTGCGCGAGCTCGTGCAGGAACGCTTCGACGTCTCCGAGCTCGCCACCTCGTTCTTCATGTCCATCAACATGGTGGGTGCTCTACTGGCGGCACCCCTGGCCGGCGCCGTTGCGGATCGCCTGGGGCGGAGACGCGCGCTGCTCATCGGCGCGCTCTTCGCCGATGCCCTCTGCTTCTTCGCACTCGGCGCGCCGGTGCCCTTTGCGATCTTCCTCGGGATTCGTTTTCTGGAAGGTTGCGCGCACATCGTCGCGCTCTCCATGCTCCTCGCCCTCGCGTCCCACGCCCTGCCGGCACCGCGCCGGGGGCGCGCCATGGGGCTGGTGGGCGGTGGCATGATGCTCGGCGTCGCGCTCGGGGCGCCCCTCGGCGGATTCGTAGGGCGCGAGAATCCCGTCGCGCCGCTCTACCTGGGCGCTGTGCTGCTCCTGGGAGCGGCGGTGATCGCCGCGGTCGCGGTGCGGGAATTCGATGCACGGGAGGAGCGACCCGGCTTGTCCGAGATCCTCCACGTCCTGCGCGCCCATCCGGCGATCCTCGTTCCCCTTGTCTTCGCGTTCGCGGATCGCTTTACGGTGGGGTTTTTCACCACCACCTTCTCCTTCTACCTGACGAGGATCCACGCGCTCTCCCCGGGCCGGGTCGGCCTCGCCATCATGGCCTTCATGCTCCCCTTCGCGCTGCTCTCCTATCCCTTCGGCCGCCTCGCCGAGCGGCGCTCCGTCGTCGGGCTCTTGTGCGGCGGCAGCGTGCTCTACGGGATCGGGACCGCGGGCGTGGGCTTCGTCGCTCCGCCCGCCCTCTACGGGCTCATGTTCGCGATCGGGACCACGGCCGCGGTCATGTTCGTGCCCTCGATGCTCATGACCATTCGCATCGCGCCCGACCCGATCCGGACGACGGCTCTGGGCGCCTTCAACGCCGCGGGCTCCCTGGGCTTCATCGTGGGCCCCGTGGCGGGCGGCGCCATCAGCCAGCTCGTCGCCCAGCGCTCGGACTGGCTGACGGGCTACCGGGCGGCCTTCGTGACCGCCGGCGCGAGCGAGCTGCTCTGCGTTGCGGTCGCGCTGCCGATCCTGCTCGCGTCCTCCCGGCGCGGCTCTCGAGGCGCTGCCTGACGCGGCCGCTGGCGCCGGAAATCCCCAGTTCGGTCGATTTTGAAATGATGTATGCTCACGGCGGGCCCGAATCCGGGCCCGGCACTCGTACCGAGCGGTGACTCGAGACAGCGCGGGATGGCGGATGGAGCCTTCTACCTTCATTTTCGTTGGGCGCGACAGGACCCGACAGGTTGGCGCGGAGCTCGTCGCGCAGGCCGTGGCGGGGCGGACGCAGACGCTCTGCATCGTCGGGCCGGCGGGAATCGGCAAGACCGCGCTGGCAGAGCGGATCCTCGAGGATGCGCGAGGCCAGGGAGCCGGGACTGCCGTTGGCAGCTGCGACGACGAGCTCGGGGCGCCCTCCTTCTGGCCCTGGATCGAGATCTTCCGCGCGCTGATCGAAGAGCACGAAGCTGAGCGCGAGTCCCTTCCCGACGGTCTCGAAAGGTTGCTGGCGAGCTCGGTGGCAGGGCGCGGCGCGCCCGCCCCGCTTTCTTCTTCGCCCGCTCCGCCTTCTCCTTCGCCCGCCCCGGCGGTGCCGAGCAGATCGGAGCGGCGGGATCGCTTCCTTCTCTTCGATGGCGCGGCCCGTTTTCTGGGGCACTGCGCGTCGTTGCGGCCCCTGGTGCTGCTGCTGGAGGATCTGCACCGCGCCGACCGATCCTCCCTCATGCTGCTGCAGTATCTCGCCCACCACGTGCGCGACGCTCGCCTCCTGATCATCGGGACTTTCCGCAGCGAGGGAGCGGATGCCGCGCAGCTCTTCGAGGAGCGCATCGCCGGGATCGCCCGGGCACCCTACGGGCGCCAGCTTCCCCTCGATCCCCTGCCCGACGAGGAGGTCGCGCAGCTGGTCGAAGTGCTGTGCCCCGCGCCGGTCTCCGCGCAGTGGGTCTCCGCGATCGTCGAGCGCTGCGGCGGCAACCCCCTCTACGTCGTGGAGACCCTGCGCGGCCTGGTCGCCGGGGCGGGCGAAGGCCTCGTTGTGCGCAAGGCCGATGACCTGCCCATTCCGGCGACGGTGCGCTCGGTGATCGGCGCCAGCATGGAGGCGCTCCCCAAGGCGAGCCGCGCCCTGCTGCAGCTGGGCGCGGCCGTGGGGCGGGATTTCTGCATCGTCGTGGTCGGCCGTGCGGCGGGCATCCCTCCCGAGCAGTGCCCGCAGCTCATGGAGCCGCCGCTGCGGGCCGGCCTGGTCGACGAGATACCGGGTGAGGCGACCCGCTTCCGCTTCCGTCACCTGCTGATTCGCGAGACCGTGTACGACTCCATGAGCCGGCAGGAGCGTCTCGACGCCCACCTGCAGATCGCGCGCACGCTAGAGGAGCTCGCCGGCGACGAGTGGGAGGAGCACGTTCATCAGCTTGCCCATCACTACTGCAGGGCGGCGGAGCTGGACACGCGCGGGCGCGGCGCCTTCTTCTCCCTGTGCGCGGCCGAACGCGCGGCGGCGGGCATGGCGTACGAGCGGGCGGCCAGCGAGGCGGAACGCGCGCTGGTGGCGCTGGAGCGATCGGGACGCGACGCAGAAAACGAGCTGCGCCGCTGTGATGCGCTCTGGATCCTCGCCAACGCGAGGCGCCGCGCAGGAGACTCCCTGGGCAGCCGCGAGGCCTTCTTTCGTCTCGGCCGCCTGGCGCGCAGCCTGGGCGACGGCGAGCGCATGGCCAGGGCGGCGCTGGGCTTCTTCGAGTCGGGCTCTGCCGGGACCATCGACCACGACTGGGTCGAGCTCGCCGAGGCAGCGCTGCGCATCCTGCCCGAAGAGGAGCGCGAGCTGCGGGCTCAGCTGCTCGCCATGCTCTCGGTCGAGCTCATGTGGGGCGGGGAGCGCGGGGATGCACGGGATCTGGCCGATCGGGGGTGGGAGATCGCTCAGGCGGACGGACGCCCGAGCCTGATCGCGAAGGTCCTCGAGTGGAGGCTCTTCATCGTGCGCGGGCCCGATAATCCCGAGAGGGCCCTCGCCCAGGCGGAGCAGGTCATTGCCCTGTTGGCCCCTGGCGAGGAAGAGGAGGAGATCGTCCTGCGCGCGAAGCTCTCGCGCCACGATCTCCTGCTCGAGCTGGGCAGGCTCGCCGAGGCGCGGGTCGAGCGCCGCTCGATCGACGAGTTGATCGATCGCCTGGGCCTCTTCTGGTCCCAGCGCTTCCGCTGCATGCGCTGGCTCCTGGAGGGCGATCTGGAGGCGGCCGAGCGCTTCTTCGAGAGCGCCCTGGGCTCCGGCCTGCTGCGCCTCGAGCAGGGTGGCACGGAGACCCAGTGCTTCACGGGCCAGCTATGGAGCTTGCGGCGCCTCCAGGGCAGAGCCTCCGAGCTGCTTCCCCTCAGCGAGTTCTGCATCGCCGAGTATCCGAGAGAGCCGGCAATTCGAACTGCTACGGCGCTGATACACGCCGATGCCGGGGATCCCGATGCCGTTCTGGCCACCCTGGCGCCGATCCTCTCCCAGGGGTTCGCCTCGCTGCCCCGCAACGCCTTCTGGGCGACATACCTGTGTCATATCGCCGAGGCGCTGGCGATCACCGACGACGTCGAAAACCTCGCCGAGCTGCGAACGGTGCTGCAACCCTACGCGGGGCGCGTCGTCATGGCGCCGCCATCCCTGAGCTGCAACGGCGCGCTCTCCCATTACCTCGCCCTGGTGTGCGATCGGCTCGGCGACTGGTACGCGGCCCGCGGCTACTTCGAGGACGCGCTCCAGCTCAACGAGAAGCTGGGCAAGCCCCTGTGGGCCGAGAGCGCGGTCCGCTTTGCCGAGGCCCTCGCGGGGCAGGGTGGGGCGGCGGACCGCGAGCGGGCGCAGGGCCTCGCAGAGCGAGCCCGCGCTGCCGGCATCGAGAGCTCCGCGCGGCGCGCGGAAGCGTTGCTGCGGGGAGCCGGGATTTCGAGTTGAGTTCGAGTTGAATTAGACTGGGGCTCTATGTCCGAGTGCAGGTCCTGAGAAAATGTGGTTCCCCCCCTTCGTCGGACGCGATCGATTTCGTCAGGTTGGCGCGGAGATGGTTGCCGAGGCCGAGGCGGGCCGAACGCAGCTGCTTTGCATCGCGGGGGCGGCGGGCATCGGCAAGACCACCCTGGCCGAGCGGATCCTCGAGGATGCCCGTGGACGGGGAGCCCTCACCGCGGTCGGAAGGTGCGACGACGAGCTGGGCGCTCCCGCCTTCTGGCCCTGGATCGAGGTTTTTCGCGGGCTGATCGAGGCGTGCCAGTCGCTTCCCGATGAGCTTCCCGACGGCCTCGCGAGTCTGCTCGCCAGCCCGGTCAGCTCGCACACCCCCTCGGACCGCAGGGATCGCTTCCTTCTCTTCGACGGCGCCGCTCGCTTTCTCGAGCGTCAGGCCTTGCAGCAGCCCCTGGTGCTCTTGCTCGAGGACCTCCACCGCGCTGACCCCTCCTCCCTCATGCTGCTGCAGTTTCTCGTTCACCACGTACGCGAGGCACCACTCCTGATGCTCGGCACCTTTCGCAGCGGGGGCGCGGAGGCCGAGCAGCTCTTCGAGGAGCGCATTGCCGGGATCGCGCGCGCGCCGTACGGAATCGAGCTGCCCCTCGATCCCCTCTCGGACGGCGAGGTTGCCAGGCTGGTCGAGTCCCTCTGCGGGGCGGCGGTCTCCCGGGAGCTGGTCTCCGCGGTGGTGGGGCACTGCGGCGGCAATCCCCTCTACGTGGTGGAGACCCTCCGCGGCCTGCAGGCCGGTTCCGTGGCGGGTCTGGCTGCGAAGTCGGCCGAGGAGCTCCCCATCCCCTCCACGGTGCGTGCGGTGATCCGGGCCAGTATGGAGGCGCTGCCCAAGGCCAGCGCTGCCCTGCTCCAGCTCGGCTCCGCCGTGGGGCGGGACTTCTGTCTTTCGGTCGTCGGTCGCGCAGCGGGGATCTCTCCCCAGGAGTGGTCCCACCTCATGGAGGATCCGTGCCGGGCCGGACTGGTCGAGGAGCTTCGGGGCGAGCGTCTCTGCTTTCGCTTCCGGCACCTGCTCTTTCGCGAGACCGTGTACGACTCCATGAGCCGTCCGGAGCGGCTCCGAAACCACCTGCAGATCGCGCGCACCCTCGAGGAGCTCAGCGGCGACGAGTGGGAGGAGCAGGTCTACCAGCTCGCCCACCACTACCGCGAGGCGGCGGAGCTGGACAGCGACGGGCGCGGCGCCTTCTTCTCGCTGTGCGCCGCCGAGAGAGCGTCGGCGGGCATGGCCTACGAGCGGGCGGCCAGCGAGGCTGAGCGCGCTCTCGAGATGCTGGAGCTGTCGGAACACGACGCGGAGAACGAGCTGCGGCGCTGTGACGCGCTCTTCGTCCTGGCAACCGCCAGGCGCAGAGCCGGGGACTATCTGGGCTGCCGGGAAGCCTTCTTTCGTCTCGGCCGTCTCGCGCGCAGTCTTGCTGACGGCGAGCGCATGGCTGGGGCCGCGCTGGGCTTCTTCGAGTCGGGCTCCATCGGAACCATCGATCTCGAGTGGGTCGAGCTCGCCGAGGAGGCGCTCCGGATCCTCCCCGACGAGGAGCGCGAGCTGCGAGCCCAGCTGCTCGCCATGCTCTCGGTGGAGCTCGTGTGGGGCGGGGAGCGCAGGGATGCGCGGGAGCTGGCCGACCGGGGGTGGGAGATCGCCCAGGCGGAGGGGCGCCCCGGCCTGATCGCGATGGTGCTCGACTGGCGCATACCCCTCGTGCGCGGGCCGGACAATCCCGAGCGCACCCTCGCCCAGGCGGAGCAGTCGATTGCCATGATGCCACCAGGCGAGGAGGAGGAGATCGTCCTGCGCGCCAAGATGACCCGCCACGATCTCCTGCTCGAGCTGGGCCGGTTCGATGAGGCGGGGGTCGAGCGTCGGTCGGTATTCGATTGGATCGAGCGCCTCGGCCTCTTCTGGTCACAACGCTTCCGCTGCATGTGCTGGCTCATGGAGGGCGAGCTCGAATCGGTGGACCGCTTCTTCGAGAGCGCCCTGGGCTCGGGGCTGCTGCGGCTCGAGCAGGGCGGCACCGAGACCCAGTGTTTCATCAGTCAGCTATGGAGCCTGCGGCGCTTCCAGGACAGGGCTTCTGAGCTGCTTCCCCTCGGCGAGTTCTGTATCGCCGAGTACCCCAACGAGGCGGCCTTTCGAACCGCCGTGGCGGTGACCCACGCCGAGGCCGGGGATCCTGACGCCGTGCTGCGTACCCTGGGGCCGATCCTGGCGGGGGGGTTCGCCGCGCTACCCCGCAACGTGCTCTGGCTCACCTACATGACCCAGATCGCCGAGGCCCTCGTGGTTACCGACGATCTCGACAGCCTCCGCGCCCTTCGAACGCGGCTACAGCCCTACGCGCGGCGCGTCGTCATCACGCCTCCCTCGGTCGGGTGCAGCGGGGCGCTCTCCCATTACCTCGCGCTCGTGAGCGATCGGCTGGGCGATTGGCGCGCGGCGCGCGGCCACTTCGAGGATGCGCTGCGGGTCAACAAGAAGCTGGGCAAGCTCCTTCACGCCGAGACTGCGGTGTGCTTCGCGGCGGCTCTCACCCGGCGCGGCGAGGAGGCCGATCGGGCTCGGGCTCTGGCCGAGGAGTCCCGCGCAGCCGGGATCGCGCGGATTAAACCTCGCGCCCAGGCGCTGCTGCAATAGGGGCCCGTCCAGGTGTGGGATCTAGGCCCGGGCGCTCGCGATCCAGGAGCGCGACTCCATGCAGAGCCCCGCCTCACCGTGATAGGGCGCGACCGCATCGATCACGTCGGCGCGTACGCGCTCCACCAGCGCGACCTCCGCGTCGCGCAGGGCGGCCCCGGTCGGACCCATCTCGAGAATGAAGTCGACGGTGCGTTCGAGGTTCTCGTCGCCCCCCACCGTGAGGGTCCGTTCGTGGGATTCGATCTCGATGTCGCGGAAGCCCGCCTCGTCGAGGATCTGCCACACCCGGGCGTCGTCGCCCAGGGCGAAGGGGCCCGGAGCCCCGGGCGCCGGGATGGGCGGCGGATCGAGGTGGGGTAGGGCGGCCGCCATGGGGATGCGCATCCATGGGTTCTCGGAGAGGGGTTGCCAGCAGACGAAGGTGACGCGGCCCTTGGGCGCGAGTGCGCGCCGCATGTTGGTGAAGGCCGCGGGCGGGTCTTCGAAGAACATGATTCCGAAACGCGAGTGGAGCAGGTCGAAAGAGTCCGGCTGGAAAGAGGCGACCTGAGCGTCTCCGCACTGGAAGCTCAGGTTGTCGAGCCCGGCTTGCTGGGTGCGCTCCCGGGCCCGGGCGAGCATGGGCTCCGAGATGTCGACGCCGAGCACCGAGCCTTCGGGCTCGACTCGGGTAGCGAGCTCGAGGCTCGAGGCGCCGCAGCCGCAGCCGATGTCCAGCACCCGCTCGCCCGGGGCCGGTGCCGCCCGCTCGATGACGATGCGCCCCAGGTCGGCGAGCTGGCGGTCGATCAGCTCCTGGAGCCGCACCCATTTGCGGCCGGCCGCGTCGTTCCAGAAGTCGATTTGATCCGCGTTCGCGTCCATGGAGGCTCCTGGGGTGTCGGCTCGGCGACTTCCGGTCAGTCGGGGATCTGCGATCCTGTTCTGCGATCCAGTTGGTGAACTCTGGGCCCGGCAGGGTAGCCTGCGGCCCCGCCTCGTGCCGGGGCACTCGGCAGTGTATTCTGCTCGTTGGGAGGATTTCGCCATGGCCGAGTTGGTTTCGCCTTCTGCTTCGAGCAGTGGCGCGTTGCGGAGCACCATCCTCGAAGGCAGATTGGCGATCCCCAAGAGCCCGTCACGACTCGCGGTGAGGGCAGGGCGGCGCGCTCTGCGCGCAGTCCTGGACCGGCTCGAGGAGGGTCGGGTGGTGCTGGTCGAGGACGGCCGGGAGCAGGGCTTCGGCCGCTCCACGGACGCCTTGCCCGGCGAGGCCCGCATCACCATCGAGGATCCCCGCTTCTTCTCGAGCCTCGTGCAAGGCGTGGTCGGGGCTTCCGAGGCCTACATGGTGGGCTACTGGAGCTGTGACGACATCGCGCTCCTGGTGCGCATCCTGCTGCGCAACGACGCGGCGCGGGGCTCCTTCGACGGAGTGGTGGTCAAGATCTCCGAGCCCGTGCGCCGTATCGTCGAGCGGATGCGCAAGGTCAACACCCGCCGCGGCAGTCGGCGCAACATCGAAGCCCACTACGACCTCGGAAACGACTTCTACGAGCTCTTCCTGGATCCCACGCTGACCTACTCTGCCGGTATCTTCGAAGCGCCCGATGCCACGATGGAGCAGGCCTCCGTGGCGAAGTACGAGCGCCTGTGCCGCAAGCTGGATCTCGGCCCCAAGGATCACGTGCTCGAGATCGGCACGGGTTGGGGTGGCTTCGCGCTCCACGCGGCCGGCCGCCACGGCTGTCGGGTGACGACCACCACGATCTCCCAGGAGCAGCACACCCTGGCGGTCGAGCGGGTCGCCCGCGCGGGCCTCGAGGGACGGGTCACGCTGCTCCTCGAGGATTACCGCGACCTGGGCGGCCGCTTCGACAAGCTGGTCTCCATCGAGATGATCGAGGCCGTGGGCCACGAGTTCTTCGACACCTACTTCCGGGCCTGCTCCGAGCGCCTCGAGCCCCACGGAATGATGGCCCTGCAGGCCATCGCGATCGACGACGGAGAGTACGAGCGGGCGCGGCGTACCGTGGACTTCGTGCGCAAGCACATCTTCCCGGGCGGCAGCCTGCCCTCCATCGAGGTGATGAGCGGCTGCGTCGCGCGCACCGGCGACATGCGCATCGTTCACCTCGAGGACATCACGCCCCACTACGCCGAAACCCTGCGACGCTGGCGCCAGCGCTTCATGAGCAACCGGGACACCGTGCGGGAGCTCGGCTACTCCGAGCCCTTCTTGCGCATGTGGGAGTTCTATCTCGCCTACTGCGAGGGCGGCTTCGACGAACGCCGCTCCAAGAGCGTGCAGCTCCTGCTCGCCAAGCCCGACTGCCGCCGCCCCCCCGTCCTCGGCACCCTCTAAGATTGCAGGACTTGGGCCATGGCGTGGAGTTCGCGTTCGATGTCGGGGCCGCAGGGGGTCCAGACGAGCTCGCTCATGCCCTGGCTTTCGAGCTCGGCGATTCGGGCGCGGAGCGTGTCGCGGGTGCCCGAGAAGGTCATGGTGCCGAGGGCGGGGCTGATGTGGCGTCGGTCGAGCTCGCTCAGCTCCACCATGTGGCCCTGGTGGACCGCGAGGTGGCGAGCCGCTTCGGGCACGGCCTCGATCTCTTCGCGCCAGGCCTTGCCGCCGGGAAGCGCGTCGACGGCCTCCCCCGCCGCCTGCCAGGTGCCGTGGTACGCCACCGCAATGCCGGGGGCGATGGCCTCGAAGACCCGTGCTGTGTCGAAGCTCTCGCCCTCGTCCATGACGGTGCCGTAGGCGAGCAGGGCGCAGTGGCCGAAGCCGGGCTGCGGCGTGTTGATGCACATGATCCCGTCGCCGATCTTCCGCGCGACCTCGAGGCCCTTGGGTCCGTTGGCGGCAACCAGGATGGGGGTCTCGATGGGACGGGGTGGCGCGCACTTCGCCGGGTGGATCATCTGGGTGAGCTGGCCCTCCACCTCGACTTGCTCACCGCGCAGCAGGCCTCGCAGCTGGCTGATCCAGGTCCCCGTGGTCTTCCAGCTGAGGGGCCTCTTGCCGAAGAGCGCCCGCGCGGTGAAGCCGGTGCCGACGGCCACCTCGAGGCGCCCGGGTGCGAGCTGCTCGATGCTCGCGATCGCAGAGGCGGCGGTGAGCACGTTGCGTGTGCTGGGGACCAGCACGGCGGTTCCGAGCCCGATGCGCTCGGTGTTCTCGCCGACCCTTGCCAGGGCGATGAAGAGGTCCCCGTAGAGCGCGGGCGAGTCGAAGGTCCAGACGCGCGCGTAGCCGAGGGACTCGGCCAGGCGGGCCTGCTCGACGATTTCGGGTCCGGGCACCAGGCCGCAAGAGAGCTTCATGGTGGCGATCTCCTCGAATTCGCGCATGGGTCCTGGCGCCGCGGGTTCGGCGTTCCGGCCTTCGCGTCCGGATCGACCGTATTCTATCATTCGCGCTCCGGCATGGGAGGAGGCGAGTCGTGCGAAGGCACGTGGGGGGCTGGGTCGCTGGCGTGGTTCTCGTGAGCCTCGTTCCGGCTGTCTGCGTGTCCGAAGAGCCAACTCCTGCGGCCGGGCCAACTCCTTCAGCCGAGCCAACCTATGTCGGCGAGCAGAGCTGCCGGGTCTGCCACGTCGTCGAGGCCGAGCACTGGGACGGCACCCCCCACGCTGCCGTCTTTCACCAGAACCCCCGCAACGCGCTGGAGCGGCGGGGCTGCGAGGCCTGCCACGGGCCGGCCTCCGGTCATGTTGCGGATCCAGCGGATCGCTCGGCCATCGTGTCCTTCACCCGGGGCTCCGCGTACGACGTGGATCACCAGAACTCCATGTGCCTCGAGTGCCACGACTCGAAAAGCCGCCTCATCTGGCGCGGCTCGGTTCACGAGCGGCGGGACCTCGGCTGCAGCGACTGTCACAACACCATGGCGAAGATTTCGCCAGCCGGCCTGCTGCGCACCCGGAGCGCGTCCGAGACCTGCTTCACCTGTCACCCCAAGCAGCGCCTCGAGTTCCGCAAGCGCTCCCACATGCCCCTCCTCGAGGGCAAGATTTCGTGCACCGATTGCCACGACCCCCATGGAAGCGACAACGCATTCCTCCTGCGCGCCGACTCCGTGAATCAGCTCTGTTATCGCTGCCACGCCGACAAGCGCGGCCCCTTTCTGTGGGAGCACGCGCCGGCACGGGAGAACTGCCTGAACTGCCATCGACCCCACGGATCGAATCACGCGGCCCTGCTCGTGAGCTCCATGCCCTTCTTGTGCCAGGAATGCCACGCCCAGTCGGGCCTCTTCGCCCACGTGGGCGGGCTGCTCACCCAGGGCAACCTGATGCGAGGCTCCTCGCCCGACGAGCGGCTGGTGAACCGAAGCTGTGTCAATTGTCACTCCCAGATCCACGGATCCAACCATCCGTCGGGCGTGCGGCTGCACCGATGAAGACGCTGTCGATCACGCCCCGGAGTCACCTGCTCTCGCTGTTCTTGTTCTCGCTGTTCTTGTTCTCTCTATTGCCACGCTCGTCCGAAGCCCAGCCCCTGCGCGGCAACGCGCTCAATCCCAGCGGCCGCGAGCTCGCTCTCGAAATCGACGATCGGGGAATGAGCTACCTGCGCAAGCCGGCGCGCCGCACGCCCTCGGGATTCCTCTATGCCCCGCCTCCGCGCTCGCCGCAGTACCAGGAGCTCGGTGACGGGTGGCTCTGGCGCGGGAGTGCGGAGCTCGGCTACCTGGGCAGCTACGGCGACACCTCGGTGGCCCGCTTCGAACGCTTCGCCGACCTCCAGGATGGCTCTTCACCGGCTAATGGCTTCCTCTTCGGCGACCTCGCCCTCTCTCTGCGACGACCCGAGAGCGCCTTCTATGTGGACTTCCACGGGGGCTCCCTGGGACGGGACGACCAGTACTACCGCGGAGAGCTCGGTGTCTACGGCCAGCTCAGGCTCGTCGCCACCTACGACGGCGTTCCCCACCGCTACTTCAACGACTCCATCGACATCTTCGAGGGCCGGGGGAGCGAGCGGCTGACCCTGCCGGCCCCCTTGACCCCCGGTGCGAGCACGGAGGCGGACATCGCCCAGGTGGTCGCCGCAACGGATCCGAGCAAGCTCCTGGTGCAGCGGGATCGGGCGGGACTCACCTTCGAGCTCGAGCCGGCTGCCGGCCTGCGCCTCTTCGGCAGCTACCGCCTGGACAAACGCGAGGGGACCCGGGCCACCGGGGGAACCCACATGTTCGCGTTTCGCAGCCCCAGCGAAGGCAGCGTGCTGGATCTCAGCGAGCCCGTCGACCTGCGTACCCACGATGTCTCCGTGGGGCTCGCGTACGCGTGGTCGCGCCTGCACACGAGCGTCGCCTACGAGGGCTCCTTTTTCCGCAACGCGAACTCGTCCCTGAGCTGGGAGAATCCCTTCGTGGTGTGGAACGGAAATCCGCCCATCGAGGAGGGGCGCCGCGCCCTGGCTCCCGACAACGACTGGCACAACCTGAGAGGCGAGCTCGTCGTGGACCTGCCTCTCTCGAGCCGTCTGCGCGCGCTGGTCTCCTGGGGGACTATGCGCCAGGACGATCCGCTCCTGCCTCCCACCATCGAAGACGGGATCGTGGGCCCCGACGCCGTGGACCTGGCCCTCTGGAACACCACGGACGCGCTCAGCCGGAGTACGGCCCGGGCGCGCATCGACACGCTGTTGGTGGATGCCCGCTGGCGTACCCGGCCCGTGCGGGCCTTCGATTTCGAGAGCCGCTTCCGCTACTACGACGAGAGCAACCGCACCGACTACACGGCCTTCAATCCCAGCACCGGCGAGCTCGGCTACATCGCCGAAGACGCCGGCCCCGGGAGCCGGCTGCCGGGGCAGCTCGGCATCTACGACCCCGCCGACCCCACCAGCAACTGGCACTATCGCGCCATTCCCTTCGGCCGCACGGACACCCGCGTATCCGGCCAGGCGACCTGGCGTCCCGGCTGGAAGAGCAGCCTGGGGTTCAGCTACGAATACCAACACCTCGTGCGCGACCACCGGGAGCGCGTGCGCACCAGCGAGGGCCGCGGCGGTATCACCTTCGACACCCGCGCACTCCACTTCGCGACCCTGCGTCTCTCCTACCAGTACGCGCACCGCTGGGGCTCGGACTACCACTACGATCCCTACCGGCCCTTCTACACCTCGAGCCTGCCGCGTCCACCGGGCGTGACGAGCGAAACGCGCCCCCGCACCCTGGCGCAGCTGCGCAAGCCGGATCTCGCGAGCCGCGTGCAGAATCTCTTCGAAGGGCGCCTTGGCATTCCGGTCTTCGAAGCGGTGGATCTGGCCTTCGCCGGGGGCTATCGCGACGACGACTTCAACGCGGCCTTTGGCCTGCGGGACCAGGAGACCGCTGACGCTAGCGTGGAGCTGAGCTATCAGCCTCATCCGACGCTCAGCACCTACCTCTTCGGGAGCTTCGAGCGGCGCCTGCGTCGCATGGGGACCGTGCGCGGCACCTTTGCCTCATCGGGCGACCCCAACTTCGGCGGCCCCGTCTATCCCGACAGCCGCAGGTGGGACTCGGACTCCGACGCGGTGTCCCACGGTCTGGGCGCGGGCTTTCACTGGCGCTTCTTCGATGCGCTGCTTTCGAGCGAAGGTCGATCTGGCTGGCGCCTCTTCGGCCGCATGACTCTCGAAGCGGACTGGGTCTTCAGCCAGACCCGGGAGACCATCGACTACGAGTACGCGGGCCCGGGCGCGCTGGCGAGCCCCGGGACGACCGGTGAAGCAGGCAGCGGCCTGCCCACGCTCTTCAGCCGTGACCACGTGGTGACGAGCAGCTTGAAGATGGACTGGAGCGAGCACATCGGCGCGCGCCTCTACTATCGCTACGCGCACTCCAGCATCGAGGACTTCTCCCAGAGCGACCTGGTTCCCCTCAGCGAGCACCGCCTCTTCTTTGCCAACGTGGAGCGTGACTACTCTGTCCACGTGGTGGGCGTGACCCTGCGCCTGCGCTACTGAGCACCCGCCCGATGCCGGTGCCCTCGGCTATGCTCACGCCGAATGCAAGGGACCGGCCCCCTCCTCATCACCGGCGGCAGCGGCTATCTCGGTCGCCATCTCGGCCTATGCGCGGCTCGCTACGCGGAAGCTCACCCCGAGCTTGGCTGCGAGATCGTCGCGACCTGCCGCGAGCATCCCGAGCGAGTGACCGTGCCCCGAATGCGCTCCCTCGACGTCAGTGATGCCGAAGCGGTGCGCGCCCTCGTCCACGAGCTCGCCCCGGTCGCACTCGTTCACACCGCGGCTGCCAATCCGGGCCGCGACGAGAGCCTCATGGAGGCCGTCAACGTCGAGGGCAGCCGCCACGTCGCCGAGGCCGCGCGGGATGTGGGGGCGCGCCTCGTGCACCTCTCTTCGGACGTGGTCCACGACGGAAAGAAGGGCAAGCCCTACGTCGAGGAGGACCCCCCGACTGCGGCCTCCGGCTACGGGGGATCGAAGGCCCGGGCCGAAGGAGCGGTGGCGGCGGCCCATCCCGGCGCCGCGATCGTGCGCGTCTCACTCCTCTATGACGCTGCCGAGATGGACCGCGGGACGGGAGGCTTCGCGGAGCGGCTCGGGGCCGGCGAGCCCGTTCGGCTCTTCTCGGACGTAGAGCGCCAGCCCATCTCCCTCGACTCGACCGCGGACGCCCTGCTCGCGCTGGCCTTCGAGTTCACCGACTACTCGGGCGTGCTCAACGCCGGGGGGCGTCAGGTGATGAGCCGCGAGGCCTTCGGGCGGCGCATGCTCGAGTGGTGGCAGGTGCCGGGACGCGAGCGGGTCGAGGCGGTGAAGGCGGCGGACCTGCCGGGTCCCCCACCCCTGGACCTGCGTCTCGACTGCACGCGCGCCGAGGCGCTGCTGGGGATGACCTTCCCCGGTGTCGACGAAGTCCTCGAGACGGCGCGCCGGGGCTGAGGCCTCGAGCTGCCACTCGATCCGCCGACACTGCCTGGATTACTCGGCCCGAAGCGCGTCCACGGGCTCGAGCGAGGCGGCACGCCTCGCCGGCGCGATGCCTGAAACGAGTCCCGTTGTCACGCTCATGGCCAACGCGGCCGCCATGTAGACAAGGGGTGTGTGGATGGGGAGGCCGGGAATCAGGCTGCGCAGCAGGGCCGCTACGCCCAGGCCGCCACCGATTCCGATCAGGCCACCCGCGGTGGTGAGGAGCGCGGCTTCGAGGAGGAAGAGGCGCTGGATCTCGCCCTGGGTGGCGCCCAGGGCGCGCATGAGGCCGATCTCCGAGACCCGCTCCCCCACCGAGATCCACATCATGGTGAGGATCCCGATGGCGCCCACCAGCAGCGACACCCCCGCGATGGCGCCCACCGACATGGTGATCACGTTCATTACCTTGCCGAAGGTCTCGATCATGGCGGTCTGGGTGGTGACGGTGAAGTCCTCGCGACCGCCGTGGCGTTCGCTGAGAATCCGCTTGACCGAGTCCGCGACAGCGTCGGTCTGGCGCTCGTGGGCGTAGGTGAGGTCGATTTCCATGAGCTCGTCGACGTTGAAGACCTGCATCGCGGTGGCGACGGGGATGTAGGCAGCGTCGTCGATGTCGAAGCCGAGAATGCGTCCCTTGGGCGCCATGATGCCGATCACACGGAAACGAGCCCCCGCAACGCGAACGAACTCGCCGAGGGCGTTTTCGTCGCCGAAGAGCTCGTGCTTCACCTTGGGCCCCAGCACCGCGACCGAGCCGCCGCGGCGGGGGTCGCCGGGCGGAAGGAAGCGGCCGCGGCCCACGCCGAACTTGAGCACGTCGGGCAGCCCGGCCGTCGTGCCATAGACGTAGACGCTGCGCGAGCGGCCGTTGCC
This sequence comes from Deltaproteobacteria bacterium, assembly GCA_019310385.1. Classification (GTDB taxonomy): domain Bacteria; phylum Myxococcota_A; class UBA9160; order UBA9160; family UBA4427; genus JAFDEK01. Next base: position 34,808 of record JAFDEK010000007.1, read on the forward strand.
CTCGACGGCCCCCTGGCCCATGACAATGGGCACCACGTCGAGCACCTCGGGAATGCGCGTCAGTGCCTCCGCGTCATCGATGGTGAGCTTGTGGGTGGTACCGCCCATGATTCCCGGTATCCCACCCGTCTCGACCTTGCCCGGGTTGATCGCAATCGTGGTGGTTCCGAACTGCATGAACTGGTCGAGGATGTAGCGGCGCGTGCCCTCGCCGATGGAGGTGAGGAGCACCACCGCCATGACGCCGATGGAGATGCCCAGCATGGAGAGAATCGAGCGCAGGGGGTAGGCGCGCAGGGCCCCGCTGGCCAGGCCGACGACATCGGCGGTGCGGATTTCGTCGTGGTGGTTCGCGGTCATTACGGTCTCGTCACCCACGAGTCAACGCCGCAACCGGATCGAGGCGCATGGCCCGGAGCGCGGGGAGCACGCCGAAGATCGGTCCCGTCACCAGGGCCAGGGCCAGCACCGTCGCTACGGCCCAGAGGGGCGCCGCGGCGGGGATCGCGGGATAGACGCTGACCAGGAGCTGCAGCGAAGCCCAGCCGAGGCCGAGGCCGATGGCGCCCCCCGCCATGGAGAGCAGCGCGGCCTCGGTGAGGAAGACCGAGAGGATTTGTGTCCGGTTCGCCCCGAGGGCCTTGAGGAGGCCGATCTCGGCCGTTCGCTCCGAAACCGAGACCAGCATGACGTTCATGATGCCGATTCCCGCGACCACGAGCGAGATCCCGCCGATGCCCGCCACCGCCATGGTGAGCGCGTCGAGGATCCCGCCCAGGGAATCGAGGATGGCGTCCTGGCTGATGATGGTGACGTCTTCTTCGTCGTGGCGGTCGATGATGATGTCGATCACCTGCTGCTTCACGAGCTCTGCGTCTCCGTAGACGTTGAGCTCGACGAGGATGCGGAAGAGGGAGCTGCGGTTGAAGAGCCGCATCACCGTCGCCACGGGTGCGAAGACCATCTGGTCCACGTCCTGTCCCATCTGCTGGCCCCGCTCCTCGATGACGCCGATCACCCGCATGCGTGCGTCGCCGACCCGGATCACCTCACCGATGGGCTCGGTCTCCTTGAAGAGCTCCTCGGCGACGGTGTGGCCGATGACCGCCACCGAAGCGCCGCGGTCGAGGGCAGACTCGGGGAGGAGGCGGCCGAGGCGGATCGATATCTGCCGGGCCGGAAAGAAGTCGGGAGTCGTCCCCACGACGATGAGCTGGCGCCGGCGCTCCTTGTAGGAGACGGTGTCGTTGGCGAGGGAGACGGGGATGATCCGCCTGGCGCCGCGCAAGCCGCGCTGAAGCGCAAGGGTGTCGTCGAGAGTGAGATCGTTGGGGACGCCGCCCACCCCGGGCAGGCCCCCCTTGGTTTCGACCTTGCCCGGCATCACGATGACGAGATTCGTGCCCAGGGAGGCGAACTGGCCCATGACGTAGCGGCGCGCCCCCTCGCCGAGGCCCGTGAGGAACACGACTGCCGTCACTCCCACGGCTACGCCGAGCAGGCTGAGCAGCGTGCGCCGGCGGTGCTGGAGCAGCGCGTTTCCCGCGAATGCGAAGATGTCTCCCGCGCTCACCCGGTCGAGTCCTTTTCGGCGAAGAGGCTTCCGAGATCCCGCACATCGTGGCCGGGCACGCGCCGCACGATCGCACCGTCGCGCAGCACGAGCACGCGGTCGGCGAGGCGCGCAACGTTGGGATCGTGGGTCACCGTGATGAGGGTGATGCCCTCGCGGTTGAGGTGCTGAAGGAGCTCGAGCACCTGGGAGCCCGAGTTCGAGTCGAGATTCCCCGTCGGCTCGTCCGCGAGCAGCAGACTCGGATGCATCACCGTGGCACGCGCGATGGCGACCCGCTGCTTCTGTCCGCCCGAGAGCTCTCCGGGGCGGTGATGGGCCCAGTCCGCGAGGCCCACAGCCTCGAGGGCCGCACGGGCGAGCTCCGTGCGTTCGCCTCGGGTGATGCCGGCGAAGGTCATGGGCAGGGCAACGTTCGCCAGGGCGTCCAGCCGCGGGACCAGGTGGAAGGACTGGAACACGAATCCGATCTCGTGCAGGCGCACGCGTGACAGATCATCGGGCTCGAGGGCGGCGACCTCCCGCCCATCGAGCTCGTAGGTTCCGCGGCTGGGCTTGTCGAGGCAGCCGATGATGTTGAGCAGGGTCGACTTGCCCGAGCCCGAGGGTCCCATGATGGCGACGTGCTCGCCGGATTCGATCACCTCCTCGACGTCCTGTAGGGCGTGGAGCTGCTGATCCCCCATGGTGTAGGTCTTCCAGATGCCCTCGAGGCGGATCATCGTGCCGCGCCGGTCCCGCCTTCGTCGGCAAGCCGGGCTTTCTTGCCGGCCACGACCTCCTTGCGGTCGAGGCTGACGACCACCAGCTCGCCCGCCGACAAACCCGAGCTCACCTCCACGAAGTCCCAGTTGCGCAGACCGATCTCGAGCTCGCGCTCGGCCAGGAGCCCGTCTTCGAAGACGAGCACCCGCCCACCCTCGAGGAGGGCGGCGGTGGGAATGCGGAGCACCCGCTCCCGGGCCTCGACGATGAGCTCCACGTCGGCGGAGGTGCCGGCGAGGAAGCCCCCTTTGTTTCCCCCGCCGTCGCTCCCTCCTCCGAGTCCCGCGTCGAACTCCACCTCCACCTCGACGGTGCGGTTCTGGAGCTCGCGGTCGAGCACGTAGGGAGCGACGCGAACGACGCGGCCTTCGAAGAGACGGCCCGCGTGAGAGTCGACGGTGACCTTGGCGGCCTGGCCGATGCGGATGCGGCCCGAGTCGACCTCGTCCATGGGAGCGCTCACGTAGAGGGAGCTGGTGTCGATGAGATCGATGACCGCGGGCGCCGTGAGCAGGGGAGGCGAGGGGGTGATCCACTCGCCGACCTCGGTGCGCACCTCCGCGACGACGCCCGGGAAGGGGGCGCGGATCACGGTCTTTGCACGTTCGGCCTCGGCGGCGCGCAGGGTGGCCTCCGCGCGCTTGACTTCGGCCGCGAGGGCGGTGCAAGAGGCCGCCGCGGTATGGGACTTCACCTCGAGGTTGTCGAGCAGGTCTTCGGAGACGACGTTGTTCTGAGCCAGCTCCCGGTTGCGGGCGAGGTTGCGACGAGCCAGGTCCCGAGCCAGACAGGCCTCGCGATTGCGCGCCTGGGTCACCTCGAGGGCGGCCTGGGCGAGCTCGACCTGGGCGACGAAGGAGGCGTCGTTGAGGCGGATGAGTGGCTCGCCGGCCTCGACCTGATCCCCTTCGCGGTGGAGGATCGCGGTGACGCGGCTTCCGATCTCCGCCGAGAGGCGCGAGCGGCGCCGCGACTCGAGTGTGCCCGCCGTGGAGTTGGTGACCGTAGACTCGACCCGGCCCCGCTCTACGGCGACGGTGCTGACGACGAGGGGATCGGGCGCCAACACCGTAATGCGCAGGAGCCAGCCGCTGGCCACCAGGGCCGCCAACACGAGTCCTCGCAACGCCCAGCGCCCTAGCTTCGGGTCTCTCTCCGTCTGTTGCTGCGGCATCCGGGAGAGATGCTAGCAGCCCATTCGCTGACCGGCGGTCTCAGTTCCGAGTCGCGCTGTGCCGGCGCTTCGCGAGGCGCCGAGCCGCGACCAACGCGGCGAGGCTCGCGATCTGCAGCAGCGCCGTCGCGGGCTCGGGACAGGCGATCGCAAGCGAGGGCATGCTTACGGGAACTGCGGGATTCGCGTCGCAGGCGTCGCCCACGCCGTCGCCGGCGTGGCGAATGTAGGAGGTCTCTCCCCCTGCGGCCGCGCAGCTCTCGCCCTCGTCGGCGTCGAAGCAGCCCCGCCCTCCGCGATGGGAGAGGAGCTGGATCTCCCAGGTCCTGTGGTTGAAGACGTTGCGGGCACAGACCAGGTCCCCGTTCGAAATGATCTGGTTCGGGATCGCGCTCGTGTGGCCGCAGAACTCTTCCTGGTTGCCGATGCGGTCGGCCGTCGCGGAGAAGTCGTTGCCTTCACACGCGCCACACGCGAACTCGAGCCACTCGCCCTCCAGCGGGCCATAGTTTGTTTCGATGCCGACGCCGGGCTCGAACTCGTCGAAGGAACCCTCTGGGTTGACGATGGTGCAGAGCTCGAGGTCGCTCTGCCCAGGGTTGCTGTCGAGGCTGCAGTTGTCGATCGCGTCGCCCACGCCGTCGCTATCGGTGTCGTCCTGTGCCAGCGAGCACTGGCCTCCAGTGCCGCAGTCGGCATTGACCGCGCAGATCCCGTCGACCCCCCCAGCGTCGCCAGCGGTGCAGGTCCCGCCGCCCGGGCCATTGGGGGTGTGGGGCGCGTTGTCGTCGCAGTTGCTCAGGTTGCCGCCCATGCAGGGGAGGTCGCCGGCCACGCCCGAGCCGTCGCCGTCGTCGGAGATCCCGTCGCCGTCGCAATCGTAGGCGGCCGAAAGCGGCAGCAGCACACCGTTGAATGTAGGGTCGGGAAATTCGCTGACCGGGTCGGCACGAGGCACCCAGTTCTTCGGAGCGTGTGTCGGATCGTACTGGATGGTGGGCAGAAGATCGCGCAGATCGCCCGCGCTCGAGCCGTAGAGGGCGCCCAGGTGAACGCCCACTCCCCGCTCGTCGAATCCGGTGCCCAGGTAGTCGTTCAGGTAGTCCAGTCCACCATCAACGTAGGAGCGCTGGCAGAAGAGTGCGGTGGCGCCGGAGAAGGAGCGCTGGAAGGCTGCGAGCTGATGACGGAACTCGGCCTCGAGGGCGAGGTCGTCTCGGCTGATGGTGAAGAAATCGTTGTGCTGCGAATCGCTCTCGGCCCGGATGAAGGCCGAGGCGGCCAGGTAGGCGTCGACTGCGTCGCGGCTCGCCGCGTTGGCATTCTGGAGCTTCGCGTGCGCGCCGGAGGTGAGATCGAGGAGCGCGGGGTTGCCGTCGAGGATCTCCACCTGGATGGCCAGGGTGCGCAGCATCGGGGTGAAATCGTCGATGTCGATGTCGACGTCGAAAGCACCAACGAGCAGGAGCTGGGCCTTCGTGATCAGCAGCACCGCCCGGTAGAGCTCGATGTCGCCGTAGTCGATCTCAGTCGCGTTGCCGGGATCGACGTCGACGAGGGGTAGCGAGTTCTCGGTGAGGAGTACAGCGATCGAATCGTCGATGAGGGCCAGGTCCGCAACGGATCCGTCGATGGCGCTGAGTAGAGACCGTCCGTCACTGGCGCTCAGCAGTGAGTATTGGAGGTCGGCGCCAGAGGGTGAGTCGGAGGGAAGGTCGAGGTAGTCGTCTGCGTCGCCCCAGCTGTCGTCGCTCACGAAGTCCGATTCGTCCAGCAGCCCATCGTCGCGGAAGAGCATGATGTAGGCGTCCATGAAGGCGCTCTCGCCGTCACCATTCACGTCGTTGGGCGCGCCGTCGGGCGGCCACTCCGGGCCCTCCTGCTCCCAGGAGAGGACATCGATGCGTACCTCGCCGGCGGACTCGACGGTGAACGCGATCGTGTCGATCGTCGTGCGGTTGTCTACACCGGGATCGATGCGATTCAGGGTGCCTGCGAAGCTCGTGTTGCTCACCGTAGCGTCACCGCTGATGGTGATCTCGTAGTCGCCGTGGTCGTGGTCCTCGCGCGTCCAGCCCCCACCCCCGTCGGACTCCACGCTGTAGAGGTTTCCCCAGTCGCTCTCCCCGGCGATCACCTCGTCCACCCAGACCCAGCTGGCGGCCACGGCGAGCAGGTAGTCGCCCTCCGTCAGATAGACGACCAGAAAGGGATCCGGCTCCCCGATCGAGCCATCGCCCTTGCCGAGGAGGTTCGGGTCGCTGCCGCGCGGTGGATCGGTGGAGAAATCCAGGATGCTGCGGCCGTCTTCGGTCAGACCGTACTGGTCGGCATTGCCGTCGGTGTCGAAGCCGAAGGAATCGAGCAGGCCTTGGATGCTCTCGCGCGCGGGAAGGCCATCGGGGTGGTCCTCCTCGAAGCGGCGCATGACCCGGGTCAGGGAGCGGAAGAAGCGGGATTCCTGGTCGCCGGGATCGTCCAGCAGCGCCTGGGCGCAGAAGTCGTCGGCGGCCACGATATCGGGCTGCGGGCAGGGATTGGTGGCATCGCAGTCCCAGTCGATATAGCGGAGCAGGCTGTCCCGGCAGCTGGTGGCGGCGGTGGGCGGCGGGCCGCCCGCGAGAGCGGGCGCCGGCCATACCGTCAGTGACCACAGGGTCAGTGGCCACACCGTCAGTGAGGAGAGCGTCAGGAAGAGGGCGAGACCAGAGGCGCTGATGGAGCCAGGGGCCGGCAGGCGCATCGTGCTACTCCTTGGCTTGAATATCGACTATGTGGTATGGCGGCAACCCTACTGCATTCGAATCCCGAGCGCATTAATCTGAGGCTCGAATGGCCGAGCTACCCGCAGCTTCCAGAGAGCCACTCATCTTGATTGCGGTCGTCGTCGTACTCGGGGCCTACCTCCTCGTCGGCGTGCGCTGGAGCCCGGAGCTGGCGTCGTCCGACGCCCGCCAGGCGGCCGCCGAGCCCCTGCCCGCCCGGCGGATGCTGGCTTCCGGGCTCAACCTGCAGACCGCGACCCGCGGAGGAGATCCCCTCGAGATCTCCATTGCACGCATCTACGAGCGCTCCCACAAGCTCGGCGTCGTTACCGCCAATCCCCTGAAGGAGCTCATCTTCGAGGAGACGCGCCTTGGCCTGGAGCTGGCCGCGAGGGCGCCTCGGGACGCACTGGACGAGCCGGAGAGCGTCGCCCTGGAGGTCGATTTCGACGATGCCATCGGGGCCATCGAGGCCCTGCGTGGACGCTCGGGGATCGTGCGCTACACGGCGGTGATCATGCAGCCCGTCGCCATCCGGGTTGCAGACGGGGCCGAGCATCGTTACTGGCTTCGCGCGGACCGGGCGAGAGTCCATAGCACCAGGAGCATCGAATTCAGCCGGCGTCTGGCAGTCTCGTCGAGCACGGGGCAGGAGCTGCGCACGCGCAAGGCTCGCTGGCATCACGAGGGTGCGCGCCTCGAAGTCCCGGGAAGCTACGTCTTGACGGACAGCGACGGCCCGAGCCGGGGCTCGGGTGCGACCTTCGTTCTGCGCCGCAACGGGCGAATCGAGCAGCTCGTCGCGGAGGGTTCGCCGGGAGCACCGCCCCGGTGACGAGCTGGGCTGGGCTCCACTGCTGACCGGAGCCGATGTTCAGCCGGGGCCTTCGCCGCGCAGCCGCGCGACGGCCTTCGCGGCCTGGCCGTCCTGGGCGGGGTCGCCGGGCATGGGAAAGGTGATCCAGGTGCTCAGGCCGCCGTACCACTCCTGCGCGAGATCAGCGACTGCGTCGTAGGGTGCGCAGAGCGCGAAGGTGTCGAGCATGGCGTCGTCGATGAGCGCCGGCATTTCCTTCCAGCCGCCTTTGCGGGTGAGGGCGAGGAGCTGCTCGCCGCGCTCCTTCCAGCCGAAGAGCTCGAGGCTGGGCCAGTAGGCGGGGGTCGAGTAGAGGAAGGCGAGGAGCTGCCGCACCCCCTCCCGTTCGCGGGTTACGTCGGCGTCGCTGGGACCGGTTGCCCACAGGGGGCCGATCATCAGATCAGCACTCTCGGGCGCACGGCCCGCCCGCCCTGCTCCCGTTGCGAGGCGCGGCAGCACCACCTCGCGCAGGTAGCGCGGCGCGGAGTTCGTTGGGTGGGTCATGAGACCGTCGCCGACCTCTGCGGCCAGGGCCGTCATGGCGGGTCCGATGCCGCCCAGATAGATGGGGACGCCCGGCTCGGTGAGGGGGTCGGGCTTGAAGAAGGGCTGCATACGGGTGAACTGGTAGTGCTCACCTTCGAAGCTCAGGGGAGCTCCCTCCTGCCAGCACGCAAAGATCGCCCGCAGCGACTGCACGTACTCCCGCATGCGCGGCACCGGCGCTGACCAGGGCGTGCTGTAGCGCCCCACGATGTTGCCGCGAACCTGGGAGCCGAGTCCGAGCTGGAAGCGGCCGCCGGACAGCTCCTGCAGATCCCAGGCCGCGTGGGCGACGATCATGGGGCTGCGAGGGAAAGCAACGAGGACGCTGGTCGCCACCCGCAGGCGCGTGGTTGCTCGGAGGGCTGCGCCGGCGACGAGCAGGCCGTCGTGGACCGAGTCGGGGACGTTGAGGCCGTCGTAGCCGAGAGCCTCGGCGCGTCGGGCGTGGTCGGCCACCTGGGAGAGGGGCATGCGCTGGTCCATGGTTGCGTGCACGCGGAACATCGCTTCGATGCCTCCTGTCACTTCTCTGGCCGTGTTGTCACTTCCTGGCCGCGTTGGCTCCCGGAGTCTGGGGGCTCTGGTGTTCCCGTGCCAGTCGCTCCATGTGTGTCTCGCCTCTGTGTGTCTCGCCTCTGTGCGTCTCGCCTCTGTGCGTCTCGGCCCTGTGAAGCTCCGTCTCGCGTGCCATGGGGAGCCGCCTGGGTAAGTATTTGCTTTGTCTGACAAATTGTCTAGGGTGCATCACACACGGGACCCGGTGCGCACAGCGGAGACACAGCATGCTCCTCGATCTCAGCCCGGAAGCGCTCCTGACCACCACCCGCACGGTGCGCAAGCGCCTCGACTTCGAACGGCCCGTCGAGCGCGAAACCCTCGAGGCTTGCCTCGAGACGGCCTTGCAAGCGCCCAACGGGTCCAACATGCAGCTCTGGCGCTGGGTTGTCGTGGATGATCGCGCCCGGGTCGCGGAGCTGGCGGCGATCTATGCCGAGGCGATTCGCGATTATGCCGCGCAGGTCGAAGGCACGGGCTTCTACGCGGCCGGAGGTCCGCCGGGCATGGATCGCATCACCGAGTCGGTGATGCATCTGGCCGAGAACCTGCACCGGGCGCCCGCTCTGGTCGTCCCCTGTATCGCGGGTCGCCTGGAGAAGTGCGACGTCTTCATGCAGGCCAGCCTCTGGGGCTCGATCCTGCCTGCCGCCTGGAGTCTGATGCTGGCACTGCGCCTGCACGGGCTGGGCAGTGCCTGGACGACGGTGCACCTGAATCGCGAGCAGGAGGCAGCGGAGCTCCTGGGCATTCCCTACGACGACTATACCCAGGCCGGCCTCTTCCCGGTTGCCTACACGATTGGAAGCGAGTTCCGTCCTGCCCCGCGCCAGCCGCTCTCGAAGGTGCTCCACTGGAACCGCTGGGCATAGCCGAGCACGTTTGCGCTGTTCGAAATCCGGGGAAGACAAGAGGAGAGGAAACGCAGTGTTCGATCTGACGGGAAGAGTCGCCTTGGTGAGCGGAGCCGGGCAGGGCATGGGAGCGGGGATTGCCGCGGTACTGGCCGGGCAGGGCGCGGCCGTGGCCGTGAACGACCTCGTGGAGGCGCGCGCAGTCGAGAGCGCGGAGGGAATCGTGGCGGCGGGCGGTCGCGCCATTGCGGTTCCCTTCGACGTGACCGCCCAGGACAAGGTCGATGCCGGCGTGGCGCGGGTGGAGGAAGAGCTCGGGCCCGTCGACGTCCTGGTCAACAACGCCGGGGTTCCGGCCGGCATGGCGCTCACGCCCTTCATGGAGATGGACCCGGAGGAGTGGGGCCCCTACGTGGATCTCAACCTCTACGGCGTGGTCCGCTGCTGCCGCGCCGTCGTCGGCGGCATGTGCGAACGTGGCTGGGGGCGCATCGTCACCATCTCCTCCGGCGCTGGACAGGTGGGTATTCCGATCGGCGTGGCGCTCTACGGAGCGGGCAAGGGCGGGGGAATTGCGTTCATGCGTCACCTCGCCATGGAGGTGGCTTCCCGCGGTGTCACGGCCAATAGCCTGGCTCTGGGCCTCATGAGCAACGCGGCCGGCGAAGAAGAGGTCAAGAAGCTCGGAGCCGGTATTCCCGTGGGTCGAGCGGGTACGCCCGAAGACGTGGGCGCCGCGGTGTCCTTTCTCGCGTCCGACGAGGCGAGCTGGCTCACGGGCCAGACCATCGGGCTGAACGGCGGCTCGGTGACGAGCTAGTGCCCTTGTTGCCTCACCCTTCTTCCTGATCCGCAAGCCCGCCATGATCCGCACGCCTGCCATCTTCCGCGCGCCTGTCACGACGAGCCATGAGCGTGGCGTGCTCGTGGCCACTTGCGTGAGCTCGTTGGGCAGCTTCTACACCATGTCGGTGACGAGCTTTGCTCTGCCCCAGATCCAGCGCGGGCTCTCCATCCCCGAGGACGAAGTGGGCTCGCTCTTCGCGCTGCTTCGTTCCGGCACGATCTTCTCCCTGGTGCTCGCGGTGGCGGCCGATCGCCTGGGTCGCCGCCGGCTGCTCGTCGCCTCGGTGGCGGGCTGTGCGCTCTGCAACGTCGCGACGGCCTTCTCTCGAAGCGGACTCGAGTTCGCCTGGCTGCAGCTGGGCGCGCGCTTCTTCCTGGGCGCGCAGATTCTACTCGCCGTCGTAGTCGTTACCGAGGAGCTGTCCGCGGACAATCGGGGCTGGGGGCTCGGAGTTCTGAGTGCGGTCGGGGGGATGGGGGGCGCACTGACCCTGCTCGTCTACATGTTCGTCGAGTATCTGCCCTACGGGTGGCGCTTTCTGTATGTCGTGGGAGGCCTGGGGCTGCTCTGCGTTCCCTGGCTGTGGGGAAGCCTGCAAGAGACCCGGCGCTTCTCGGAGCACCAGAGTCAGACCGCGGCAAACGCCGCGAGCGGTCCCGCGTGGCAACCCCTGCGTGACATCGTGCGTCTGCACGGGTGGCGTCTGGCGGCGCTGGTGGGCGTGATGATTCCCGTTTCGGTCATCCTCGAGCCGGGGATCGTCTTTGTATCGAAGCACCTGCAGGACGAGATGGGCTATTCGCCCGGGCAGGTCGGGCTCCTCGTCGGCGGGTGCGGTGTCATGACGCCGCTGGGAAACCTGGTCTCGGGTGCGGTTTCGGATCGCTTCGGGCGCAAACCCGTCGCGGCCTTCGTTTCGCTGCTCCTCCCGGCAGCGGTCGCGCTCTTCTACAACGCGAGCGCTGCGCCCGCAATGGGGCTCGGCCTCGCGCTGCTCTTCCTCAGCATAGGGGGTCTCATCGTGCTGCACGGAGCCATCGCCACCGAGCTCTTCCCCACCGCCTTCCGCTCCACCGCCTCCGGCATGCGCGAAGCCCTTGGCACGGTAGGGGCCTCTCTGGGACTGTGGATCGTGAGCCTCCTCTACGTTGCGACGGGAAGCCACGCGGTGTCCATCACCTGGGTCCTCCTCCTCGCTCCGATCTCGCCCCTCGTCATCCTCTTCCTCGTTCCGGAGACCGCCCGGCGCGAACTCGAGGAGATCGCGCCGGACGAGGTGGGGGCCTGAACTTTGAGATTGAACTTCGAGACTGAGCTCGAAAACTCAGCCTGGAGATCAGGGGAGGTCGACGCCGAGCCCCCGCCCCTTCACGAACATGGCCGTCTGATCACCGAAGTAGACGAGGCGGTCCTCCTGGCGGAAGTGGAACTCGAAGCGGATGAGGACCCGCGCTGCGCCCACGCGTACGCGTGTCTCTCGCGAGTGGAGGCGGAGCTCCGGCCCGCGGCGCGCCAGGCTCTTGAAATCGGCGCGGTGGATGCGATTGCCGAAACCCACCCAGCCCTCGTCCCAGCGGCAGCCGTGGAAGAACCATGCGTGCATGCAGCCGAGGCTTCCCGTCGCCATCACCATCTCGGGCCCGGCCACGTGGGCCGGATGCTCGGCGTCGACCCGCTGGAGTTCCGCCACGGGGAGCGGCCGATCGGTATGGAGCACCGCTTCGATCTCGCGGGCCTCGCGATCGAGGCGCGCCACCTCGTCGACCAGAAAGCCCGCGCGGGTATAGAAAAAGGTTTCGAGAAAGCGATCCATCTCGGCGGCCTCGTAGGGGCCGGGAATCTGTGCCTGGGCCATTTGGATTCTCCCGCTCGGTCGGCGGGGGGCAGGATGCCGCGATGCGGAGCCGCGTGCGAGGCTCGCGGGCGCCCGCGGGGCCGGCCGCTCCGGCCCGGGCGGTCCACTGGCGGAAACCGCTAGTGGAATTACACCGATTCGAGGAGTGCGCCCGGTTCCCGGGAAGGGCAGTCTCTATCTCGGAGGTGGCAGAGCCTGCAACTCAGCATGCCTGCAGCACGCTCGCCCTTCCAAGTGCGGCCGCATCGGGCCCCTCTCGATCATTCCGGCACTCGGTCGAGGGGGGCTTCGCCGTGCCGGGGCCTGATGGCTCAGGACCTGCCGGTTTTTCTCGCCGGCCGAAAGTCCCTCAAGCGCAGGCCGAGCTTCGCCATACGGCGCTGGATGGTACGTACGCTCACGTCGAATTCCTGCGCCACCTCGCCGACCTGGCCGCTTTGGCGCTCCAGCGCATCGATCAGACTCTGGAGCGTGATGCGCGCGCCGACGATCCCCAGCGCCGGCTCCATCCACCGGCTGCGCAGCTCGAAGCGTCCGATGGGCCCGGTTGCCCGGTGGGCCAGCGTGCGTTCGACGGTGTGTTTGAGCTCTCGCACGTTACCCGGCCAGGGATAGGCCATGAGCTGCTTCAATGCCTCGGTGGTTGGCTGGCGCGGGTGGCGGCCGGGTTTCCCGGCTGACAGGAAGTGACCTACGAGCAGCGAGATGTCACCGCGCCGCTCCCTGAGCGGCGGAATCTCGATTCGCAGGACATCGAGACGAAAGAAGAGGTCTGTGCGGAACGCACCGGATTGACTCGCGGCCAGGAGGTCACGATTGGTCGCAGCAACCACCCGCACGTCTGCCCTCGCCTCTCGCGTTTCTCCCACCCTCCTGTAGCTACCGTCTTCGAGCAGGCGCAACAACTTCGCTTGAAGCTCGGCGCCGAGCTCTCCGACCTCATCGAGAAAGAGCGTTCCGCTTCGCGCGGCTCCAATCAGGCCTCCGTGGTCGCGCACCGCGCCCGTGAAGGCACCACGGACGCTTCCGAAGACCTCACTCTCGAAGATGGATGCGGAGATCGCGGCGCAGTTTACGGCGACGAAAGGGCAGCCTCGACGTGGACTCGCCCGGTGTACTGCGCGGGCTACCAGCTCCTTTCCGGTTCCCGTTTCACCGGATATCAACACGGGCGCTTCGACGGCGCCGTAGCTCTCGATGAGCTGGCGTACCCCTGCGATCTCGGCGCTGCGGCCGATGAGGCCTTCGTCGAATCCGCCCGGCGTCTCGGCGTCCAGTGGATCCTCCGGAGGGAGGCTGGCTGTCGCGGGAGAGGGCGGTCGGTAGACGTGAACCACGGTGGCTCCTTCCCGGGCAGGACCCTGCCCGTCAGCGCCTGCGAGCTGTCTCGCGAAATCCGTCGACATGTCGATCACGACGATCCGATATGTCGGGTCGCGGAGCTCGTGAAGCGCGCTCTCCCGGTTCGACGCATGAACGACGGATTCGGAGAATCGCTCCAAACGTCGCGACAGCAGCAAGCCCCCTCCCGAGCACTCGCCGATCAGCAGAGCTCGCATTTGTCTCCTCCGGGCGTGATTGCGACCGCCGAATGCCGCCGCATGGAGGTGTAGTAAGAGGCAAAGACCGGCACGGGTCAACGCACAAGATCGGCCAGCTGCGTAGCGAGTGTGCAGCACTGTCCGCGAGTGTTCGCCTCGAGCTCGTTCCCCTCCCCCTCAAAAAACAAAAGAGAAAAGAATCGAAGGCGCCGGTCGAGTATCGGAGGAAACGGGCCACGGCGTGCTATGCGATCAGCATGCGATCCCCGGATCGATATGCCGCCAGGGGCGGTCCCGTTTCCCGCAGGCCGAGACTGAAGCGAAATCCGCCCACACCCTGTATCGCGGTATCAGCTCTCGGGCTGAGGGAGGTCGCGTTGCTGCTCGAGGGTGCGAACCGAGAAGACGTGATCGTCGATCTCGGGATCGACTTGGAGATCACGAAAGAACACCTCGGTGGTGGATCCCTGGCGCAGGTCCCGAACCGTCATCTTGAGCGGTAGGACGTGCCCGGCCCGCTCGACCATGGAATCGCGCTTCGAGGTGACGATTCGATAGGGCTCGGGCTGATCCCGCTTGAAGAAACGGATCTCCAGGATGGCGTGGTCCGCGCGAGAAATCGCGAAGGTGACCTTGGAGTAGGTCTGCTTCTGATGCGGCGCCCCTGTGACGACGAAGACGGGCTCGCCGGCCACTTCGGCGCTCTCGAGGGACTCGAGCACGTAATCTCCGATTCTCCTGCGCTCGAGGTCTTCGTAGGTGACATCCGTGCCGAAGAAGGAGTCGCCCCGCTGCGCCGTGCTGATTCGTCGCACGATCTTCATCGCCGGCATGTAGACGAAGGCGTCGTGTCCGCGTTCACCGGCCTCGATGGTGAGGATCGTCATGCCGCGCAGATGATTGGGCCAGACAATGCGCCCAACCGAGTGAAGCCGGCCGTCGATGAGTTTCGACACCGCCTCGAACTCGCGCTTCCTCGTCTGGCCCCGGCCGTTGCTCATCACCAGCTCGATCGTCGAGATCATGTCGACGTCGTATCGATTCTGGAACGCTGTGGAAAGTACCTCGGACGGATCGACACCGTCTGCCGCTGCTTCATCGGTATCGGCGGTGGTTTCGGCCCGACCGACCGTCGCGAAGAGCATGCACGCGGCCAACGAAAGGCACCACGACGCAGACAGGCCTCTGGTGAACCTGGTCTTCCCTAGCATGGTCGCTCCTGGCATGGTGCCGGAATGCATATGGTTGCACACATTCCGCCTCCTGGATTCGGGTCCAGCTCGAGAGTGCCTCCGAGCGATTCTACGATCTCGCGCGACACGGGAAGGCCGACACCCAGTCCGCCCTTGCTGGCGCGAGTCGTGAAGCCCGGCTTGAATGCTTCCGGGACCATGCTCTCCGCCACGCCGCAGCCCCGGTCGGTGACCGTGATCCGCATTCCCCCATCGCTTCCGGTGGCGAACACATGGACCGCCTCCTCTCTGTCGGATGCGAGCAGCGCATTGTCGAGGAGATTCGTCACCGCCCGCCCGATGTTCTCGTGACAGCGCACGCTCCTGATCGAAGGATCCACGTTGTGACTGATACGCCCCTCGCCGTGAATCCTCGCCATTCGCTCGACGGCGGTGTCAATGATCTCGCCGAGCCGCACGACGCCAGGTGGGTCCGAGGCCGAATCGGTCGCGTCGCGAACGAAGTCGTGTACCTGTTGAACCAGTCCCTCGGTGAAATCCTGGATCATCGAAACGTCCCTGAGGAGCCGGCTTCGATCATCCACGCGCTCCGGCAGGCGTCTCGCGAGCCGAAGTAGCCAGTCCAGCTCCTTGCCAATGTCGTGGGCGAGCCCCAGGGCGATCCGCGAGGTAGTCACGTGTCTCTCGGCGCAGATGAGCTCGCTGGTGAGCCGCAAGTCGTGCAGGGCGGCCCCGGCTCGGGCGGCGGTGGCCGCGACGAACCCGAGATCTGCGCCATTGTAGGGGGAGCTGCTCGCTGATTCCCGGAGGAGTACGACTCCATAGCACCGTCCGCCGCCCTCCAGTGCCCCGACTACCGCGACCCCTGCGTCGAGGAGCGGGAGCTGAGATGACGAGACGTCTCCGGACAGCTGGCTCAGATGAACCAGGGCCTTGTCGCCGAGCGCATCGCGGCCTTGTTGGGCCAGTGAGCCTCCTCCCAGGAAGCCACGTCCAAAGGCATGAGCGACTCGCCACTGCTCCCCAGATGACAAGACCACGCACCCCGCCCTCGGCTCGAGCCCCAGCTGGATCGATCTACCCAGGGCGCGGGCGATGGAGTCCGGATCACTCCCATGGGAGACCTCGTGGGCAAGGCGCTCGTGGAGGCGTCGCAGCCTGGCCCTGCTTGGCGACAGAAGCGAGTCGAGGAGGCCAAGCATCCGTGTGCGCAAGGGCTCGATGATTACCATGCACCCGAATGACAGAATGTAGAGCAGGAGCGGATCGCCCACCGGCGCGGTGAAGGTGAGCAGCGAAAAGCTCGCGAGCAACGCAACGGTGATCACGAGCGCGGCCGTTCCGAAATAGACGATCCGTCCGATCCAGTGGCGTGTGTCCAGTCCGAGATCAAAGAGGTTGTAGCGACTGATCGCGAGGCCGATCGGGAGAGGCATTGCAACCGCAGACACCCAGAAGTGCGTTGCAGCAACCTCCTGCGGACCGGCTGCCTCCCTTACGAGCAGCAAGGTTGGCAGAATGGGAATGCAGAGAGATCCAACCAGGATGACCCGAGCTCGCGCGCGCTCTACGGCGTAGCGCGATTCGCGCAGCGCAAAGGCGCAAGAGCAGATCAGGATGAACCAGGCGGTGGACATCAGCGCTACCAGAAGGTACGTGAAGGTCGGCCAGAGCACTGGATTGCGCTCGAGGCAGAACCAGCCAATGGGAACGAGGATGCCGGCCACCAGATAGGGAAGCCACATCAGCTCCGGAGCTTCCCTCACGACCCGTCGCTCTCGTGGCAGCAGGAAGCTGAGGTGCGCGAGCGGCGCCGGCGCTGCGGCCATCGCCAGGAGGGAGGCTCGCGCCATCCAGTCGGATCCCCTGCCGCAGCTGAAGGTGATGGCCAGAACCGACGTCGCAGCATAGAAGAAGGCGAGGGGGAAGGCGGCGCCCGACGACGAGCGCCACAGAAGGGACAGCGGTATCCACATGAGGCACAGCGCCGCCACCGCGGCCGCCGCAATGCGGGCGGCAAGATGTTTGGGCGTTGCCTCCCGAATGGGAACGTCGAACCACGTCTCCTTCCCCTGCCGTGAAACGGAAAGGCGCAGTATCGAGTCCGATCTCCGAACCGCCTCGCGCAGCTTCGATGTATCCGTGACGAGCAGCGTCTCTCCGCTCGGAAGCTGTGCCTTGCGCACCTGAGCATGCAGCTCGAGCGGGCACCGGTCGTCGCCGGGTGCGATGAAGACCAGGCGGTTCGGGAGGATTCTGCAGGCCATCTCTCTCGAGGCGTCGGCTCCCAACGCCACGAAGACCGCTCCGCCGAGCGCCATGAGCACGGGCGCCACCGTGAGGGCGATCACGCAGAGCCGGAGGGCTCTCCCCGATTCTCTCCCTGACGATGACCGGGGCGCATCCACGGCCTACTCCTTGGCAAAGACCACGATCAGGGCTGGAAGGACAGAAAGCGTCGCCACCAGGGCTCCAGCGATGGCGAGGGAAACGAAGAAGCCGAAGCTCGAAATCGTCTGCCATGCCGATGCCATCAGTGTGAGAAAGCCCAACGAGAGCGCGACCGATGTCGTTACGACGGCTCTTCCCGTATGAAGAACAGCCTTCTCGATCGCGCGTCTCGAACCGTCGCCCTCGATGCGGCACTTCTTGTAGTGGCTCAGCAGGTGAATGCTGTCATCCACACCGATGCCGATGATCACGGCGGCGATCATCGCCCTTCCCACATCGAGGCTCATCCCCACCCAGCCCATGGCGCCCAGGATCACCACTACGGGCAGTACCGTCGGGACCATCGCGAGGATGGCGAGTCGGACAGAGCGGAGAAAGATCCACACCATGAGAAAGACCATGGCGAAGGCAGCGGGAAAGCTACGGAGCTGTGTGCCCTGGACGTCCCTGATCCAGTCCACCGTGATCGTGTACTCTCCTGTCAGGTCCACCTCCCAGTCCGTGGGGAAGTGTGCGGCGGTCCAGCGGCTGATGGCCTCCAGGTTCCCGATACTGGTCGCGTACGATTGCTCGGCGCTCCTCGCCGAAATCCGGGCGGCGCTGCGATCGAAGTTGATCCAGCCGGAGAGTATGCCGGGATCGTCGAAACCGATGAGTTCGAGGATCTGGGCATTGGCATCCGAGCTATCTGCTATGCGCTGGTAGCTGACATCGTCATTGTGAAGCACCCGGTTCAATCGCTCGATGTAGTCGACGATGCTCGTCACCTGCGTGAATCCGTCGAGCGAGGTAATGAACTTCGAGAACTCCTGGATGTGTCGAAGGGAGTCGGGGTCTTCCAGGCGGGTGCCATCGGGCAGGGAGATCTTGGCCTCGAGCGCGGTGGATTGGGCGAGGTGGGCTTCGACGAAGCGTATGGACTGAACGATCTCACTCTCCTCTCCCCATGACTCGAGCCAGTCGGTGTCGACGCGAAGATACGCCGCCCACCCCACCGCGCAGACGAGAAGCAGAGTCAGCGAGCAGGCGAGAATAGGCCAGGCGCGACGCTCCACCGTACGAACGACTGCGAGCAGGGAGCTTCTCCAGGCGTCGGATACGTGGCTCTTGCCGCCTGCATGAAGCGGCACGTAGTGAGCGATCGCGGGAAGTAGCGAGAAGGTCAGGAACAAGCATGCGATGACTCCGAAGGCCGCGGCCGTGCCAAAGCGGATGAAGGTCCCGAGCTCGCTCGTTACGAAGGATGCGAAGGCGACGGCCGTCGTCAGGGTCGTGACCACACAGGGAGCGGCGATCTCTCTGGCGGCCCTGCTCAGCAGCAAGACGCGCTCATCCGCGGAAGGCATTTCGGGGCGTGAATCGACGAGGGAAGCGTATCTCGCAAGGAAGTGGATCGCGTCGCATACGCCAACTACGAGAATCAGAGGCGCGAGAACTTCGAGGATTCCATCCTGCGGCCAGTCGAGCCATGCCAGCATGCCGAAGGTCCAGAGCAGTGATAGCGCCATCGTTGCGACCGAGATAGCCACGAGAGGAAGGGACTGAGACAGCGCGTAGAGAACCGTAGCGATGATGATGATCGCAATTGGCACCAGCCGGGCGGAGCTCTTGGCCAGCTTGCGACCTGGAATGACATTTTCAACCGCGTCGCCGACCAGGTAGAAGCGGAAGCCGGCTTGTTCGTGTTCCTCCAAGGACTCCTCGAGTTCCTTCACGAGTGCCACGTGGACGTCGTCCGTCGTAGTCGTCGGCTGAACGATGATGACGCCGACATTGCCCGTCTCCGACACCAGGGTGTTGAGCCAGAGCGGATCTTCGAGCGCGAGCGCCGCGAGCGCATCCAGGTCAGACGCAGGTTCTCCATTTTCCACCAGGCGTCTTACCGCGAAACCCCCGGCATCCGGGACGAGTAGAGGTGCGTTCGCGACCCCGTAGACATCCTGGACCATTCCGGCCGATGAGAGCCGTTGAGTCACGGCATGGGCCATTTCGAGGGATCGCGGGTCGAAGACGGACGAGCAGGGAAAGCCCTCGCCGCATTCCCACACGATCTGTGCCGGCAAGCCTCCCCCGAACTCCTTGATGAACGCATCCAGCCTGACGATCGCGGAGTGCTCGTCCCCGATGAGGACGCGATAGCCAAATTCCGTTCGAAGCGAGGGCAGCGCGCTGCCGAGGCCGAGCGTGACTACGGCGAGCACCGACAGGGTCATCACCGGGTGCTTCAGGGAGAAGGTCGTCAGTCTGTGCACGTGCCAGTGCCTCGCCTGCCTCGATTACTCGCGGCGGAGGGGGATTCGGTGTTTGTCGATGAGCCGATAGATGGCGCTGCGGCTCTTGCCCAGGATCTCGGCGGTCTGCGAGATGTTGCCGCCAGTGCGGTGGATGGTCTCGAGCAGATCATCGCGCTCCATCCGCGCATGTCGTTCGCGGATGCTGGCGAGGCTGTCTTCGGTCTCCTGGACGAGGTCCGCGATGAGGCCACGCTTGATCTGGGCGTCGGGGCAGAATACGACGGCCCGCTCGAGCACCTGTTCGATCTGGGTGATGTTCCCCGGCCAGTGGCATCCAGCGAGGAAGGAAGTGGCGGCGGGCGTGAGACGAGCCCTGTTTCGACCCAGCGAGCCGGCGAGTTTCTGAACCAGCGCGTTCGCGAGCTCCGGAATGTCGCTCGCGCGGGCGCGAAGTGGCGGGAGCTGGATGTGGAAGCGGAGCAGCAGCAGCGCGAGGCTCGAGTCGAAGCGTTCCTTGCCGCTGAGGGAGGAAAGGTTCTCGCTGGTCGAAGCGAAGATCCGGAGACCCGGGCCGAAGCCAGTGGTCTCGGTTTCGACGAGATGATCGACGAGCTGAGACTGCACCCGGGGTGGTAGGGAATCGATGTTGGCGAGGTACAACACGCCCGCGGCGGGCAGGAGCAGGGATGATGTGTCGTGGGTGCACGCGACCGCTACGAAGCCGGCCCCGGCCGTCACGCCGTAGTCGTGTAGCGCCCGCGCCACGGTTCCGCGTCCGGTGCCTGGCTCGCCGGAGATCAGCACGGGAGTCCACAGGGGAGCGAGTCCCGCGACTCGCTCCCGCACCCGACACATCTGCGCGCTCTGCCCGGGCAGGCGAGCTGTCATCTCCGAGGCATCCTGCCCCTCGCGTCCGCCTTCCACCGCGTGGGCGACCAGGGCCACGAGATCGTCCACCCCCACGTCCGGCGAGGCGACGAAGTCGTCGGCCCCGGCCTTGAAGGCGGCCGCGGCGCTCTCGATGGAGCCGCGGGCGGTGAAGAGAATGACGGGGACGTCGGATTGGGCGCGGATGCGGGTCAGCAGCTCGAGCCCGTCGCTGCGGGGCATCACCATGTCGGTGATCACGACGTCCGGGGGCTGGCCGCGGAAGTGCTCCCAGGCTTCCTGGCCGTCACCGGCTTCGACGACCGCGAAGCCGGCGTCCTCGAGCTCGGTGGCGAGTGCTCGCCGTGGTCTGCTGTGGTCGTCGACGACGAGAACAGTGCCGCGCATGCTCAGCCGATCCCCCAGATCTGGCAGGAATCGTATCAAGATCGGGATCGACGATGTTCGGAAATCCGTATAGCACCCGAATATTTAGCCGTTCATGGGTGGTCGATTGTGTCCGCTTGTGTGGCGGGTGGAGTCAGGCGTCCGCGCCCCGCGGGGCCACGTGGGCGCTTCGCTGCATCGGACGAAGGGGCTTCGGTAGACTGGCAAAGCTGCGCGGGCCGCTCAGCCTCGTATGCACGCCACCGTTGCGGGCTCTCGGCTCGCAGGAGGAGTCGAAGGGTGTCTTTTCGTTACTGCAGAGCGGCCGCCGCGATCTATTTCGCGCTGGTCTCGATCGTGGGCCTGCTCCCGCTACCCGCCAGCGCGGGCGTTCCACCCGGCCTCGTTCGCCCGCCATATCTGCAGATCGGCACGCCCACCAGCATGGTGGTGCGCTGGCGCACCGATGTCACGTCGGACACCCGCCTGAGCTACGGGCCGGCGCCCGACGATCTGAGCACCACCCTCAGCGACCCGGCGCTGGTCACCGAGCACGAGGTCGCCATCCCCAGCCTCGAGCCGGGAACCCGCTACTACTATGGCGTCGGGACGGACGTGGAGATCATCGCGGGCGGTGACGCCGATCATTACTTCGAGACATCCCCCGCGGCGGGCAGTCGCCAGCCGGTCCGCATCTGGGTGATCGGCGATTCGGGCGAGTGCTCATTCAGCGCCCAGGGTTGCATCGACGCGGGAGCGGTGCGCGACGAGTACCTCGCCCACGCGCAGGAGACCGGAGGAATCGCCAATGCCTGGCTGATGCTGGGCGACAACGCGTACACGGAGGGCACCGATACGGAGCACACCGTCGGCGTATTCGAGGTCTATCCCGAGATCATGCGCAACACGCCCCTGTGGCCAGTGCCGGGCAACCACGAGTACAAGACCGATGGAGCCGTCCCCTATTACGAGGCCTTCAGCCTCCCCACCGAGGGCCAGGCGGGTGGTGAGGCCAGCGGCAGCGAGTCGTACTACTCCTTCGACTTCGGCAACGTGCACTTCGTAGCCCTCGACTCCCACGGCACGGATCGCTCGACCACCGGGGCCATGTACCAGTGGCTGGAGGCCGACCTCGAGGCCACCTCGGCCGAGTGGCTGATCGCCTTCTGGCACCACCCGCCCTACACGAACGGCTCCCACGATTCCGACAACGAATACGACTCGGGAGGGCGCCTGTGGGACATGCGCATGATCTTCCTCCCCCTCCTCGAGAGCCATGGGGTCGACTTGCAGCTCACCGGCCACAGCCATTCCTACGAGCGTTCCCTGCTGCTCGACGGCCACTACGGCACTTCGGATACCTTCGATCCAGCCGAGCACGCCTTCGATACGGGAGATGGCGATCCCGCAGGCGACGGCGCCTACGCGAAGGACGCCATGGGGCTCGAGCCGAACATGGGCGCCGTCTACTCCGTGGTGGGAAGCTCGTCGAAGAACAGCGGCGTCGACTCGCACCCCGTCATGAAGCGGTCGATCAGCTACGAGGGCTCGATGCTCGTCGACATCGACGGGGCTGCCCTCGAGGCGGTCTTCATCAACAAGGACGGCGATACCCGCGACCGTTTCAGAATCGAGAAGGTCCCGGAGCCTGCGGTGGCAACCATGCAGCTCGTGGCTCTCGCTCTGCTGGCTCTGATGCGCCTTCGGAGAGCCAGGGGGGGACGCGAGGCCGTCGCGATCCATCTCGCCTTGTTCCTGGGTGCGGGCCTGCTCTTGCCCTCC
>JAFDEK010000159.1 GCA_019310385.1 Deltaproteobacteria bacterium
CTCTCGGAGAAAGAGGGGACGTTCCTTCCGAAGTTCCGATCTGAGAGCCCATCACATCGGAAGATCGGGGACGTTCCTTCCGTTCTGACGCAGTGCCACATCGGAAGTTCGGAAGGAACGTCCCCTGCCACCCTGCCACGTCCGATTTCCGTAACGCAAGACGAGAGGACCGTCCCCTACCACCCGTAACGCAAGGCCTCGGGACCGTCCCCGACCTTCCGCTAGACTGGGGGGTATGGGGCTGATCGGGTGTGAGGTTGATCGTCGTTCCGAGGGCTTTCGTGCGAATGCCGAGCACATGGCCGGGTTGGTGGGCGACCTGCGTGCGAAGGTCGAGGCGCTGAGCCTCGGGGGCGACGCGCGCAGCCGCGAGCGCCATCTGGCCCGGGGCAAGCTGCTGGCCCGGGATCGCATCCGCACTCTCCTCGACCCGGGGGCTCCCTTCCTCGAGCTCTCCCAGCTGGCCGCCCACGGTGTCTACGAGGAGGAGATTCCCGCCGCCGGCATCATTACCGGCATCGGTCGCGTGCAGGGCCGCGAGTGCCTGGTGGTGTGCAACGATGCCACCGTGAAGGGCGGCACCTACTACCCCCTCACCGTGAAGAAGCACTTGCGCGCCCAGGAGATCGCCCGGGAGAACCGGCTCCCCTGCATCTACCTGGTCGACTCGGGGGGCGCGAATCTCCCGAATCAGGCGGAGGTCTTCCCCGACCGGGAGCACTTCGGCCGCATCTTCTACAACCAGGCCACCCTATCGAGCGAGGGGATCGCCCAGATTGCCGTCGTCATGGGCTCCTGCACGGCCGGGGGCGCCTACGTGCCCGCCATGGCGGACGAGAGCATCATCGTGCGCGAGCAGGGGACGATCTTTCTCGGCGGTCCTCCGCTGGTGAAGGCCGCTACCGGGGAGGAGGTGAGCGCCGAGGAGCTCGGCGGCGCCGACGTCCACGCGCGTCATTCCGGAGTCTCCGACCACTATGCCCGGGACGACGCCCACGCGCTCAGCGTGGCCCGGGAGATCGTCGGTCGCCTGAATCGTCCCAAGCGCGTCGATCTCGAGTGCCGCGAGCCCCGGGAGCCCCGCTTCGACGCGGCCGAGATCGGCGGCCTCGTTCCCCGGGACACCCGCACTCCCTACGACGTGCGCGAGGTGATCGCCCGCCTGGTCGACGGCAGCGAGTTCGAAGAGTTCAAGCAGCTCTACGGCAGCACCCTGGTCACGGGCTTCGCCCACCTCCACGGCTATCCGGTAGGCATCGTGGCGAACAACGGCGTGCTCTTCTCCGAGTCCGCTCTCAAGGGCACCCACTTCGTCGAGCTCTGCTGCCAGCGCCGCATTCCCCTCGTCTTCCTGCAGAACATCACGGGCTTCATGGTGGGGCGGAAGTACGAGGCTGGCGGCATCGCGAAGGACGGCGCCAAGATGGTGACCGCCGTCGCGTGCGCGAGGGTCCCGAAGCTCAGCGTCATCATCGGCGGCTCCTTCGGCGCCGGGAACTACGCCATGTGCGGCCGCGCCTACTCGCCGCGCCTCATGTGGATGTGGCCCAACGCGCGCATCTCCGTCATGGGGGGCGAGCAAGCCGCCATGGTGCTCGCCACGGTGAAGCGCGACGGTGTGGAGAAGCGAGGGGAGACCTGGAGCGAAGCCGAAGAGGCCGCCTTCCAAGAGCCCATCCGCTCCCGCTACGAAGAGGAAGGACACCCCTACTACGCGAGCGCCCGGCTCTGGGACGACGGCATCATCGCACCCGAGGACACGCGCCGGGTCCTCGCCCTGGCGCTCTCGGCTTCCCTCAACGCGCCGATTCCCGAAACGAAGTTCGGCGTGTTCCGGATGTGAAGAGGCGGATGTGAAGAGGCGGATGTGAGGAGAGCCAGGGCCCGATGAGCTTCGACACGCTTCTGGTCGCCAACCGCGGAGAGATCGCCTGCCGGGTCATGGGCACGGCGCGGCGCATGGGACTGCGCTGTGTGGCGGTCTATTCCGAGCCCGACGCCGGTGCGCTCCACGTCCGCATGGCGGACGACGCCTGCTGCATCGGACCCGCTCGGGCCAGCGAGAGCTACCTGTCGGCGCAGCGCATCCTCGAGGCCGCCCGCCGCTGCGGCGCCGGCGCGATCCATCCCGGCTATGGCTTCCTCTCGGAGAACGCCGACTTCGCCGAAGCCTGCCGCGGGGCGGGGCTCGTCTTCGTGGGACCGTCCGCTGACGCGATCCGCGCCATGGGGAGCAAGGACGCCGCCAAGCTCATCATGGAGAAGGCGGGTGTGCCCGTGGTGCCGGGCTACCACGGCGAGGAACAGGGCGCCGCCGCCCTCGAAGAAGCCGCGGCGAACATCGGCTACCCGCTCCTCGTGAAGGCCGTGGCCGGCGGCGGCGGTCGCGGCATGCGCGAAGTGGCCTCGGCCGCCGCGCTTCCCAAGGCCCTCGAGGCCGCACGCCGGGAGGCGCGCGGCGCCTTCGGGAACGATCATCTGCTGCTCGAAAAGCTCGTCAGTCCGGCGCGTCACGTCGAGGTGCAGATCTTTGCCGACGCCCAGGGGAGCGTGCTGCACCTCTTCGAGCGCGACTGCTCGATTCAGCGCCGACACCAGAAAGTGATCGAGGAGGCGCCGGCCCCGGGCCTCTCGGCCAAGACCCGTAGTGCCATGGGGGAAGCCGCGGTGTGCGCCGCCCGCGCCATCGCCTACGAGGGAGCGGGCACCGTCGAGTTCCTCCTCGACTGCAGCGACGGCGACGAGCGCTTCTATTTCATGGAGATGAACACGCGCCTGCAGGTCGAGCACCCGGTAACCGAGATGATCCACGGTGTCGACCTGGTGGAGTGGCAGCTGCGGGTGGCGGCCGGCGAGCCCCTGCCCCTTGGCCAGGAGTCCCTAGCGCCCCACGGCCACGCCATGGAGGCGCGCATCTACGCCGAGGACCCGGCGCGCCGCTTCCTCCCCTCACCCGGCACCATCGTGCACCTGGCCGAGCCGCCGGCGAGCGATGCCCTGCGCATCGAGACTGGCGTCGTGGCCGGCGACACGATCACGGTCCACTACGACCCCATGCTCGCGAAGCTGGTGGCCTGGGGAGCGGACCGGGAGGCCGCTCGCCGGCAGCTCGCCGCGGCGCTGGCCGCCTACGAGATCGCAGGCCCCGCCACCAACCGGAGCTTTCTCTCTCGTGTCGTGACCCATCCCGCCTTTGCGGCAGGTGCCGTCCACACGGGCTTCATCGAAGAGCACCGGGCACAGCTGCTGCCACCCCCCGCCCCGCTTCCCGATCGTGCGCTCGCCCTGGCGTGTGTCGACGCCATACTGTGTCGTACCCCAAGTGCGAGCCGCGGCTCCGCGACCCGCCAGGCCGGCGATCCCTTCTCGCCCTGGGACGCCGCCGACGGCTGGCTCTTGAATGCCGAAGGCTGGGACGAGCTCGTCTTTGCCGACGGGGACGAGGAGCTGCGGGTGCGCGTGCACTACTCGTCTGAGCCCGGCACGTTGGGGCCCGGCGCGGCGCCCGGCGAGTACCGCATGGAGCTTCCGGGAGGCGAGCAGCGAGTGCGCGGTCGCGTGCTCGAGCGAATCGCTCGGCACGGCGTCGAGATCCACCGCCTGGAAGCCTGGCTCGCGGACACCCGGGTCGCAGCGACCCTGGTCCACCGCGCTGACCTCATCGACCTCTTCTGCGCCGGCGAGCACCACGTGCTCGTTCCCCACGACCCGCGTCACAGCGTCTGCGACGAGGCCGAGGCCGCCGGCGCCATCGTGACCCCCATGCCGGGCAAGATCACCCGGGTCTTCGTCGAAGCCGGGCAGCGGGTGAAGAAGGGCGAGCCGCTCCTCGTCCTCGAGGCCATGAAGATGGAGCACACCATCGCGGCGCCCGCGGCGGCGGTGGTGGAGAGTCTGGGCTGCGCGGTGGGGGATCAGGTCGAAGAGGGCGCGACCTTGGTGGTGCTGGGCTCGGGCTAGAGATCCGCCCGCCGGATCGAGCTCATCACCGCGTCGAAGACGGGCTCGTACTTTGCCCACAGCGAGCGCTCGGAGGCCGCGGTCACGAAGAGCCGCTCGCGGCCCGAGGTGGCGAGGACCGCCAGCCACTGGGTCAGGGGCATGCCGTCCGTCAGCGAGTCGAACTCGATCAGCCCGAAGGGGTGGCCCGAGACGTGCTCCCGAAGCTCCCGGCGCCGCAGGTGGAAGCCGGCGTGCTCCTCCTGCTGAGCCTCGAGCAGGTCCGCCATGGCGACGTCGATGGGGCGGTCCTCGTCGTCGCGTAGCAGCTCGAGAAAGACGCTGGCCTGCCAGTCCTGTTCGATCTGCGGATCCACGAGGAGGAGCCCGTTCATGTCGCTGATGAGCTCGGCCTCCCAGGTGGCCGGGTAAGCGAGCTGCAGCTCACCGAAACGCTGCTCGAGGGTCTCGCGCATGGCAGTTTCTCCCGTGGCAGGAGGCGAAGCGGTATTCGCCCCTAGGGGCCGACTCACCCACCACCGGTCGTCCGGTCACCGGGCACGCTTGAGGGGCATTTTCGCCAGTCCCCCTGTGGCGTGGAGATCCGGTACGGTGCGGCCCGCGAATCGTGCGCCTCGCCCGCCCCCCGAAGAAAGAGGGTCGACCGGGAGCGCTCGCCTAATGTGATAAGGTCACGCCGCCGAAGCGGCCCACGCGCGGGTCCGGGCCAGAGGAGAGCGAAATGGATGGAGAGCGTGAGCGATCGAGCAACCGCAGCAAGGGGCTGATCCAGCTGGCCGCTCGGGTGGCCATCAGCCTGGGCGCCCTGATCCAGCTCGTCTTCGAGCAGAAGCTCGGCCTGCACACCTTCTTCGGCCAGCGGGAGACCGGCCACGACGTTGCCCTGCCTCCGCTGGGCGCGCGTAACCGCTTGGCTATCAAGGGGATTCTCTTCCTGCGCCAGATCACCGGACGCCCCGGACTGCTCGAGGGCCGTCTCCGGCGGGCCTACGACCGCATGGCCGAGAGCCTCGAGACGGCCGGCTGGCCCAAGGGCGGGCGGCTCGAGATCGCGACCTATCGAGCGGGCGAGATCACGCCGCGCGAGTTCTACCGGAACCATGTCAAGACGGGAAAGCCGGCGCTGATCCGCGGCATGGGGCACTACGAGGCCGAGCGCTGGAGCCTCGACTTCTTCGCCGAGAAGTTCCCGGAGCTGCACACCCAGGTTCTCGACCTCAGCAGCGGCCAGGTCTTCACCGAGCCCCTCCCGGGCCTGCTGCCCGCCATCAAGGACGGAAAGGTGAAGCCCTTCCAGGCCGCCCTCGACCCAGAGCAGGCGCGCTACTTCGACTTGGGCCGCTTCGCAGACTTCTTCGGTACCACGGGCCGACTCCTCGGCTCCGTCGCGACCTATCTCATCATCGGCCGCAAGCGCGGCGTGAATGCCCCCATGCACTGCGAGGCGGGGCTCAACTGGTACTTCGAGCTCTCCGGCACGCGGCACTGGACCCTCATCGACGCCGAATACAGCTGGCTCCTCTATCCCTCCTCCGAGGGAACGGGAATGCGCCGCTTCTCCGAGTACATCCCCGACCCGGAGGGCAACCCCATGGACGCGGAGAAGTACTCCCTCGTCGACTACGCACCCCGCTACGAGCTCGACCTGCACCCGGGCGACATCCTCTACCACCCCGCCTGGATGTGGCACAAGACCCTGGGCCTCGAGGACCACTGCGTCGGCATCCGCTTCAACTTCGTGGCCCCCACCCCCATGCCCCATCGCTTCTTCCGCTTCCTGCAGCTCATCTCCCCCGAGTTCTGGACCCTCTCCGCCGAGTACCTCTCGGCCATCCTCGGCAACGCCGACCAGGCCGAGCGCGAGAAGTCGTCCACTACCTACAACGACTGCGAGGTCGCGCTGTGGCAGCAGACGGCCGCGGAGTGGGAGCGGAGCGCGGCGGCGGACGAGGAGCGGCCCGGGTAGCCCGGATCCGGGTGTAGAGGCCAGCGCCGCGCGAGCTCGCTCTGCGCGCGGATCCCACGGCCCGCTCAGTCCCCGGTGGCGAGGGGGACGGACGCAACTTCGTAGTGTCGGGCTCCCCCGCTCTCGAGCACGCTGCGCACCAGCTTCACCTCCCGCAGCGGAAAGGGTGCCGCGGCGTCGGAGGCTCCATCCGCGAGGGAGAGCGCCTCTTCGTCCAGCCCGAGGTGGCCCGGTGTGCGGAAGCGGCACAGGGTGATGTGGGGCAGATAGCGGTCGCCAGGCCGCGCGCGCGGCCGGAGGGCCAGGCGCTGGACGAGGCGGCGCTGGAGCTCGAGCAGGCTCGGGGGCGCGTCGGTCTCGACGGCGATGAGGCGCGCGGGGCCACGCTTTGGCAGGGCGATGAAGCGGGTGGCGCGGAGCTCGGCGGCGGTGAGGCCCGCGCAAGACCGCGAAACGCTCTCCGTGACGGCCTCGAGCTCTCCCTCGGGTGTGTCGCCCAGGAAGTGCAGAGTGAGGTGGATCTGCAGGGCGGGCGTCATCCGGTGGGGCGGCAGCTCGAGCGCCGCAAGGCGTTCGAGCCAGCAATCGACCCGATCCGGCGGTGGATAGGCGGCGACGAAGAGGCGCAGTCCGCCGCCCCCGGTCTTGCGCCGCTTCCGCTCTCGCGCTGCGTCACCGCGGCTGCCCGTCAGCCGGCTCATGGGGCCCCTCCCGCCGCGAAGCTCGCGGCGCCTCGCATGCACTGCATCTCCCACTTTGCCACATTGTAGATCCGCTGGGATTACCCCATCCTGCAGGCGCGGCCGCGGCCGACGCCACTTCGCCGCAGCCCACCACATCTCGCCGCGGCGCTCGATGTCGGCACGGAGGCCTCTCTACCATGCAGCTCAAGTACGGTTGCAACCCGCACCAGTCGAAGGCCTCGGTCGAGGCTCTCGACGGGCGGAGCGCCCCCATCACGCTGCGTAACGGCACGCCCTCGATGATCAACTTCCTCGATGCCGTGAACGCCTGGCAGCTCGCCTGCGAGCTGCGCGAGGCGCTGGCGCTACCCGCGGCGGCGAGCTTCAAGCACTGCTCGCCGGCGGGGGCCGCGGTTGCGGTGGATCTGCCCGAGGACCTCGCGCGCGCCTACGAGGTGGCGGGCCGGGAGCTCAGCCCCATGGCTCGCGCCTACGTGCGCGCCCGGGGCGCCGATCCCAAGAGCTCCTTCGGCGACTTCGTGGCCCTGTCCGATCCGGTCGACACCGCGACGGCGGAGTTCCTCAAGGGCGTGATCAGCGACGGCGTGGTGGCGCCCGGCTTCGAGGCCGGCGCCCTCGAGACCCTGTGCGCGAAGAAGGGCGGCAACTTCATCGTCATGGAGGCGGATCCCGACTTCGTCGCGCCCGAGCAGGAGAGCCGGGAGCTTTTCGGCCTGCGTCTCACCCAGGATCGCAACAACCGGAAGATCACCCTCGACGATGTCGCCGAGCCCGTCTGCGGAGCCCTCACCGACGAGGCTCGCTGCGACATGGTGCTCGGGCTCATCGCGCTCAAGTACACCCAGTCGAATTCCGTGGGCTATGCCCTCGACGGCCAGATGATCGGCATCGGGGCGGGCCAGCAGTCCCGGGTCGACTGCACGAAGCTCGCCGGCGGCAAGGCGGACGTCTGGCACCTGGGCCGCCACCCCAAGGTGCTGGGCTTGCGCTTCGCATCGGGGACGAAGCGCCAGGACCGGATCAACTGGCGCGTGCGCTACATCGAGGGGGATCTGACTCGATTCGAGGAAGAGGCCCTGCGCGGAGTGCTCGACGAGGAGCTCGAGCCCCTGAGCGCCGACGAGAAGAAGCTGTGGATCGAGAAGCTCGACGGAGTCACCCTGGTCTCCGACGGCTTCATCCCCTTCCGGGACAACATCGACCACGCGTCGAAGCACGGCGTGCGCTTCATCGCCCAGCCCGGCGGCTCGACCCGCGACGAAGAGATCGCCGCGGCGTGCAACGAGTACGGCATCGCGATGGTGCACACGCAGCTTCGGCTATTTCACCACTGAAGCCGGGCTGGCCTGCGCTCACGGATTCAGAACAGGTACTTGATACCCGCGCCGGTCGTGATGTAGTTGATGCCGAGGTTGGTGCCGGTGCCCTTGCGGTAGTTGGCCTCGACGTCGATGGCGATGTTGTCGGTGATGTAGAAGTCGCAGCCGCCGGTGAAGATCACCACTCCCCCCCAACGTGTGCCCAGGCTCTTGCGGCCATCGACCCAGTTGAGTCCGGCCCCGAAGCCCAGGTAGGGCGCGTAGCGGTCGATGGGGTAGCGGGCCTTGAGCATGACCCCGAAGGAGAGGTCGGTGAGGTCCTCGAGCCAGTCGCCGTAGAGCTCGACGGCCGCGTACGTGGAGAAGTTGACGCCGCCGTAGATCTCGAGGCCGCCCGTCACGTCGGCCATGTAGTTGCTCGGCGTATCGTTCAAGTGGAGGATATTCGTGCCCCCGTTCTCGAAGGCCACCAGGCCGGTGATGCCCAGGTAGGGGCCCGAGCGGGCCGCGTCGATCTGCGGGGCCGGCTTCTTCCCCTGCTCCGCCGTGGCGGGCACGGAAGCGAAGAGCAGCGTTGCGAGGGTGGCGATCAGGGTGCGACTGAACATGGGGTCGGGTCTCCAGTCCGTGGGCGCTGCGGCCAGAGGGCCGTTCGAGACGCACTCTAACACGAAAGGCGGGGGAGAGGGCCGCTGGAATCGGGATGGCGAAGTCGGGAAAGGCGCGCGTTTCGGGGGGGCGGGAGAGTGAGGGAAGCGAGCCCCGGTCGCCTGTATCCGGTCGGGGCTTGCTTTACAGAAACGATACGTCTCGTTATTATATCCAGCCCGCCGGTCCCCGGCGCGTGCCCGAGCGCGTGCCGTCCCTTCATGCTGGCCGCGGCGCGGATCGGGTCGGCCCCGGGCGATCTCGCGGGATCCATTCCCCGGCCCATCTCGTCTCATGGCCTCGTGTCATGGCCGAGAGGCAGCGCCTGCAGCCAAGAAAAGATGCAGCGCACGCACGACGAAGAGTCCCACTCAGGGATCGAGACGGATCGAAAGCAAGAGCCAGGCGAAGAGGAAGGTCGACCAGTGGACAAACGCACGACGGAACGCGAGGTCGTCGCCGAGCTTCGCGACGGGATGACGAT
>JAFDEK010000052.1 GCA_019310385.1 Deltaproteobacteria bacterium
CTGCCGCCCTCGACCACCCGCCGGCTGATCGTGCCCGCGATGAGGGGACAGCACCCCGAGAGTGCCCCCCCAAAACGGTGCCGCGACTCTCGAATCCGGTCTCGTTCCGATATCGTGCCGCGAGGATCAGGTAGGGGGCAGGTCAGGATCATGGTGAGTGCAGCGAGCGACGCGTCGCCCGACCGAGTCGAGCTTCGCAAGGAATGGCGCTACGTCGCTGGAGTCTTCGCCGGCTCCGGGGTCGGCTACCTCGGAACCGCGGGCGCGCCAGTGATCGTCGCGGCGCTGATCGTGGCTGGACTCGGAACCGAGGAGGCGGGCGACCTCGGAACGATCGAGCTGATGACGCTCGCCGCCACGTCGACCCTGGTCATGCCGCTGGTGACCAGGTTCTCCCATCGACGCATCATGGTCTTTGGGACGATGATGGCCGTGGTGGGGCTCGCCATCTCGGTGGCGAGTGAGGGCTTCGCCGCCATGGCGCTCGGCCGCCTGCTAACGGGTGGTGGCTCGGGGTTCGCCATCTCGGGCGCCAACGCCGCCGTCGCGGCGAGGGGCGACGCGGAGCGGGTGTTCGCGTTGATCTGGACCCTGGGTGGCGCCATCACCGCTGCTCTCGCGTTCGGGCTTCCCTTCGTGACGGCCGATGGGAACTACCCGATGGGGTTCGGCGTGCTGCTGGTTCTGTGCCTGGCTGGCCTGCCTCTGATGTTCTGGGTCCCGCATTCGCGAGAGCTGGTGCCAGAGCCAATCGAATCGGCGCCCGACGGCACGGCGATCGCTCGACCCGCGGCGCCGAGTGGCTCGATCTTCACTCCCGTGGCCCTACTGGGACTGGCAGGCATCTTCGTCTACTCGATGGCCGAGACGGCGCTCTGGAACTTCGGCTACTACCTACCCGTCGAAGCCGGCGTGCCCGAGGAACTCGTCGGAGCGATTCTGAGCAGCACGGTGCTGATGGGGCTGGCAGGCGGCGCATTGGCGGCCTGGCTGGGAACGAGTCGCGGTCGGCTGATGCCGATCGTCATCGGCTCGCTGGTCAGTGTGGCCGGGCGCTGGCTCTTCATCCAAAGCTCTACGCCGGAGATGGTGTTCCTGGCTGGGCTGCTGTGGGGGCTCGGATTCTACTTCGTCACCCCCT
Source organism: Deltaproteobacteria bacterium (assembly GCA_019310385.1). Classification (GTDB taxonomy): domain Bacteria; phylum Myxococcota_A; class UBA9160; order UBA9160; family UBA4427; genus JAFDEK01. The sequence continues at coordinate 1,142 of JAFDEK010000052.1, forward strand.
ACCAGGTGGGTCTGCTCGCCCAGCTCGACCGGACGGGGCGCCTGGCGGTCGCGGCCGGCGCAGCGGGCAACCTCGGCTACGGGATTGGACCGGCCGTGGCTGGGCGCGTGCTGGAATCGTTCGACCCATCCGCCTTCCTATACGTCGTCGTGGGGGGCACGGCGCTTTCCCTGGCGTTGCTGCTCCCGCTTACGCTCCAGGTCGAGCGGGGAGATCGGGGACGCACCCACTGATCGGAGCGTTGTCGGGGGTCGAACTCCGGAAGGGGCTTGCTGGGCTTGCGTCCCCGATATTCCGTTAAGGACCGTCCCCGATCTTGCGTTACCAGTCGCGGTGGGGGCGTTCGCGCTTGGATTTTAGGGTTCGAATGGAGGCTCTGCATTCGGGGGAGAGCTTGTCGCGGTGCTCGCGCATGCACATGATCCGCTCGCGGCGGGGCTCGGCGTCGGGGCAGAAGGTGACGACGTCCAGCTCGCAGCTCTCGGCGAGCTCCTCGCGCATGGATTCTCGCTGTGAGCGGTGCTCGCTCTGGAGGGCGATGAGCTGCTTGCGCTGCTCGGGGGTGAGCCGCTTGCGGATTTCGATCAGGGCCTGGAAGAACTCCTTCCTCCTCGCGACGTCGATGGCACCCATTGCCTCCACTTGCTGCATGACGGCCGCTTCGTCGGGAAGCTCCTGGTCGAGGAGCGTCCTCAAGGACTCGCGAGCCGTCTCCGTCTCGAGACTCAGCACCTGGACTCGGGCCTTCGAGCTGTCGGCGATGGCCTCGATGGCCGCGCGAGTCTCCGCGTCGAGGTCGAGCTCGTCGGCATAGCGATCGAGCATGCGATGTTCGCCGTGGGGACCACCGGGGCCTCCTCCGGGCGGCTTTGCCAGGGCAGTGCCGGCGAGGCCGGTAATCAGGAAGAAGCTGACGGCGACGGTCACCAGCGATCGAATCTCGTTTCGGGGCTGCATTTCGGACTCCTTTATCTGACTCGCTCGATCTGACTCGCTCGGTCTGACTCGCTTTGTCTGACTCGCTCGGGCTTCGCGGTCCGGCGTGTCTGAGGGTTGGACCCGCCGCGGCGCCTCTCGGGTTACCCGGCGGCGAAGCCCGAGCGAGTCAGAGGAAGGCGCTCGCGATGGCGAGGTAGTCCTCGGGCAGATCTTCGTCGTAATCCGTGGTGTCGAGGTCGCTTACGATGTCGGGTGAGAGCAGCACCTCCTCCCAGGCCTCGACGGTGATCGTGGTGGCGGGGCCGGGGGCGCTGCCGAGACGTGGACTTCCCGAGAAGAGCCACACGGTGGCCATGACCGCGGTGGCCGCAGCCGGCACCCAGAGCGCCGCCGCGCTGGGCCAGGGCGAGCGCCGCCCCTCGATGCGCTCGCGCAGGGCGTCGTCGAAGGAGACCCGCCGCGCGGAGGTCATCGGCGCGGGCGCGTAGCCCTCGGCGATACTCTTCACGAAGCGGCTTTCTTCTGCGGAGAGCCTATCTCCGGAGAGCCCATCCGTGGACAGCCCTTCCGCGCTCAGCCCTTCTCGGGCCGCCACCCGCCGCTCGTCGTTGTGCGAGCTGTCATTGTGCGAGCTCATGATCGCTGCTCCTTCTCGTCGTCTGCGCCGCGGTCTCCCTCGCCGGGAGTGGCGCCGAGGTCTGCGAGCTCTGCCCGCAGCTTGCCCAGGGCGCGGTGGAGGTGGCTCTTCAAGGTGCCGTCCGCCACGCCGAGGATCGCGGCCGCCTCGCGACTCGTGAAGCCGTCCATGTGGACCAGCACGAAGGCTTCACGCTGCTTGCGGGTCAGCTTCTCGAGCGCGTCGCCAATGCGCCGGCGCAGGAGCGGGTCGCCCGAGATCGGGTGGTCCGCGCCCTCGGCCTCGGCGACGGGAGTCCAGAGCTCGCGCAGCGCGCGCCAGCGCCGGTAGCTGTGGGCCTGGCGCACGAGGATCCGGTAGAACCAGGTCGAGAGCTTCGCCTCGTCCCGGAAGCTCCCGAGGCGCTGGTAGGCCCGGGTGAAGGCCTCCTGGGTGACGTCTTCGGCGGCTGCCTCGTCACCCCCGACGAGGCGCCACGCGACCCGAACCGCTCGCTCCCGGTGAGAGACCACCAGCGCGTCGAAGCGTTCTTCGAGCCCCGCGGAGTACAGCTCTGGCTCCTCGCCCGATCCGGCCTTCCAGCCCGGCGCGCTGGCTCCCATCGACGCCACCCGAGTTCTCCCTTCGAGACCTTGGACGCCCGAGCGGCCCAGTCGGGTTACGGCGCCGGCCCGCCCCTCCAGCAGGTCCCGCTCAGTCCTCGACGTCCATGCGCTGGTTGTCGTAGTAGAGCTGCTTCTTCTCGAGATAGGGCGTCCGCTCGGCGAAGAGCTCCTCGAAGGCCTCCCACTCGGACTTGCTCCCGGTCCAGGCGCTGGGCATCAGGGTCGCCACCGTGTTGAGGCCGCCCGCCGTGCGCACCGAGGCGCCGACGGCGAGCATGGTTCCACCCCCGATGGCGCTGGTCGTGTAGCCAATCCAGAAGAGCGGATGCATGGTGCCGTCGACCAGGGTGCCGACGATTCCCCGCGGCGAGGTGTCCGTGATGATCACCAGGGGGAGGACCACATAGGGGCCCGTGGGCACGCCCCAGACGCCGAGGGTCTCGCTGAAGGTCTCCGGCGGCGCGTCGGCGAGGAAGTGGTCGGAGACGTAGAAGAGGCCCCCGATGCCCACCGTGGTGTTGAGCAGGAGGGAGCCGAGATGCCGCCCGGCGCGCTCTCCCTTGGCCTGCAGGAGGCTGTTGAGGAAGTCGCGCGGGCGATCGAGGTTGATGAGGACGTTCTCGATCCCGCGCTGGCCGAACTTGGGAATGATGAAGTTGTAGACCTTGGTCACCGGCTTCACGACGTGCTGGTTGATCCAGTAGTTGAAGCCCGCTGCGCGCATGTTGAAGCGATCCAGGCGGCCGGCCGCGGGCTCTTTGCTGGCCGCGGGCTCTTCAGGCGCCGCAGGCGCTTCCTGGCCCGCAGCCGGGACCGCCAGGCACAGGCCGGCCGCCAGCAAGATCAGCGGGACCCACGCCGCCCCGGAGCCGAGGCTGGCGGGCCGTGCCGGCCCCTCGGGTGCTCGCTCTCCACTACCGTTTCTCAACCGCTCCGCCCTCCGATGCCCGCCGCCGTTCGCATTCTCGCCGAAATCCCCGCGGGGGACAACGATCTCCAGTTCTCGTGGCGCAGATCATACAGGAGGTTCAGGCCGAGAGCGGATTTCCCGATACGCGAAGACGAGTTGCCGCGAGGCTTACGGGCTGCGGACAGGAGGGCTCTTGCCCGCCGCAGGGATCCCCTAGAATGGGGCCCGCCATTCCAAGCTCTCGCGTAGTCGGTCGGGCCTGCGGGGCCCTGGGGAATCGAAGCCGGGTATGCTCTCGGGATTCAACACCAATTTCAGGCATCGGGGCGTGCTGTTCCACGTCCAGACCGAGGACAGCGGTCGCTCGAACCCCCACGTGATCACTCACCTGTTTCGGGGCGGGAGCATCCTCGCCTCGGAGAAGCGCGCCTACGGGGATCGGCTCGAGGCCGACGACCTCGACGTCGTCGTTCGCGGGCTGATGGAGGAGCAGCACAAGAAGATGCTGCGCGCCCTCAGTCAGGGAGATCACGACCTCGCCATCGAACAGCGTCTGGGAGCGGATGTATTCAAGGAGGAGGGCAACGACACCGATGCCACCCTCCCGCCGCCGCCCGACGCCGAGACCTCTCCGCAGGCGGCCGCGCCGCGCCAGGTGCCGCCCGTGCAGCCGCTCGCGGCGGAGCCCGAAGACCCGAAGGTCCGCATCGCGCGCGCCTTCGGTGAGAGCGTGGTGAGCGAGAAGCCCCTCGACGAGGTGGTCCTCGACTTTCTCGTCGAGAACGCTCGTAAGCGCAAACGCTCCGCGAGATGAGCTACCGGGAGAGACGGGCGCCGGCCGCCGCGGGCGAGAGCCCCGTGCGGATGTATCACGTTTCCAAGTCCTACCTGGCGGGTACCTACGCGCTCCACGACGTGACTCTCGAGGTGGGAACTGGCGAGTTCGTCTTCCTCACCGGATCGAGTGGCGCGGGCAAGACCACGCTGCTCAAGCACCTCTTTGCCGCGGAGCAGCCCAGTGAGGGGCAGATCGTCGTTCTCGGGCGCAACATCGCGCGGCTGGGCGACTCCGCCATTCCCGCCCTGCGCAGGCGCATTGGCGTCGTCTTCCAGGATTTCAAGCTCCTGTCCACCCGGACCATCGAGGAGAACGTGCGCATGGCCCTCGATGTCGTGGGGACGCCACGCCGGGAGGCCCGGGCCAAGGTATTCAAGCTCCTGAAGCAGGTCGGCCTGCAGCATCGCCGCTTTCACCATCCGCTCTCGCTCTCGGGCGGCGAGCAGCAGCGCGTCGCCATCGCGCGGGCGCTGGTAAACGATCCCAAGATCCTGCTTGCCGACGAGCCCACCGGGAACCTGGATCCGGAGCTCACCCTGGAGATCATGGATCTGATCGCCAGTGCGTCCATGCGGGGTACCACGGTGATCGTCGCAACCCACGACATGAGCCTCATCGAGCGCTATGGCAAGCGCACGATCCGGCTCGACGGGGGGCGCATCGCGGAGGACCTTCCGGCTACGGGATTCGCGGCGTGAGGCGGGTGGGCGTCATCCTCTTCGTGCTGGGCCAGTCGGCGCTGCGCGGACTCGTGGCCAGCCGGGTGACGAGCACCGTCGCGGTGCTCACCATCGCCATCGCGCTGCTCCTGGTGGGCGCCTTCGCGTTGGTGGTGGGAAACATGCACGGGCTGCTCGAGCACTTCGGCGAGGAGCTCCAGGTCACCGCATACCTGGACGCCGACCTGTCGGAGCAGGACCAGCGCAACCTGGCCCAGCGCGCCGCCACCATCGAGGGCGTGGAGCGGGTCGAGTGGGTCACGAAAGAGGAGGCCTGGGAGCGCTTCAGCAAGAGCCTGGGTGGCTCGACGCTCCTCGAAGGGCTCGACGAGAACCCGCTGCCCGCCTCCCTCGAGCTCCGCCTGCTACCCCGCCACCGCACCCCCGAAGGCCTGGCGATCGTCGAGGAGTCCCTCGACGGGCTCCCGGGCGTCGACGATCTGTCCCGCGGACAAGAGTGGGTCGAAGGCTATGCGCGCGCCGCCTCGCTGCTGCGCAGCGCGGCCATCGGGCTCGGCGGGGTGCTGGGCGTCGCGGCCCTGCTGATCGTGGCCAACACCATCCGACTCGCGCTCTACGCCCGTGAGGACGAGCTCGAGATCCTGTCACTGGTCGGCGCCAGTCGCACCTTCGTGCGGATTCCCTTCCTGCTGGAGGGGACGATTCAGGGCGCGCTCGGAGGGCTGCTCGCCGTGGCCCTGCTCTATGTGGCCTTTCAGCTCCTCGTGCCCCAGCTGCGTTACGGACTCGAGCTCCTCCTCGGCAACACCGAGCCGCGCTTCTTCGGCGGGCCGGGTGTCCTGCGGCTCGTCGTCAGCGGCGCCGCCCTGGGGATGCTGGGCTCGGTCACTGCCCTGGTGGGGTGGCGTCAGCGATGAGAATCCGGGGGTCGGTATCCCTGCGGCGACTGGGCGAGGTGGCGCTGCTGGCGAGCCTTGCGTTGGGCAGCGCGGACGCCCAGGAGGAGGGCCGCGAGGCCGAGCTGGGACGGCTGCGCGAGGCCATCAGCGATACCCGCGAGCGGGTGGGGAAGCACGAGCGCCGCGAGCGGGAGCTCTTCGAGAGGCTCGAGGAGATCGACCGTAGCCTGGAGCGGCTGAGGGCCCAGGTCGCGATCGCCACGGGCGACGCCAAGGAGGCCGCCGCCGCGCTGCTGAGGCTCGAGGGGCAACGCACGCAGATCGCGGCTCGCCTGGCCCAGACCCAGCGCAGCATGGCGATCCGCGCCGTGGCGCTCTACAAGACCGGCGAGATCGGGCCCCTGCGCCTGGTCTTCTCCTCCGGCAGTCTGCCCGAGCTGATCACCCGGGCCTCGGTCTTGCGAACCCTCTTGGAGCACGACTCGAATCTCGTTGGCCGCTTTCGCGCGGAGCGGGCGCAGCTCGAGGCCACCGAGCGCGAGGCGCGGCAGGCCCTGACCCGGCGCGACGAGACCGCCGAAGCGCTGCGCGAGCACACGCAGGAACTGGCCGCAGAGAAAGACAAGAAGTCGGTCCTGCTTGCCAGCGCGCGCAAGGACCGCGGTGCCGAGCGGGCGCTGCTGGTCGAACTCGAGAAGGCCGCCCGTGCTCTCGAAGAGACCATGGCGGCCCTGGGCGACGAGCCCGGGCGTCGCGGCAGGGGGCTCGAGAACGCAGACTTCGCTTCGCGTCGGGGCTCCCTGCCGAGCCCGGTCGCAGCCGGCATCAGTCAGCGTTTCGGCCGCGTGGTGGACGCCCAATACCAGACCGAGACCATCCGCAAAGGGGTGGAGTTCGCCGCCGCCCCGGGAGACTCGGTCCGCGCGGTCGCCTTTGGGGAGGTGCGCTTCGCAGGTTGGTTCAGAGGCTATGGGAAGATCGTGATCCTCGATCACGGCGATCGCTACTTCAGCGTCATGGGCCACCTGGCCGAGATCTTCGTCGAGGTGGGGACCATGCTCGACACGGGAGAGACCCTGGGCTCGGTGGGGGAGACGGGCTCCCTCAAGGGGCCGAGCCTCTACTTCGAGCTGCGCCGGGGCAGCGAGCCCCTCGATCCGGCCGAGTGGCTCGAGCTGGGGCAGCGGAGCTAAGCTCTCAGCATGAAGCGACCCACACACCGTTTTCTCGTCCCCTTCCTGTGCGGAGGGGTGTTCTCCCTGGCGGCTCTCTTCCTCACGATCGGCGGCGTCACCATGGCGTCTGTCTCGCGCTACGAGGACCTCGCGCTCTTCACCAGCGTGCTGAACCACATCCGCCTCAACTACGTCGAGCCCGTCGACGAGCACGAGCTGCTGAGCAGCGCCCTCAACGGGCTGCTGCGTGAGCTCGATCCCCACTCGGCCTTCATGGACAGCGACGCCTACCGGGAGATGCAGGTGGATACCCGGGGCGAGTTTCATGGCCTCGGTATCGAGATCACCAAGCGCCAGGACCAGGCCATCGAGGTGGTGGCCCCCATCGACGGGACTCCCGCGGCCCGAGCCGGGATCCGCTCGCGCGACCGAATCACCAAGATCTGCCCCACCGAGCCTCCCGAAGACTGGAGCGAGGAGTGCAGGCCCACCAAGAGCATGACCCTGCTCGAGGCCGTCAAGCTCATGCGTGGGCGCAAAGGCACGAAGATCACCATTCACATCTATCGCGAGGGATTCACGGAGCCCGAGCCCTTCGAGATCGTCCGCGACGTGGTGCAGATGTCCTCGGTGAAGGGCGAGATGCTCGAGCCCGGCTACGCCTATGTGCGCGTGAGCGCCTTCCAGGAGAGAACGGAAAAGGAGCTGGGCGAGGAGCTCGAGCGCCTCCACGCGGAGGCGCCCGAGGGCTTCAAGGGGCTGGTTCTCGATCTGCGCGACAACCCGGGCGGGTTGCTCGACCAGGCGGTCCGGGTTTCGGACTTCTGGCTGGACGAGGGGCTGATCGTCTACACCCAGGGCCGCGAGGAGACCCAGCGCCAGGAGTATCTCGCGAGCGCGGGCGCCACCCAGGGTGACTATCCCCTGGTGGTGCTGGTGAACGAGGGCAGTGCGAGCGCGTCGGAGATCGTCGCGGGGGCGCTGCAGGATCAGCATCGCGCGCTGCTGCTCGGGGTCGAGACCTTCGGCAAGGGCTCGGTGCAGACCGTCTATCCCCTGGATGGCGGGGCGGGCCTGCGGCTGACGACGGCGCTCTACTACACGCCGGCGGGACGCTCGATCCAGGAGAAGGGCATCCTTCCCGACATCGAGGTCGCCGCTGCACCGCCCGAGATGCTCGCGGACCGGGCGCGGCCGAGGCGTGTGCGAGAGCGTGATCTCGAGGGCCACTTCACCCACGAAGAGGCGGATCCGGACGCGGCCCCGGCGGAAGGCGAGGGCGAGGAGGGCGACGAGGCCAAAGCCGATGACGACGCCGACATCGACCCCCAGCTCGAGCGAGGCCTCGAGGTGCTCAAGAGCTGGTCCTACTTCGAGCGCCTGCGCAGGGGGCGTGACGACGAGGCCGTCACGGTACAGGCGGAGCTCGTTTCCGACGCTTCGCGCGAGGCGGAACCCGGCCCGCAGTGAGCGCCGGGCGCGCGGGTCGAGCGCGGCGGATCTACGCGGTCGGCGATCTGCTGGCCGGCATCTCGGCCCTGCTCGAAGATCGCGTCGGCCGGGTGTGGGTGGCGGGCGAGGTCAGCAACCTGCACCGCGCCGCCTCGGGCCACTGCTACTTCACACTGAAGGACGAGCGCGGCCAGATCCGCGCCGCGCTCTTTCGTAGCGCCGCGGCGCGCGTTCCCTTCGAGCTCGAAGAGGGCCTCGAAGTTCTCGCCTACGCGGACGTGAGTGTCTACGAGCAGCGCGGGGATCTGCAGATCATCGTTCGCCAGCTCGAGCCGCGCGGGCAGGGGGCCCTGCAGCTCGCCTTCGAGCAGCTGCGCGCGCGCCTCGAGGCCGAGGGGCTCTTCGCCGAGGAGCGCAAGCGCCCCCTTCCGTCCTTTCCAAGGCGTGTGGGCGTCGTCACCTCACCCGGGGGCGCGGCGGTGCGCGATGTCATCGAGGTCGCGGCCCGGCGCTTCTCGGCAACGCCGCTCTTGATTTCACCCACCCGGGTGCAGGGCGAAGGCGCCGCCGAGGAGATCGCGGCGGCGCTGGACGCCCTGGCGGCCCACGGCGACGTGGACGTGATCCTGCTCGTGCGCGGCGGCGGCTCCCTCGAAGACCTCTGGGCCTTCAACACCGAAGCGGTCGCCCGGGCGATCGAGCGCTGCCCCGTCCCGCTGGCGTGCGGAGTCGGGCACGAGACGGATTTCACCATCGCGGATGGGGTCGCCGACCTGCGGGCCCCGACGCCGTCGGCGGTTGCGGCCCGGGTGCTACCCGACCGAGCTGCCTTGCTGGGCCAGCTGGAGCGGGACAGCCGTCGCCTCGAGGCTGCCATGGAGGGGGTGCTGGAGCGCCTGCGTGGGCGGCTCGGCCGCGAGCAGCGGGCCCTGCGCGCGCTGGCGCCGACCGCCCGGCTCGCTACCCAGCGCGCTCGTCTGCGTTCCGCGGGCGAGCTGCTCGTGCGAGCCGGTCACGCGCTCCACGAGGGGCGGCGGCGGCGGCTGGCGGAGTTCGCGGCGCGACTGGATTCTCTCTCGCCCCTGGCCGTGCTGGCCCGGGGATACGCGCTGGTGCGGCGCCTGCCCGACGGCGCCATTCCGCGCCGGGCCGACGAGCTCGCCCGTGGCGACCGGCTGGCGATCCAGCTCGCCGCGGCGGATGTCGAGGCCGTAGTGCAGGAAGTGGTGGAGGCCCCGGCGGGGCGGGTCGTCGAGGGCGGGGCCGACTGAGGCGCCCCCGGCGGGCTTCCGAAGCCCCCGCTTACGCGAAAAACCCAATCAGATTGGGGGGTTTCGCTCCCTGGCGCGTTGACGCTGGCACGCCCCGAAGGTAGGATTCGCCGCTATGGCGCGCGCCAAGAAGAAGGGAGCCGCGCCGAGCCCTTCCGTGGAAGCTCCCGAAGAGATGCCTGCGCAAGAGCCTGGTGAAGGGCCCGGTAGCGAGCCCGGTGACGGGCCGTGCTTCGAGGCTCGCCTCGAGCGGATCGAGCAGATCGTGGATCGCCTGGACCAGGGCGAGCTCAGCCTCGAGGAATCCCTGAGCGTATTCGAGGAAGGTGTCGCGCTCTCGAAGCAGTGCTGGACCGAGCTCGAGGCGGCGGAGCAACGCGTGGAGATCCTGGTGCGAGAGGGCGGCGCATGGTCGGCGCGTCCCTTCGATGCCGTGGACGATGCAGCGGACGAAGACGCGCTGGTAGACCCGGAGGAAGATTGAGCGTGGATCTGCAAGCTTACATGGCCGAGCGTGGGGCTTGGGTCGACGCCGAGCTCGAGCGCCTGCTGCCGCCCGCCGGCGAAGCGCCGGCCGCGCTGCACGGCGCCATGCGACACCTGGTCTTCCCGGGCGGCAAGCGCTTTCGGCCGCTGCTCGTCATGGCGGCGGCCGAGGCCGTGGGCGGCCGAGCCGAGGACGCGCTCCCCATGGCGGCGGCCGTGGAGCTCGTCCACACCTACTCCCTGGTCCACGACGATCTGCCCTGCATGGACGACGATTCGGAGCGGCGGGGTCGGCCCACCGTGCACGTCGTTTACGGCGAGGCGGTGGCGGTGCTCGCAGGTGACGCGCTGCAGTGCCTTGCCTTCGAGGCGCTTGCGGGGGCGGCGGGACGCGTGAGCGCCGAGCGGGTGGCGCTGGCCGTGGGCGACCTGGCTCTCGCCGTCGGCTCCCGGCAGCTCGTGGGGGGGCAGGTCGCGGACCTCGCCTTCGATCCCGCCGACACGGATCTCGCCCGCATCGAATCCGTTCACGCGCGCAAGACCGCGGCGCTGATCGCGGTCTCCATCGCGGGCGGGGCGCGGCTGGCCGGCGCCTCGGCGGCGCAGATTGCGGAGCTCGATCTCTTCGGCCAGGAGGTGGGGATCGCCTTCCAGATCGCGGACGATCTGCTCGACGCCGACGAGGAGGATCTCTGCTCTCTCGCCAACGCGCTGGGCCTCGACGCGGCGCGCGAGCGCGCGCAGCGCTTGCTCGAGACCGCCATGAAGCGTATCGAGAACCTGGGCGAGCGAGCCGAGCCCCTGCGCGATCTGGCCCGCTACGCGGTGCAGAGGAAGCTATGAGCGAAGACCGGCTGCTGCACCAGATCGACAGCCCCGCCGACTTGCGGCGCCTGCCCAAGGAGCAGGTCGAGCGGGTCGCGGACGAGATCCGTCACGAGATCCTCGAGCGGGTATCCCAGACCGGCGGGCACCTGGCCTCGAGCCTCGGCGCCGTGGAGCTCATCACCGCCATCCACTACGTCTTCGAAACGCCCCAGGACCGGCTGATCCTGGACGTGGGGCACCAGGGCTATCCGCACAAGATGCTCACGGGCCGCCGGGAGGGCTTCGAGGGCATCGGCCAGGCGGAGGGCATCTCGAAATTCCTGCGCCGCTCCGAGTCCGAGTTCGACCACTTCGGCGCGGGCCACGCGGGCACCTCGATCTCCGCGGCCCTGGGCATGGCGCGCGCCAAGCACCACAAGGGCGAGCCGGGCTGCACCATCGCGCTCATCGGCGACGGCAGCATCACCGCGGGCATGGCCTTCGAGGCCTTGAATCACGCCGGCCACCTGCAGGAGAAGAACCTGGTCGTCGTTCTCAACGACAACGAGATGTCCATCGATCCCAATGTGGGAGCGCTCTCCTCCTATCTCTCGCGCAAGATGTCGGCCCCGGCGACGCGGCGCATCAAGGGCTGGGCGAAGGAGCTGCTCGAGAGCATGCCGGGCGACATGCTCCACTGGGCGCGTAAGGCCGAGGAGTCCCTCAAGGTCTTCTTCTCGCCGGGTCTGCTCTTCGAGGCCCTGGGCTTCCGCTACGTGGGCCCCATCCAGGGTCATCGCATGGACGTCGTGCTCGAGACCTTCGAGAACGTGAAGGAGATGCTGGCCCAGGGCAGTGGCCCGATCCTCGTCCACGCCCTCACGGAGAAGGGGCACGGCTACGAGCCGGCCGAGCGCGATCCTCTCAAGTACCACGGCGTCACCCAGTTCGATGTGGGGACGGGCCAGTTCGCGCCCAAGAAGCCCGGGCCGCCGGCGTACACGAGTGTGTTCGCCGACACGCTGATCCGCCTGGCCCGGGAGGACGAGCGCATCGTCGGGATCACCGCCGCCATGGCGCCGGGCACCGGCCTCGACCGCTTCCAGAAAGAGTTCCCCGATCGCTTCTACGACGTCGCGATCGCGGAGCAGCACGCCGTGACCTTCGCGGCGGGCCTCGCCACCGAGGGCATGAAGCCCGTGGCGGCCATCTACTCCACCTTCCTGCAGCGCGCCTACGACCAGGTGGTCCACGATGTCTGCCTGCAGAACCTGGACGTCACCTTCGCCCTGGATAGGGCGGGCCTGGTTGGCGCCGACGGCGCAACCCACCAGGGCCTCTACGACATCGCCTATCTCCGCACACTGCCCAACGCCGTGGTGATGGCGCCCAAGGACGAGAACGAGCTCCAGCACATGCTCGAGACCGCCATCACCTACCCGGGGCCCGCGGCGATCCGCTTCCCGCGCGGAGGCGGCGTCGGCGTACCCATGGACCCGGAGATCAAGGCCATTCCGCTGGGCGAGGCCGAGCTGCTGCGGGACGGCGACGACGTGCTCATCGTCGCGCTGGGGACCATGGTGCATCCCGCCCTCGAAGCGGCGGTGGAGCTGGCGACCCAGGGCATCTCCGCGGCGGTCCTCAACGCGCGCTTCGTCAAGCCCCTCGACCAGGCTCGCCTGCTGCCGCTGGCCGAGCGCTGTGCCGCGGTAGTGACCGTCGAAGAGCACACCGTGGGCGGTGGCTTCGGCGGCGCGGTGCTCGAGGCTCTCTCGACGGCGGGTCTCTCCGTGAAGAGCCGTTGCCTCGGGGTGCCCGACGCCCTGATCGAGCACGGCGAAAGCACCGCGACGCTGGGGCTCGACGCTCCCGGGATCGCAGCCTCTGTCGCGGAGCTGCTGCGCTCGGGCGCCAGGTCGAGCGAGGTCTGACACCGCGCGGTGCAGCCTCCCAGAAAGCCGCCGGCCGAGCAGCGCTCCAAGCGGGGCTCCGGGAAGAGTCGCCTCGACGAGCGGGTCGTCGCCGAGGGACTCGCGGAGTCGCGCTCCGCCGCCCGCGCGCTGATTCTCACCGGGCGGGTACTGGTCGGTGATCAACCCATCGACAAAGCCGGCACCGTCGTGCGCGACGAAGCCGAGATTCGCCTCAAAGGGGGCGTGCGGCGCTTCGTGTCCCGCGGCGGCGAGAAGCTCGCCGGGGCTCTGACGGACCTGGCCCTGGACCCATCGGGCCTCGCCTGCCTCGATCTCGGAGCGTCGACCGGCGGCTTCACCGACTGCCTGCTGCAGGCCGGTGCCACCCGGGTGGTGGCCCTCGACGTGGGGCAGGCCCAGCTCCACGAACGCCTGCGCCAGGATTCCCGGGTGCGCGTCATCGAGAAGACCAACGCCCGGGAACTCGGCGTCGAGCATCTGGATGGGCCGGTCGACCTGGTCGTCATGGATCTCTCCTTCATCTCGGCGCGCCTGGTCCTGCCGCGGGTCGCCGGGGTGCTGCCTCGCGCTCAGGTAGTCGTCATGGTGAAGCCGCAGTTCGAGGTCGGAAGGGAGCAGGTGGGGAAGGGCGGGGTGGTGCGCGACGACGCCCTGCGTGAGGAGGCCCTCCAAGGTGTCGCGCGCTGCGCCGAGGGGCTCGGCTACCGGGTGCGAGGCCGGGCCGACAGCCGGGTGTTTGGCCCCAAGGGGAATCGGGAGATCTTCCTGTGGCTGGTGCCGGCGGGGCCCGAAGAGGGGGCCGAAGGGGGGGCCGAAGGGGAGAGGGCCGAAGAAGGCTGCGGCTGAGCTGCCGGGACCTTGCACCCGGACCTGCACCCCGGGCCTGCAGCGGGGCCTGTACCGGGCCATTGCGCCGGGGCATTCGGCGCATACGCTACCTTGACTTCTGCGGGGGAGACGATCACCCGAAGAGCCATCGAAGAGCGATCAAAGGCGCGCGCGACACGCGTGGGGAGGCGAGAAGCACATGATCGAGGTCACGGAGCCGGCGTCACAGCGAATTCATGCGCTGCTCGACGAGGAGGGCAAGGCCCAGAGCCACGGCCTGCGGATGAAGGTCGTGGGTGGCGGCTGCTCGGGCCTCAAGTACGAGCTTTCCTTCGACGATCGCGTGCGCGACATCGACTCGGAAATCGAAGCCCACGGCGTCCGCATCATCGTCGACGAGAAGAGCGCGCTCTACCTCGTGGGAACGGTCCTCGACTTCGTCGACACCCTCCAGGAATCGGGCTTCAAGATCCAGAACCCCAACGCGAACAACACCTGCGGCTGCGGAGATTCCTTCGCCGCCTGATCGACGCCTTTCCATGGCCGCCCGCCGCCCCATCTATCTGGACCATCACTCCACGACGCCCGTCGCGCCCGAAGTCCTCGACGCGATGCTCCCCTATTTTCGCGAAGACTTCGGCAACGCGGCTAGCGAGAGCCACTCCTTCGGCTGGCGGGCCGCGGCCGCGGTCGACGCCGCCCGAGAGCGCCTGGCGGCGGCGCTGGGAGCCCGCCCGGACGAGATTTTCTTCACCAGCGGCGCCACCGAGAGCAACAACCTTGCGATTCTCGGCGCGGCCCGGGCCGGGCGTCGCCGCCGGGATCACGTGGTGACAGTGGCGACCGAGCATCCCTCGGTGCTGGATCCCTGTAGTCAGCTCGAGCGCGAGGGCTTCAGCGTCACGCTTCTCCCGGTCGACGACCAGGGCCTGATCGACCTCTCCGAGCTGGCCGACATTCTGGGCGAGCGAAGCGCTCTGGTGTCGGTGATGGCGGCCAACAACGAGATCGGCGTGCTCCAGCCCATCGAGGAGATCGCGGACCTGTGCAGGGAGCGCGGCGTGCTCTTCCACAGCGACGCCGCTCAGGCGGCCGGCAAGCTGCCCCTGCGAGTCGACCGGGTGGAGGCGGACCTGCTCTCGCTCTCGGGTCACAAGATCTACGGTCCCAAGGGCGTGGGTGCCCTCTACGTGCGGCGGCGGCGTCCCCGGATTCGTCTCGAGCCCCTGCTCTTTGGCGGCGGCCACGAGGGAGGGCTGCGCTCGGGCACCTTGCCGGTGCCGCTGATCGTGGGGATGGCCGCGGCACTGGACCTCTGCCTCGCGGAGCTCGAGGGCGAGGCGAAGAGGTTGCGGGGGCTCGCCGAGGGGCTGCTGGCACGTCTGCAAGGGGAGCTCTCTGGCGTGAAGCTCAACGGCCACCCGGATCTGCGTCTTCCGGGCAACGTGAACCTCACCTTCGAGGGCGTCGACGGCGATCGGCTCCTCCTCTCCCTGGCCGACATCGCGATCTCGTCGGGCTCCGCCTGCAGCTCGGCGTCACCGAAGCCGAGCCACGTTCTGGCCGCGTTGGGGCACTCGGAGGCGCTCTCGCGCGCGTCGCTGCGCTTTGGCCTCGGTCGCGGGACGAGCGCTGAGGACATCGAGTGGGCCGCGAGACGGGTGATCGACGAGGTGCGCGCCCAGCGCAGCGCCGGGAGCCCCTGAGCGGGAGCGAGCGAGCCGCTGGCAGCGCCCCGATGGGCGCCGCGGAGTCGGCGCAGCTAAGCTCGGGAAGGCGAGCGGCACGCCCGATCCCCGCCGGGGGCCGGTGTCCTGTGTGCCTCGACGCAAGAGACCGAGAACGGGAAACCGACAAACAAGAAACAGAGAACAAGAGAAGAAGAAAAGGAAGCGAACTTGACCATCAAGTCCAAGAACATTACCTGGCACGATGGGCAGGTGACCCGCGACGAGCGGGAGCACCTCCTGGGCCAGCGCGGCGCCACGATCTGGTTCACGGGACTCTCGGGCTCGGGTAAGTCCACGGTGGCCGTGGCTGCCGAGCATGCCCTCCACGAGCGCGGACGACTCACTTACGTCCTCGACGGTGACAACGTCCGGATGGGGCTCAACAAGAACCTCGGCTTCTCACCCGAGGATCGGACCGAGAACATCCGCCGCATCGGTGAGGTCGCCAAGCTGTTCACCGACGCGGGCGCCATCGTGTTTACCTCCTTCATCTCGCCCTACCGTGCCGATCGCGATCAGGTGCGCGAGATCATGGCGGACGGCGATTTCATCGAGGTCCACGTGCACGCGGATTTGGCGATCTGTGAGGAGCGCGATCCGAAGGGGCTCTACAAGAAGGCGCGAGCCGGCGAGATTCCCGAGTTCACGGGCATTTCCGCGCCCTACGAGGAGCCCGAGAAGCCGGAGCTGGTGCTCGACACGGGCAAGTACAGCGTCGAGGAGAGCGTGGCGCAGCTGACGGCCTTCCTCGAGAAGAAGGGGTACCTGACGGCCTGAGGGGCTGCGGGCCTGAGCAAGTCGAGCGCAATCGGGCGGAGGAGGCCGGAGAATGTCGACCCCGGCTCAGTCGGGGCGGTGATTCGGCCGACGAGGGGAGGCATGGAGCAAGGCGAGGCCAGAGCAGGACTGCGTTTCGGCGGGGTGCGAGTAGGGCAGCGGGAAGGGCGGCGAGTGTGCCCGGCATGGGGCGACTCGTTCTGGTGCCGGCTCCTCTTGGTGGCCCTCGCGTCCTTTGCGGTCGGCTGTGCGAGCTTTCCCGGGGTCGGCCAGCGGGAGCAGGGGCGGTCTGCCGCGCTGGTGCGTCCCGAGCTGCCCGTCGACTACGACGTCCTCGTGGGCGAGATGGCTCTCCAGGACGGAGACTACGAGGGGGCGCGTGACGCCATCGAGCGCGCCATCGCGAAGGATCCCAACTCGGCCTATCTCGAGCGCCGGCTCGCCCGCTTCCTGAGCCAGCTCGAGGATCTGGACGGCGCCATTGCCCACGTCGAGCGTGCCGTCGAGCTCGAGCCCGACGACGAGGAGAGCCGCCTCTTCCTCGGACACCTCTACCGGCTGCAGCGCGACGTCGAGGCCGTTCGCGAGGTGCTGACCGACGAGACCGGCCAGCCCATCAGCGAGCGCGCCGCCCTGGTCCTGTATCAGGCCTTCCTCGAGGCCGATCGCCTGGACGAGGCCCTGGTGGTCGGCGAGGACCTCGTCGCCCGGGATCCGGAAGCGCTGGGCGGCCACATGGCGGTGGCCACCATCTACGAGCGCATGGGCAGAACCGAAGACGCCGCGTTGGTGCTGCGCAAGGCCCTGGTGCTCCACCCGGGCCGCTTCGTGCTCTATAGCCGCCTGGCTCGGCTCGAGCGGGCGTCGGGGGATCGCGAGGGCGAGGTCGCCATCTATCGCGAGGCGTTGGAGCAGCATCCCCATCACTACGGCGTCCTGGTCAGTCTGGGCGAGGCCCTCATCGCCACCGACGATCTCGAGGGGGCCATCGACGTCTACGCCGATCTCGTCGAGCACTATCCGGATGACGTGAAGTCCGTGCGGCGCTTTGCCTCCCTCGAGTACGCGGCTGGCCGCCGCGAGCAGGCCGCGATCGTGCTCGAGAACGCCTTCGCGCGTTTCCCCGAGCACTATGAGCTGGCCTACTCCCTCGGTCAGGTACGGCGCGGCGCGGGGGACGACGATGGAGCCCTCGAGGCCTTCCTCGTCGTGCCGCCCGAGCAGGCGGTCTATCTCGAGTCGCGCACCCAGGTGGTCGCGATCCTGGAGAGCCGCAAGGATTACACCGGGGCCCTGCGCGAGATCGAAACCCTGCGACGGCTGCGGCCGAACCGGGCTCTCGAGTTCCATGCCGCCAGTCTGTACCAGCGCAGCGGCGACCTCGAAGCGGGGGTGGCGATCCTGGATGCAATGCTCGAGGAGAACCCCCGGGACGACGAGGCGTTCTACCAGCTCGGCGTCCTCTACGGAATGGAGAAGAACTCGGACAAGGCCATCGAGTACATGAACCGGGCGCTGGAGATCAACCCCAACAACGCCCACGCGCTCAACTACGTGGGCTATAGCTGGGCGGAGCGTGGGAAGAACCTCGATCAAGCCGAGGAGTACATCCAGCGAGCCCTCGCCCAACGCCCCAACGACGGCTTCATCGCCGACAGTCTGGGCTGGGTCTACTACCAGCGCGGGCGGCCCCTGCTCGGCACCCACCGCTCCAAGGAGGGCGTCGCGTTGCTCCAGCAGGCGCGCGACCAGCTGATCCTGGCGGCCGAGCTCACCGGCGGCGACCCCGTGGTCTCCGAGCATCTAGGCGACGTCTATTTCCTGCTCGAAGACAAGGAGCGGGCGTACTACTTCTACGAAGAGGCGGTTCGCCTCGAGCACCGCGAAGACGAGCAGCCCGAACTCCTCGACAAGCTCGAGGGGCTGAAGCGGGAGTTGGGTGAGCCGTGAAGGGCGAGCGGTGAAGAAGGCTTCGGCCTGTCTCGTACATCGCCTCGTCTTCGGCTGCCTTCTCATGGGCTGTGTCGTACTGGGCTGCCGTGCGCCCGGCCCGGGCGCCGCACTCTCCCCCGATGACCCGAGGCCCGACGCACTCGTGCAGGCCCTGCGCACCCGGGCGGCCTCCCACCAGACCATGCGCGGTACGGCGCGGCTCTCTCTGGATGCCGAGGATCTTCGTTTCCGCCGGCCCCAGCGCATGGCGGTGAAGCGCCCGGCTCATCTGCGTGTGGAGATCCTGGGGCTCTTCGGCCAGCTCGCCGCGGTGCTCGTGACCGATGGCGAGGTCTACCAGTACTTCGACGTCCGCTCGGGCGAGGGGAGCGAAGGAGCGGTCACGTCGGACCTGCTCTGGAGGCTGGCGCGGGTGGATCTCGCCCCCGCGGAGGTCGTCGAGCTGCTGCTGGGCGCGCCTCTTCCCGGGCCGGGGCTGGTGCGGGCAGGCGCCGTCGAGAGCCGCGAGGGCGCCGTCGCGATTCTCTTCGAGGACACAGCACGGCGCGCGCGCCAGCGCTTCGAGTTCGATGCCCTGGGGCGGCTGCTCCGGCTCGAGAGCTTCGACGAGGCGGGGACGCTCAGCTGGGAGGCACGCTTCGAGGACTACCGCGAGGTCGAGGGGACACCCTTTGCCCACGATGTACAGCTGCGCTTCCCGCGCGTGTCGGCGCGCGCCTCTCTCTCCTTCAAGCGGGTGCAGCTCGGCCCGGAGCTCAGCGACGAGCTCTTCGTCCTCACGCTTCCGGAGCGGAGTGCCCAGCGGGAGCAGGGTGCGCAGCACCCCGCGCAGCGGAGGGCGCTGTGAAGGGAATCCCGCTCGGAGTCGGCGCCCTCGTCCTCGTCGCGCTCGTGTCGTGCTCGAACGATCCCTATCCCGAGGCCGACTCGGAGCTCGACATCCTCTATACGGTCTTCCGGGAGGCGCCGCGCACCCTCGATCCCGCGGTCGCCTACGACACCAATGGCCACGCCATCACGGGCCCCGTCTACGAGACCCTGCTCGAGTACGACTACCTGAAGCGGCCCTACCAGCTGATCCCGGGTCTGGCCCGGGCAGTTCCCGAGTCCGAAGCGAGGGCGGGCGGGCGGGTCGCCTACGTGTTCGACCTGCGGCCCGGAATGCTCTTCCAGGACGACTGTGCCTTCGTTGCTCTCGGAGCGCCGCCGGATTGCGAGTCACCCACCACCCGGGAGGTCGTCGCGGCGGACTTCGCCTTCGAGCTCGCGCGCCTCGCCGATCCCGAGGTCAACAGCCCTGTCGTCCAGCAGTTCGGGATCATCGTCGGCTTCCGCGACTTTGCCGGGCGCTTGAAGGCGCTGCGCGGCGACGACCCTGCATTCGGCAATCGGCCCATCAAAGAGCAGTACGCGGCTGCGGGCCCCATCGAAGGCGTGACCGTGCAGGGGGACCATCGCCTGGAGATCCTCCTGCAGGAGCCCTATCCCCAGATCCTCTACTGGTTTGCCATGCCCTTCACCACGGCGGTGCCCTGGGAGGCCGTGGAGTACTACGACGGCCAGGAGGGGAGGCCGCGCTTCGCCGACCATCCCGTCGGCATGGGGGCCTATCTGCTGAGCAGCTACGACAAGCAGTTCCGTATCGTGCTCGAACGGAATCCCAACTGGTACGGCGTGCGCCACCCCGAGTGGAATGCGCCCGGGGCCGTCTATCCCTCGGAGGGCGAGCCGGTGGACGTGGAGCTCGGCCGGCTGAGCCCGGAGCTGGCCGGCCGGCCGCTTCCCTTCATCGAGCGCGTGGAGTTCCGCCGGGAGAAGGAGTCGATCCCCACCTTCAACAAGTTCCTCCAGGGCTACTACGACAAGTCCGGCATCATCAAGGAGAGCTTCGACAAGGTGATCCAGTCCGACCGCCTCTCGCCGCAGATGGCCGAGATGGGGATCCAGCTCGACAAGACCGTTCAGCTGAGCGTCTTCTACATCGGCCTCAATCAGGAGGATCCGATTCTGGGCCGCGCCGCTGGAGAGAAGAGCCGGAAGCTGCGCCACGCCATGAGCCTGGCGGTGAACTCGGAGGAGTACATCGAGCTCTTCCACAATGGCCTCGGTCTTGCCGCCCAGTCGCCGCTGCCGCCCGGCCTCTTCGGCCATGACCCCGACTACCGCAATCCCTTTCGCCAGGTGGATCTCGAGCGCGCCAAGGCGTTGCTCGTCGAGGCCGGCTATCCCGGCGGCATCGACCCCGCGACCGGCAAGCCCTTGCACCTCAACTTCGACACCTACGCGACGACCTCCTCGGGGCTGATCCAGACCCGCTTCTTCGTCAACGCCTGGCGCAGCATCGGCCTCGACGTGGAGATCCAGGCCAGCAACTACAATCAGTTCCAGGAGAAGGTCAAGAAGGGAACCCACCAGATCTACCAGTGGGGCTGGATCGCGGACTACCCCGACCCGGAGAACTTCCTCTTCCTC
The DNA here is from genome assembly GCA_019310385.1 of Deltaproteobacteria bacterium. Classification (GTDB taxonomy): domain Bacteria; phylum Myxococcota_A; class UBA9160; order UBA9160; family UBA4427; genus JAFDEK01. The sequence continues at coordinate 21,535 of JAFDEK010000052.1, forward strand.
CTCACCTCGGAGCTCGCGGTCTCGAAGAGCGGCGGTCCGAACAGCAGCAACTTCTCGGACCCGCGCTACGACGCGCTCTTTCTCGAGATGAAGTCACGGCCCAGCGACGAGCGCCGCTTCGAGATCATCCGCGAGATGGTCGCCATCCTCGAGCGGGAGAGGCCGTGGATCGAGCTCTTCCACGCGGAGAGCTACGGTCTGATCCATGGCTGGATGAAGCACGTGAAGCGGGCGGGGCTTGCGCTCCCGACCGTCAAGTACCAGGACATCGACTCGGCCGAGCGGGCGCGCATGCGCGCGGAGTGGAACCGCCCGGTCATGTGGCCCGCCTACGTGCTGCTGCTGCTCTTCGTTGCGATCGTGGCCCCGGGCATCGTCACCTTCTTCCGGGAGCGTCAGTGATGTTGGCCTACGTCGCGCGGCGACTCTTCTACGGTGCCTTCGTGGTGCTCGGCGTCCTCTTCTTCCTTTTCCTGCTCTTCTTTGCGGTAACGAACCCCGACGACATCGCCCGCAAGGCCCTGGGCGAGAAGGCGCCGGCCGAGGCCCTGGAAGTGTGGAAGGCGAATCACGGCTACGACCGGGCTCTCTGGCCCTGGCAGGACTTCTCGGACAACATGCTCTTCGAGCACTACCGCAGCATGCTGAGCTTCGACTTCGGCCGCAGCGATATCGACGACGTGCCCATCGTGGAGCGCATCCGGGCCGGGATCGGGGCGAGCCTGGCGCTCACCGTTCCCCTCTTCGGCAGCGGGCTGGTGGTGGGCATCGTGCTCTCGCTCTTCGTGGCCGTCTTCCGCGAGACCTACATCGACCGCATGGGGGTCTTTCTCTGCGTGCTCGCCATGAGCGTCTCGATCCTGCTCTACATCGTGGGCGCCCAGTTTCTCATCGCCAAGCTGCTGCGTTGGTTCCCCATCTCGGGCTTCGATCCGACGCCTTCGGTGATGTGGCGCTTCCTGGCGCTGCCGGTGCTGGTGGGTGTGACGGCCCAGTTCGGGAGCGACGTGCGCTTCTACCGCACGGTCTTCGTCGAGGAGGCGAACCGGGACTACGTGCGCACCGCCCGGGCCAAGGGCTGCGGCGAAGGCCGCATCATGCTCGGCCATGTGCTGCGCAACGCCATGATTCCCATTCTCACCCAGGTGGTGCTCGCCATCCCCTTCCTCTTCACGGGCTCGCTGCTCCTCGAGTCCTTCTTCGGAATCCCCGGGCTCGGCTCCCTCACCGTGGACGCCATCCAGGGCAACGACTTCTCCACCCTGCGCACCATGGTCTACGTGGGCTCGCTGCTCTTTGTCGTCGCCCAGGTGCTGACCGACGTGAGCTACTCCCTCGCGGATCCGCGGGTCAGGCTCGAGTAGGAGGACACGAAGCACCCATGGAGGATTGGATCTTCTCGAACCTGGTGGTCGGGCTCCTGGTCGCGGCAGCGACGGCGCTCTTCTTGTGGCTGCGCGGCAACCGGATCTGGCGCCAGGCCGGCTCGGAGCTGTGGCAACGCCGGCCCCTGGGCCTGCTCGTCATCGGCCTCTACCTCACCATCGCGCTGCTCGACTCGATCTCCTGGGTCGGCGGTGTCGAGTCGGGCGGGGACGTGGTCGCCGCCCACGAGGCGCGCTCCCTGCTCGATCGCGTCTTCGCGGACAGCAAGGAGCGCAGCTACTCCGCGCCCCTGGCCGACGTGGAGTTCTACGACGAGGAGCAGCAGCTGCGCAAGCCGGGCAGCCACCTCCTGGGCACGGACATCCTCGGCCGCGACGTGCTCTACCTGGCCCTCAAGGGCGCCCGGGTCGCGATCCTCATCGGCGGCCTGACGAGCCTCATCGCCATTCCCCTGGCGCTCTTCTTCGGCGTCTCGGCGGGCTACTACGGCGGGCGCATCGACGACGCGGTCTTCTTCGTGATGTCGACCCTGGCCTCCATGCCGGGCCTGCTGCTCCTCATCGCCCTCATCATGGTGATGGGGCAGGGCACCGTCTCGGTCGCCATCGCGTTGGCGGTGACGAGCTGGGTGGGCTTCTGCCGGGTGGCCCGGGGCGAGACCATGAAGCTGCGGGAGCTCGAGTACGTGCAGGCCGCCCGGGCTCTCGGCGTCTCGGAGCTGCGCATCATCTTCCGTCACATCCTCCCCAACCTCGCTCACCTGGTGGTGATCACCTTCGTGCTGACCTTCTCGGGCCTGGTGCTCTCCGAGGCCATCCTGGCCTGGCTGGGCATCGGCGTCGATGGGAGCTGGGGGCAGATGATCGACCAGGCGCGCAGCGAGCTCTCCCGCGACCCGGTGATCTGGTGGAACCTCAGCGCCGCGGGCGCGGCGCTCTTCGGTCTGCTGCTGGCCGTCAACTTCGTGGGCGATGCGGTGCGCGACGTCCTCGATCCGCGCACGCTGCGGGAGAACCAGTGAGCGGGCTCCTTCGCGTACGCGACCTGCGCACGAGCTTCCCCATGGACGGGGGTCGGCTGCCCGTGGTCGACGGCGTGAGCCTCGACCTCGACCCGGGCGAGACCCTGGCGCTGGTGGGCGAGTCGGGCTGCGGCAAGTCCATGACGGCCCTCTCCATCATGCGCCTGGTCCCCAAGCCCGGGCGTATCAGCGAGGGCGAGATCCGCCTCGAGGGGCGCGAGCTGCGTGGGCTCGGCGTGCCCGAGATGCGCGGCGTGCGCGGCCACGAGATCGCCATGATCTTTCAGGAGCCCATGACGAGCCTCAACCCCGTCGTCAGCGTCGGGAAGCAGGTCGCCGAGGCGATCCTTCTCCACGAGCGAGTCTCTGGCGCCGAGGCGCGCCGGCGCACCCTCGCGCTCTTCGAGCGCGTGGGGATCCCCGACCCCGAGGAGCGCCTCGATGCCTATCCCCACCAGCTCTCGGGTGGGCTCAAGCAGCGGGTGATGATCGCCATGGCGCTCTCGACCCGGCCCAAGCTCCTCATCGCCGACGAGCCCACCACGGCCCTCGACGTCACCATTCAAGCCCAGATCCTCGAGCTCCTGCGCGAGCTGCAGAGGGACCTCGATATGGCGATCCTGCTCATCACCCACGACCTGGGCATCGTGAACGAGCTCGCCGACCGGGTCGCGGTCATGTACGCCGGGCGCCTGGTGGAGTCGGGCAGCCGCATGGACATCCTGCGCGACGCCGCTCACCCCTACACGCGGGGCCTGCTGCGCTCCATGCCGGCCCTGGCGCGGCCGGGCGAGCCCTTGCCCGAGATCGCCGGAGTCGTGCCCTCGCCGGAAGCCTGGACCGAGGGCTGCCGCTTCTCGAATCGCTGCGAGCGCGTGCTCGAGCGCTGTCCCGACGCGCTGCCCCCCCTGGCGCAGGTCTCCCACGAGCACGACTGCTGGTGTCACGCGGTCGAGGAGGAGCAGCGAGCGTGAGCGCTCCCGAGCGAGAAGAGGCCCTGCTGCGCGTCGAAGGCCTGCGCACCTGGTTCCCCATCAAGAAGGGGCTCTTTCGGCACACCGTGGGCTGGGTGCAGGCGGTGGACGATGTCTCGCTGCGCATCGAGGCCGGCAAGACCCTCGCTCTGGTGGGCGAGTCGGGTTGCGGCAAGACGACAGCGGGCCGCTCCATCCTGCGCCTCGAGGAGCCCCAGAAGGGCGAGGTGTGGTTCGAGGGGGTCGACCTGCTCACGGTGGCGCAACACGAGCTGAAGCCCTTCCGCAGCCGGGTGCAAATCGTCTTCCAGGATCCCAACGCCTCGCTGAACCCGCGCATGCGGGTGCGCGACATCATCGCCGAGGGCATGCGCAGCTTCGGCATCGGCGCCGACGAGGCAGATCGCAGCGAGCGCGTCGCGGCGCTGCTTGCGCGGGTGCAGCTCGACCCCGAGCAGATGTGGCGCTACCCGCACGAGTTCTCCGGCGGCCAGCGCCAGCGCATCTGCATCGCCCGGGCCCTCGCAGTCGAGCCCCACCTCATCATCTGCGACGAGGCCGTGTCGGCCCTCGACGTCTCCATTCAAGCCCAGATCTTGAATCTTCTGAGCGACCTGCAGCGCGAGCTCGGCCTCGCCTATCTCTTCATCACCCACGATCTGGGGGTCGTGCGCTACCTCGCCCACGACGTGGCGGTGATGTACCTGGGCCAGGTGGTCGAGCAGGGCCCCACCGAGCGCGTCTTCGAAGCGCCGGAGCACCCTTACACCCGGGCGCTCCTCGCGGCCGTCCCCTCGGTGGACCCCGAGCATCGCAACGCCTCGGCCCTACTCGAGGGCGACGTGCCGTCCCCCGCCAACCCGCCCGAGGGTTGCCGCTTCCACACCCGCTGCCCCGAGATCTTCGACCGCTGCAGCCGCGAGGCCCCGGAGCTGCTGCAGATCGGCGGGGCGGGGGAGGGGAAGAGCCGCTGCTTCCTGGCCCAGGACGGCGACTGATCGCGATCCCGTCGCGAGCTTCGCTATGCGTTCTGTTCCGAGAGAAGCTCGTTGAGGCGTTCGTTCGTCTCCAGATACTCGTCGACGAGGGCCATTACCTGCTGACGCGCGCGAATCCTCTGCTTC
>JAFDEK010000053.1 GCA_019310385.1 Deltaproteobacteria bacterium
GAAGCGGCGCCCCTGAGGGCGTCTGCAGCGTGGAGGGGGAATTATCTACCACGATCGTGGAGAATTCGCGATCAACAGCGCCCCTCGCAGAATCACCGAAGTTCTCCAGGATCACGTAACTCCCGGCCTTGTGTAGAACCCCACCCACCTCGAGGAACAGTAATCTCAGACAAGCCCAAGCGGTAACGTCCCGGCGGAGAAACCCCTGTCATGATCGATAAGCCTGGAGACCCATCAATGCGTTATCTGGACTATACGGTTGCCTTCTGCGCTTTAATGGTAGGAGGAAGTTCATTGGTCGCCACCTGCCTGTTTCTGTTGTTGGGCCCGCTGTTTCATATCGATCTTGGACTGAGCCATCCGGCGAAACAGTTTCTGAACACGTCTTTATGCCTGGTATTTTTCGCCCAGCATAGCGGCATGGTTCGCCAGTCGATCCGCAAGCGATTCTCTCTGCTGCGGTCCGCACGATACTATGCCGCGCTGTACGCCATCGCTTCCGGTATCAGCCTCTGGTTGTTGATCGGTTTGTGGCAGCCGACGGGCAGTCTGCTTTTTGCCTTTGAAGGCCCTGCACGCCTGCTGGTCAGGTCTCTCTTTGTCGTGTCTATAATCGGGTTCATCTGGGGAAACAAGGCACTCGGGCACATCGACGGGCTTGGGGTCGAGGCGGTGTTGAAACCCAAAGCCCCGGCAGCCGCTCCCCGACGACCGCAACTGTCCGTAAAAGGTCCTTACCGGTTTGTTCGTCATCCGCTGTATCTCTGTATGATGATGATGATCTGGTCCCATCCGGATTTGACTGCCGATCGCCTGCTGCTGAATATCCTGTGGTCGACGTGGATCGTTATCGGGGCACGATGGGAAGAGCGCGACCTGACAACGGCGTATGGCAAACCGTATGAAGAGTATCAGCGTCGGGTGCCGATGCTGGTGCCCTTCACCAAGAAAGATGTCCGATAAGCGGCCCTATGTAAGACCTCATCCACAACGTCTTTGCGACGGGCGCCGGCCTGGTGGGGGCCCCCAAGATGATCGCCGCCCTCGAGCGGCTGAAGGGCGGCTCGGGCGAGCCCCTGCCCGAGCAGCTCAACGCCTTCGGGATCTCGGGTGGGGTGCGCAGCGGCCTCGCCCTTGCCTTCTCGAGCCACCCGCCCCTCGACGCCCGCATCGAGAGGTTGAAGACGCTGCATTCTTGATCATGGCGACGCCAACCAGATTGCTCAGTCTGCAGGATCGCGGCGACTCGGACTGATCTCACGCTCCTGAGGGATGTCGTATCGCTCGCGATAGGCGCGGAACGCCTCCGCGAGCCCGTCGTAGGTCCAGCCGAAGTCTTCCGGGTCGTAGACGTGGCGCCCCTCCGAGTGGCGGCCGCGTTCCTGCATCCACACCTCCATGCGGCGGACGTGCAGAGCACTCGGTGTCTCACCATGGCGTGCGTAAACCTTGTGCACTGCGTCGATCGGGTCCTTCATCAGATCCGCGAAGCGCAGGTGTTGGCACCAGTCGCCACCTGCGCGGTCGTCGTAGGCCATGCCCGACTCGATCGCGAAGCGAGACTTGCCGAGCCACTCATCCGCGGTCGCGAGATGATCGCGACGATTCGTGAACGTACGCTGCAGTGCGTTCACCAGGCTCGCGAGGGAGGTGATGACCTTGCCCGGATCGCGGTGGGTCCAGATGATGCGCGCGTCGGGGTAGCTCTCGAGCAGCGTCTCGAGACACCACAGGTGGTTGGGCGTCTTGAGCACCCAACGCGCCGTCGGCTGGGCGGCCTGCAGAGCCTGGAGCGCCAGCTTGTGCTGGGCGTAGGCGGGGGCCATGTCGCAGCTCTGAAGCCAGCGTCCATAGCTCGGCACGTAGGCCTGGGTTTCGACACCGAGGGTCCGGACGTCGAACATGAACAGCGCCACACACTCCTGGGCGAGCGTCGCGCCGAAGGGGTGCATCGCGCCGATGGCAGGGTTGAGCTCGAGGAGCTGCCCCAGCTCTTTGGCGCACTCGGCAATGCGCGGGTCCTCGGCGGCCGTGGCGAGCGTCGGGGGCGGAATCAGTCTTGCCCCCTCCCAGTGCATCAAGCTGCGGGCATTTGGATCGAGGCTGAGCAGGATCGAGAGCAGGCTGGTTCCCGTCCGCGGCAGGCCGACGATCACCCAGGGCGCCTCGATCCGCTCGTCGCGAACTTCGGGATGCTCACGCGCCCAGCGAGCCAGCTCGATGCGATTGCGCAGAGACTCGACGAGCATGCCTTTCACGGCCAGCCGCCCGAAAAGGCTGAGGTCGGCCTCTCCGCGCACGGCCTGCAGATAACACTCGAGGGGCTCGCGGAAGCTGTCCCCGCCGAGGTCCTGACTACCCGCACGCTTCTGGGCCGCGCGAATGATCGCTTCGCTCGTTAGCGACGGCACCTCGAGACCTGCGCCGGCCAGTCGAGCGCCGGCCCAGTTGAGCGCGCGCAGCATTGGAGATTCGAGATCGGCGTCGCGAAAGCTGTAGGCGGGAGCCGTCAATCGTTGATGATCCCGCCCTCCCTCGCCGCCTCGATCTCGTCCCCAGAGAAGCCCCAGTTGCCCAGCACCTCGGCGCTGTGCTCTCCCACCCTGGCGGCGCGTTGGGTGACCTCGGGGCGGGTGCGGCTGAAGCGCGGGGCCGGCGCCGGCTGCTCGACGCCCTCGATGCTGATGAAGCTGTTTCGCGCCACCGCGTGGGGATGCTTGCGCGACTCCGCGAGGGAGAGCACCGGGGCGAAGCAGGCGTCGCTGCCCTCGAAGACCTCGCACCACTCGTCCCGGGTCTTCGTCTTGAAGAGCGCCGTGAAGCGCTCCTTCAGCTTGGGCCAGGCCTCGCCGTCCATCTGCTGGGCGGGCTCGATGTCGTCGATGCCGAGGCGCGCGAGCAGCTCCGCGTGGAACTGGGGCTCTACCGAGCCGATGGAGACGTAGCGTCCGTCGGCGCACTCGTAGGCGTCGTAGAAGTGGCTGCCCGAGTCGATGATGTTGCGGCCGCGCTCGTTCATGGCGCCGAGCTGGTCGATGGCGTGGAAGACGGTCATGAGCGAGGCCGTGCCGTCCACCATGGCGGCGTCCACCACCTGGCCCTGACCCGAGCGCACCCGCTCGAGCAGCGCGCAGAGCATGCCGACGACGAGGTAGAGGCCGCCGCCGCCGAAGTCGCCCACCAGGTTGAGGGGCGGCGTAGGAGCCTGGCCCGCCCGGCCGATGTGCTCGAGGGCGCCCCCCAGTGAGATGTAGTTGATGTCGTGGCCGGCGCGGGGCGCCAGCGGGCCCTCCTGGCCCCAGCCCGTCATGCGGCCGTAGACCAGGCGCGGGTTGCGCTCGAGGCACACTTCGGGTCCCACGCCCAGGCGTTCCATGACGCCCGGGCGGAAGCCCTCCATCAACGCGTCGGCCTGCTCGACCATGCGCAGCAGGAGCTCGGTGCCGCCGGGCTTCTTCAGGTCGATGGCCACGCTGGGGCGGCCCCGGTTGAGCAGGTCGTAGTTGGGATCGGGGAAGGAGATGGCCTGCCCGCCCGGGCGATCGATACGCACCACCTCGGCCCCCATGTCGGCCAGCAGCATGGCGGCGAAGGGACCGGGACCGATGCCGGCGATTTCGAGGATCTTGATTCCTTCCAGGGGGCCCATCTTCGTTTCCTTTCTTCGTGTACGGGACTTCGGGTACGGGTCTTGGCTAGGAGACTTCGAGGCCGACGCTGCGCATCAGCTCGAGCGCGTTGCTCTTGCTCACCACGCCCGGCTGCAGCGTGTAGTCGAAACACATGCGGCCATCCTCCAGGTGGTCCTGGAAGTGGACGTTGACGATGCGGGGCGCCAGCTCGTCGGCGATCTTCGACAGGGCGAGGTCGTGGGTGGTGACCAGCCCCAGGGAGCCGCGTTCGACCAGCTGGCGCACCACCGCGCTGGCGCCGATGCGCCGATCGTGGGAGTTGGTGCCGTGGAGGATCTCGTCCAGCAGGAAGAGCACGGGCAGGCTTCCCTCGGTGAGGTCCATGACTCCGCGCAGGCGCTGGATCTCGGCATAGAAGTGCGAGGTCCCCTCGCGCAGGTTGTCGGCGATCTGGATCGAGGCCCCGATGGCGAGGGGCGAGATGCGCAGGGCCTCGGCGCGCACCGGGGCACCCGCGAAGGCGAGCAGCGCATTGCAGCCCGCCGTACGCAGATAGGTCGATTTGCCCGACATGTTCGAGCCGCTGATTACCAAGGCCAGGGTCTCGGGACCGAGATGGAGGTCGTTGCGTATGCAGCGATCCTCGGGGAGCAGGGGATGGCCCAGGCCGCGTCCCTCGAAGACGGGCCCTTCGCCCACGATCTCGGGGAAGATGTCTCTCGGGTGCTCGTAGGCGTAGCCCGCCAGGGCGGCCAGTGCCTCCATCTCACCGGCTGCTCGCAGCCAGCCCGCGAGGGCCGGCCCGTAGTGGACGCGCCAGGACTCCAGCGCGAGTGCGAGCTGGGTGCTCCAGAGCAGGAGCAGGCCGAAGGGCGCGAAGAACTGGTTGCGGCGGGCGTCGAGAAGGTCTGCCAGGCGCTGCAGCTGGGCGATGCGCCGCGAGGGGGGTAGACCCTCGGTGCGCAGCGTCGCCTCGAGCTCGCGCAGGCGCGGCGTTTCGACCGGCTCCGCTTCGAGGCGGGTGAGGAGGCCGCGCAGCAGAGCAAGATCGCGGGTGGGGCCATCGACGCCGGCCAGCACGCTTCGTACGCGTCCGCGCAGAGTCGACGCGAAGAGACCCTGGACGATCAAGGTTCCGAGCAAGGGGATGGGGCCGGCTCCGAGGAAGATCCACGCCGCCAGGGCGGCCACGCTCAGCGCGGCGAGCAGCGGCGCGACGATCCGCGGAATGGGGGAGGGCGCGTCCGTCGCGGCCGCGGATCCCCAGTGCACCAGGGCTTCGGGTGATAGCTGCGAGCGAAGCTCATCGCCGAGCAGGGCGAGATCCTCGCGCAAGTCGAGACGCGGGCGCAGCTCCATGACGGCTTCCTGCCGCGCACGAATCTCTTCGGCGCTGGCCGGGCCCGCGAGCCAGCTCGCCAGGGTGTCGCGGCCCGCCGGTGTTCGCGCGGTGCAGACGAGCTCGAAGAGCGAGCCTTCGCCGAAGAGGTCGAGGTCGGTCGCGTAGGGGTGCCGCGCGTCGTCGTAACCCTCGCCGCCGTCGCCGAGGCCGGCCCAGCGATCTTCCAGGCGCGCCACGCCACCCTCGTAGAATTCCGCCCGGCGCTCGGCGCGCTTTCGCTTCTGGATCACCCGGTCGTGGGCGATCACCAGGGAGAGGAAGAGCGCGGCCGGCGGCAGGAGCCAGCGGGCGCCCAGATCGTGGGTCCCGAAGACGAACCAACCGAGAATCAAGCCCGCGAGGAAGACCGCGAGGCGCAGGTGCGAGAGCCAGCCCTCGTGGCCGCGCCAGCGGCCGGCCTCGGACTTCCAGCGCGTGAGACGCCGGCCGTACTCGGCGGCGGGCTCGCCCTCGCCGGCTCGATCATTCGCGCCCCGCGTCGCCGTGCCGGGCTCTGCCGCGCTCTCGGGCTGAATCATGGACGAGCAGGGCGGACGAGAAAGCGTGCCCCGCTCCCCGGTGCTTCCGCGGCGCGAAGGGCCCCGGCGACGAAGCTGCGGCCTTCGTCCACGGCCTTGTCGATGGGTTGGCCGAGGGCCAGCCCGGCGGTGATCGCGGCCGAGAGGGCGCAGCCCGTACCGTGGACACCCTCTGGGCCTAGCTCGATGCGTTCGCCGGCGAGCCACGCGAAGCGGGTGCCGTCGTGTTCGCGGCTGGCGAAGAGATCGTCGGGGGCCCCGCTGCGGTGGCCGCCCTTGACGAGCACCGCCGCGCAGCCCAGCTCCTCGACGAAGACCCGGGCCGCGGCTTCGCAGCCCTTGCGCGTCGAGACATCGCGGCCCGCGAGCTCCTCCGCCTCGCGCAAGTTCGGCGTGACGAGGGCGGCGCGCTCGAAGAGCGAGATCAGGGACCCCCAGGCGCGGCGCTCGAGCAGGGGCGTGCCGTCGCTGGCCAGGAGGATGGGGTCGATGACGAGGGGCACTTCGGGTGCCAGGACGGCGAGGCCGAGCTCGACGTTGCGCACGACATCGTCCGAGGCCAGCATGCCCAGCTTCACCGCCGCGGGCTGAATGTCGCGCAGAAGTACGCGGATCTGCTCGAGCACCACCGAGGGGAAGACCGGGAGCACCTGGTGAACCTTGCTGCTGTCCTGGATCGTCAGGGCCGAGACGACGCCCGCGCCGTGGACTCCGAAGGCGCTGAACACCTGGAGATCGGCCTGGAGCCCGGCGCCGCCCGTGGGATCCGATCCCGCGATGCTGAGTGCGCTGCGCATGGGGCCGGATGTTAACCCGGATTGGCGATGGGGCCGCATCGATCGCCGGGGATTCGGGGTAAGCTCCGCGATCCGGGGGGCAGACCGTTCGATGCCAAAGAGATCGCTTCGACGACCGCGGCTGCGAGCGCGGCTGCGCTGGCCCGCCCTTCTGCTCGCCCTGCTGCCCGCCCTCCTCGGTCCTCTTCCGACCGCCGCGGCCACCCCCGCGGAGCCCCCCTCCACGGTGATCATGATCTCCCTGGACGGAACCCGGCCCGTGGACGCCCTCGGCACCGGACTGCTCCCCAGCCTCGAAGCCCTCGCCGCCCGCGGCGCCGTGGCGGAGCGCCTGGTGCCTCCCTTTCCGTCCAACACCTTTCCGAGTCACGTTACCCTGGTGACGGGGGTGGCTCCCGAGCGCCACGCAATCGTGAACAACACCTTCTACGATGCCGAGCGCGGCCTCTTCGACAAGCGCGACATTCCGAGCTGGATCGAGGTGGAGCCCCTTTGGTCCCTACTGGCCGCCGAGGGAATCCCGAGTGCGTCCTTTCACTGGGTCGGCTCCGAGGGGGCCTGGCGCAGCGGCCGGGGACCCCGTCACTGGCGCCCCTTCGACAAGGGCGTTTCCGAGATGACCAAGGTGCGGACCATTCTGGGTTGGCTCGACCTCGCCGACACCCGGGATCGGCCGCGCTTCGTTACGGCATGGTTCCGGGGCGCCGACGGTCCCGGCCACAAGCACGGGCCGGGCTCGGAGCCCGCGCGCCGCAGCCTGGCACGCCAGGAGCCCGCCGTCGCGGCCCTGATCCAGGGCATTGCCGAGCGGGGCTTGTGGCCGAGCACGACCGTCTTCGTAGTTTCGGACCACGGCATGGCGAGTGCCTCTCACCGGGTCGACCTGGACGGGGCTCTCGAGCAGGCCGGCCTGAAGGCGTGGGTGGTGGGAATAGGGGGCTTCGCCCAGGTCTACCTTCTGGCGAAGGACGAGGACGCGCGGCGCGTTGACGCCGCGCGGGTGGTGAAGATCGCCCAGGGGCTGGGCCTCGAGGCGCGCTTCCGGCCCGACGCCGAGCCCGAGCTTCGCGTCGCCCACCCCCGCTTTGGCGACGTGGTGGTCTGGTCGCCCCGGGGAAGTGCCATGGTGCTGAAGCGGGAGCAGCGAGAAGCCGGCTTTCACGGCTATCGGCCGGAGCATCCCGACATGGGGGCCCTGTTCGTTGCCGCGGGCCGGGGCATTGCGCCGGGGGTGAGTCTTGCGAGCGTGCGCGCCGTCGACGTGGCGCCGACCCTTCTCGCCCTGCTCGGGGTCGCGCGGCCGGATTGGATGGAGGGGCGGGTGATCGCGGGCCTCGGGAGCCTGGGTGCCGGCCCGCCAGGAGGCGACGGTGCGCGCAGCGCCGCTTCTGCAACAATCTCCCACCCCGGGGCAGGCGATCTCGAGTACCGGAAAGCTGGAGTACCCGAAGTCCAATGAATCGCAATCGATCTTCCCGTGCTGCCTTCGGACCGTGGCGCCGCGGGCTCCTCCCGACGCTGCTGCTGACTCTTCTCGCGCCCCCGGCCCTCGCCGACAAGAAGGCCGAGGACGCGGAAAAGGCAGCGAAGGCGACGAAGTCGCAGGAGGCCGCGACCGCTGAGGTCGTACCCAACACCTGGTACGTGTCGACACTGTCGGAGACCGAGCGTGGAATCCTCGGTGTTCACTACTGGTCGAAGGGCCCCCTCTTTCGGGCGGAGACCATCGTCGAGGGGCACCGCATCGCGACCATCGTGAACGCCGGGAGCTACTACATCATCAATGTAGTGAGCGGAACGGGCATCGAGATCGGGCGTAGCGAGAGAGCCATGTCCGAGGACGCCGCGCGGGGTCGGCCCTTCGGCCGGGAGTTCGAAGCGCTCGTGCGCGACGGCGGCGAGAAGGTGCGCAGCCGGGAGCTGGGCGGCGTCGGCTATGACGTCTATCGCGTGACCGACAAGGCGGGTCGCCGGGAGATTCTCGTCACCCGGAGCGAGCCGCGGATCCCGGTGAGCGTGGAGACCTACAATCGCAAGACGGGCCAGTCCACCGTCGTCCGCTACATGAACTGGAGACGCGGGCTGGACGTCACTGACGCCTTCTTCGAGCCTCCGCAGGGTGTCGAGGTCCCTCGACTCGAGTATGCGGAGTACGTCGAGAAGATCACTACAGGCTCCATTGGCCCCGCTCCCGTTCTCTACGAGGAGCTGCTCCACGGCCAACAGGAACGCTGAGCGGCGTAGCCGCTCAGCGTTCAGTCCTTCGGACTGCAATGGGCCATCGCGGCTACGCCGCTCAGAGGTTGAGCTGCTTGGCCGGTCGCACGACGATGTCGGCGACGTTCACGTTGATGGGCTGGCTCACCGCATAGAGGACCGCGTTGGCGATGTCTTCGGGCGCGCCGAGCAATTGCTCGAGCTTGGGCTGCAAGGCGTCCAGCACGTCGTCGGGTAGCTTCTCGCCCTTCTTTACTTCGACCTGGGAGCCGGTGGCCTGGATGAAGCCGGCCAGGAACTCCGGGTCGAAGTTGCGGGCGAAGTTGGTCGCGACGGCACCGGGCATCACGTTGACGACGCGGATCGAGTCCTCTTCGAGCTCGCCACGCAGGGTCGCGGAGATGCAGTTCACCGCGTGCTTGGTGGCGCCATAGACCCCCGAGTCGGGCCGCAGGGCCGCGATGGAGGAGATGTTCACGATATGGCCATCGGAGCCGCACTCGCGCATGGCGCGGATGGCCGCCTGGCAGCCCACCAGCAGGGCGAGCACGTTGGTTTCGAGCATCTCGCGCCAGTCGTCGGGCTCGCCGTCGGCAATGGAGGAGGGGTGGGAGAGGCCGGCGTTGTTCACCATGACGTCCAGGCGCCCGGTCTCCGCTACGGCGCCGGCCACGAGGTCCCGCACCTGCTTCACGTCGCGCACGTCGAGGCGCTGCAGCGTGGCCCGGCCGCCGGCGGCCTCGATCTTCTTCTTCGAGGTCTCCATGGGCTCGGGCGAGCGGCCGGCCAGGAAGATGTGGGCGCCGGCGCCGCCGAGCTTCTCCGCGATGGCGCGGCCGATGCCGCTCGAGGCGCCGGTGACGATTGCGGTCTTGCCGGACAGGATCGATTCGGACATGCCAATCTCCTCCTTCGTGGCTCTGCCGTGACCGCCTCTCGGGCTCTGGCTGCGATCAGCTCTGGATGAAGGTGATGCTGGGATCCGCCACCTCGGCCCCCTTGCTGGCGATCACCGAGAGCTTGCGTGCCAGGGTGCCGGCCAGCTCGACGAAGGTCCGCGAGACGTCGCACTCGGGCTCGCTCATCACGATGGGCCGGCCGAGATCTCCGTTCTCGACCACCCGCGGGTCGATGGGGAGCTCGCCCAGGAAATCGACGCCCAGCTCCGCGGCGATCCGCTTCCCACCTCCCTGGCCGAAGATGTAGTACTTGCGGTCCGGCAGGTCCGGGGGCGTGAAGTAGGACATGTTCTCGATGATGCCCAGCACCGGCACGTCGACCTTGTCGAACATCTGCAAGCCCTTGCGGGCATCGATGAGGGAGAGGTCGTTCGCCGTGGTCACGATGACCGCCCCGGACAGGGGGGCCTGCTGGGTGAGGGTGAGGGCTGCATCGCCGGTCCCGGGCGGCAGGTCGAGGACCAGGTAGTCGAGGTCGCCCCAGATCACGTCGGTGAGGAACTGCTTGATGAGGCCGTGCACCATGGGGCCGCGCCAGATCACGGGCGAGTCGTCGGTGAGGAAGAAGCCCATGGACATGAGCTTGATGCCATGGCCTTCGAGGGGGAGGATCTTCTGGTCCACGGCCTGGGGCCGCCCGTCGACGCCCATGAGCAGGGGAAGCGAGGGGCCGTAGACGTCGCAATCCATGATGCCCACGCTGGCGCCCTGGCGGTGCAGTGCAAGCGCGAGGTTCACCGCGGTGGTGCTCTTGCCGACGCCGCCCTTGCCCGACGCCACCGCAATGGTGTTGCGGACGCCCGGCAGCACGTCCGCGCTAGGGGCATGGAGCGAGGTGGTGTTGCGGGTCTGGGCCGTCATGCTGACCGCCGCTTCGCTCACACCGTCGAGGGCCTCGACGCGTTCGATGGCGGCGCGCTCGAACTCGGCCTTGACCGGGCAGGCGGGAGTCGTGAGCTCGATCTCGAAGGAGACCCGGCCGCCTTCGACGCGGATGTCCTTTACGAAGCCGAGGTCCACGATGCTCTTGTTGAAGTCGGGGTCCACGATGGGCCGCAGCGCGTCGAGGACCTGCTCGGAGGTGACGGGGCTTGCCATGTCTTTGTCTTCTTCTCGTTTTTCGGCCCTTGCAGGGCTCTTCGTTTCGGGGGCTCGCCGCTGGCTGCGGCGCGAAGAGCCGCGCCGGCGGCAAGAGAGGGACTCTAGCGTACGGCCCTGGCGGTGGAGCCCAGGAGCCGGTCCCTTGCCCCGCCCCCTTGACCGGAGATGGGCCCGCTACCATGGGGCGCGGCGCGCGGCCCCGAATGCGCGTAGGGCGTCCGAAGCGGCGGACGGCCTCGGAGGACGAGCGTGACGGATCTCGACCAGGCGCTCGAGCGCTTCCAGCTGGCAGACTTCGAGTACGGCGAGGGCCTCAGCAACCACGGTCCCATGGCGGCCGAGGCCCTGGTGGCCCTGGGGCACTCGGCCCTGGTGACGGGCCTGGTGCACAGCTATGCGGCTCGGCTTCCCGACCTGCGCAGGGGCACTCCCATGGACGAGGCCGAGCAGGCGGCCGCGCTCGGCTGCCGGGAGCGCCTGCCCGACTGGCTCGCCACCTACGAGGCGCGCTTGGAGGGTCGCAAGTGGCGCGACCTGCTGCGTGAGGCGTTGCCCCGCCTGGTCCCGGGCCTCGCCGGTGCTGCGACCCACGGCCTCTTGCGCACCGCCCACGCGGTGCGCGCCCTCGAGGCGGAGGAGACCCCCGCGCGCCGGCGCGAGCTTGCCTTCGGGCTCGCCTACTGGGCCGGCTGCTACGAGGGCTTGCCGGGGCACCCGGGTGCCCGCCCACAGGCCGGTCGCGGGCCCGCGGAGGTGCTGGAGGGCATCGTCCCGCTTCCCCTCGAGCGGCGCGGCGGCCTGCTGCTCTCCGGCGCCATGCGGCGTCTCGTGGACGAGCCGCTCTTCGTTGCGAGCATCGAGTCCGTGGACCTCTCCTGCGCGGATCCCGGTGCATTCCTGAGCGCTCTGTGTGCGAGTGCGGCGGGGCTCTACCTCGAGAACCTCCACGCCCGCATCGCCTACGTGCATGCCGTCACGGGGCCCAGCGCCTTGCGCCTCGTCGCTCCCTATCTCGCCGAGGCGGACCTGCGCCGCGGCCTGGGCGCCGCCCTCCAGGTCGCGGCGGCTCTTCACGCCGTCTCGGCCCGGGTCCCGGGCGCCCCGGGGCAGGAGGTGACGATCGAGAACCCCGACATGGAGATCGAAAAGGTCTCCGAGAATGTGGACGAGATTCGTTACCGTGCGGCCTGCTCGTTACAGGAGCACGCCATCAAGTTCGCCGAGGCCTGCTTGCGCGAGGATGCCATTGCGCCCGATGCACGCCTGCGCCTGGCGGCCGCGGAGGCGGCCGTTCGCCTCACGGCGCCGGGCTGGGGCAAATGGTAGAGAGACCGATGACAGATCGCGCAGCGTGCGGTTGCGCAAGCCGGACGAGAGCCGGAGGGAGAAGCACAGCATGATGGACTGGACCGACACGCCCTGGTGGCTCGCCTTCGGGCTGCTCGGCAATGCGACCTTCGCCTCGCGCTTCCTGGTCCAGTGGATCGCCTCGGAGCGCGCCGGCGAGAGCGTAGTGCCCGAGATCTTCTGGTACCTCAGCATCGTGGGCTCCTTCATCCTGCTCCTCTATGCCATCCATCTGAAGAACCTGGTGTTCACTCTCGCCTATCTCCCCAATGCGGCCATCTATATGCGCAATCTCGCTCTCATCCGGCGCAAGCGGCGCCTGCTGCAGGCTGCCGTGCTCGAAGGGGAGGGCGCCGGCCCCGCGGAAGGCGGGGGCTGAAGCGGGGGTAGAAGCGGGGGTAGAAAGGGGAGGCGCGACCTTGTTCCTGGGGATCGACCTCGGCACCTCGAGCGTGAAGGCGGTGATCGCCGACGACGAGGATCGTGTGGTCGCACACGCGACGGTGCCCCTCGCGGTGGAGCGACCCCAGCCCCTCTGGTCCGAGCAGGATCCCGAGGCGTGGTGGCGGGCGACCTGCGAGGCGCTGGACGGACTCGCCCAGCGCAATGGCCGAGAGCTCGCGGGAGTGCGGGGCATCGGGCTCTCGGGGCAGATGCACGGCGCCACCCTGCTGGACGCGGCCGATCGCGTGCTGCGGCCCGCCATCCTCTGGAACGACGGCCGCAGCGGCGAGGCCTGCCGGGAGCTCGAGCGCCGCGCGCCCGATCTGCACGCCATCACGGGCAACCTCGCCATGCCGGGCTTCACGGCGCCCAAGCTCGTCTGGGTCGCGCAGCACGAGCCCGAGCTCTTCGCCCGGGTCGCGAAGGTGCTGCTTCCCAAGGACTACCTGCGCCTGCGCCTCAGCGGCGACCATGCCAGCGAGATGTCCGACGCGTCGGGAACCCTGTGGCTCGACGTGGCGGAGCGCCGTTGGTCGCCGGCGATGCTCGAGGCCACCCGCCTCGAGCAGAGCGCCATGCCGCGTCTCCACGAGGGCTCCGAGCCCACGGGCGAGCTGCGGGGCGAGCTCGCCCGGCGCTGGGGCATGCAGCCCGGGGTCGTGATCGCAGGCGGCGGCGGTGACCAGGCGGCGGGTGCAATTGGGGTCGGGGTGGTGGAGCCCGGCCAGGCCTTGCTGGCCCTGGGTACCTCGGGCGTGCTCTTCGTCGCCGGAGATCGCTACGCGCCCAATCCCGGCGAAGCGGTTCACGCCTTCTGCCACTGCCTGCCCGGCCGCTGGCACCAGATGTCGGTGATCCTGTCCGCGGCGAGCTGCTTGTCCTGGGTGAGCGCGCTCACCGGGGCACGGGACGAGGCCGCGTTGCTCAGCGAGATCGACGCCGTCGAAAGAGCAAAGTCCGACGCTGCGGGGCCCGTCTTCCTTCCTTATCTATCGGGCGAGCGCACGCCCCACAACGATCCCCACGCCAAGGGGGTCTTCTTCGGCCTCTCCCACGACCACGGCCGGGCCGAGCTGGGGCGGGCCGTTCTCGAAGGCGTGGCCTTCGCCCTCGCCGACGGCCAGGCGGCGCTGCTCGCCGGCGGCTCCGACATCGGAGAGGTCGCGGTCATTGGCGGCGGGGCGCGCAGCGGCACCTGGGGCCGGATCCTGGCCTCGGTGCTGGGGCGGCCGCTCCACTATCTCGCCGAGGCCGAGGTGGGCCCCGCCTTCGGCGCCGCGCGACTCGGGCGCATGGCCGCAACGGGTGAATCGGTGGCGGCGTGCTGCGCGCCGCCCCCCGTCGAGCGGGTGATCGAGCCCGACGCCGAGCTCGCAGCGCGCTGCCGGCCGCGCTACGCGCTCTACAAGCAGCTCTACGCGGCGCTGCGCGAGCAGTTTCCCAGCCTCGATCCCGCTCCCGAGTGAGCGGTGCCTTCCCCAGACCCGAGCCCCGAGGAGCTTCCATGAGCCAGCCCTTTCTTCCCGACCTCGCACCCATCGAGTATCGCGGCCCCGAGAGCACGGAGCCCCTGGCCTATCGCTTCTACGACGCCGGTCGCGAGCTGCTCGGCAAGACGATGGCGGAGCACCTGCGCATCGCAGTCTGCTACTGGCACAGCTTCTGCTGGCCGGGCAGCGACGTCTTCGGCGACGGCACCTTCGAGCGGCCCTGGATGGGCAGAGGGGATCCGCCCCTCGAGCTCGCCGAGTGCAAGCTCGCGGCGGCCTTCGAGCTCTTCGAGAAGCTCGGTGTTCCCTTCTTCACCTTCCACGACCGCGACATTGCGCCCGAAGGCGCGAGCCCGGCCGAGACCCGCTCGAACCTCGATCACATGATCGCCCTGGCCGAGGCCGCCATGGAGCGCAGCGGCGTGGGCCTGCTCTGGGGCACCGCGAACCTCTTCGGCCATCCCCGTTATGCGGCCGGGGCGGCGACGAATCCGGACCCGGAGGTCTTCGCCTGGGCGGCCCACCAGGTGAAGCAGGCTCTCGAGGCCACCCATCGCCTGGGTGGCGCGAACTACGTGCTCTGGGGCGGCCGCGAGGGCTACGACACCCTGCTCAACACCGACATGCGCCGCGAGATCGAGCAGCTCGGTCGCTTCATGCAGCTCGTCGTGGAGCACAAGCACAAGATCGGCTTCGCGGGCACGCTCTTGATCGAGCCCAAGCCCATGGAACCCACCAAGCACCAGTACGACTTCGACTCTGCGGCCGTCCACGCCTTCTTGCGCAAGTTCGGGCTCGAAGGGGAGGTCAAGCTCAACATCGAAGTCAATCACGCCACCCTGGCCGGCCACAGCTTCCAGCACGAGATCGAGTACGCCTTGGCGAACGACCTCTTCGGCAGCCTCGACATCAACCGGGGCGATCCTCTGCTGGGCTGGGATACGGACCAGTTCCCCAATAGCGCGGAGGAGAGCACCCTCGCCCTGCACTCCATCCTGCGCGGCGGCGGCCTCGCGAGCGGGGGCTTCAACTTCGACGCCAAGCTGAGGCGCCAGAGCATCGATGCCGAGGATCTGCTCCACGCCCATGTGGGCGGCATCGACACCCTGGCCCGCGGATTGCTCAACGCCGTTCGCATGCTGGAAGACGGTGAGCTCGATGCCTTGCGCGAGGAACGCTACGCGGGCTGGTCCGCTGGCCTCGGCAAGGCGATCCTGGCCGGCGAGCTCGATCTGGCCGCGCTCTCCCGGCGCGTCGACGAGGCGGGCCTGGAGCCCGAGCCCGTGTCGGGCAGGCAGGAGCAGCTCGAAAATCTCGTGAACCGGTACCTTTGAGCCTGGAGCTTCACAGCCTTGAGCTTCAAAGAGGAGAGGAACCTGCTCCAGGCTCCCGATCAAGTGGCCAGCGGCTTGCGTCCCCACGCCGCGTAGAGGGTGGTGCCGACGAACTCGAAAGCGGGGTCGCCGAGGAGCCCCAGCACGGCGTCGATCTGCGGGCGGGTGACCACGCCCGCCTTCGTGAGCAACTCGCTGCCCGGGACGTCGATGGAGAGCTGCCAGAAGCGCGCCAGGGGAGAGCCGCCGCGATCGGCGTGGACGAAGCCCTCGTTGCCCACTGCCTCGAGCCCCGTGCGCTCGAAGAGCCCGGCCAGCTTGCGTCCGAAGTAACCGTCCATGAGGTCGTGCTGGCTGAGGAAGTCCCACATGCTGCGCGTGACCCGGTCGAAGTCCCCCGCACCGGGGTGGCTCGGATCCACCGCCGCGAAGCTGCCGAAATCGCCTTCTTCGACGACGAGCCAGCCGCCCGGTTTCAGCGCGGCCGCGAAGCGGCGCAGCACTTCTTCGGGCTGCGAGAGGTGCATCACCAGGGCGCGGCAGTGGACGAGGTCGTAGCTCTCCGTCTCGAAGTCCTGCTCGATCACGTTGTGCTCGCGCACTTCGAGGTTGGGGCCGGCGTGCTCCCACAAGAAGCGCGGATTGAGGTCCGCGGCGACGACGTGGCCGGAGGGGCCGACGCGCTCTGCCATCCAGCGTGCAACGGAGCCGCGTCCCGCGCCCACCTCGAGGCAGCACCAGCCTTCGGCGATCCCCACCTGCGCGAGATGCGTGCGGGTCAGGGGATCGCTGCGGGCCTCCAGCAGGCCGAGGCGCTCGGTCTCGTAGGCATCGGGGGAATCGGCGATCACGTAGTGGCCGGTCCGGGGTTCCGAGTCCATGGGCGTCCTCCTCTGACTCGACCGAGCCTACCACCCATCCCTCGAGTGTGGCCTCAGCGAATCGCATGGCGGCTCGGACTCGCCCGATTCCAGACGCGAAACGCGCTTGGGAGCGGGAAGCGCCCGCGGATCGGCGCGGGTGACCTCCGGCATCTTTGCCCGGCCGCAACCTCGATATCCCTACCCCTCAGCGTCCACATGTGATAAAAAGGGTACGGGAAGGGGATTCCGTACCCAGGGGATTCTCGATGAGAAGGCTTACGTTTCGGCACCTGTTATTGGTTGCCGCCTTCCTGCCGGTGCAGAGCGCTAGCGCGGTTCCCATCGACCTCACGGTAATCGGTATCTGGTCGACGAATCCGGGAAGCGCCGCGCCCGGCTCTGGCACAGGGCTCGCCAAGGGGCAGAAGTTCGTCGTCAAGACGACCTACGATCCAGACGTCACGCCCGTCACCGAGACCACGGTCAACGGCTTCACCTACTACAGCGTGGATCTGGCCGGCGGCGGCGCGCCCCCCAGCGGAGGCGGGCTGGTCTCCAACGGCAACTCCCTCGATGTCCTGATTCCCCTGGAAGGCATGGACACGGGGACGCCTTTCATCTACGCCAGCGACGAATTCAGTCACGGTAACTTTCCCGGCGATCCCTTCCCCAGCCCGGTACCTCAGGTCCACTTCACGGACGCGGCCGGGACGAACGTGCTG
Organism: Deltaproteobacteria bacterium; assembly: GCA_019310385.1. GTDB lineage: Bacteria > Myxococcota_A > UBA9160 > UBA9160 > UBA4427 > JAFDEK01. Next base: position 16,827 of record JAFDEK010000053.1, read on the forward strand.
GGCTTCAAGATGGAGTCGTCGAGCTTCGGGCCCGGCGGGAACTTCGTCCAGATGCAGACGGAGATCGCCAACATCGATCCGGGAGACGGCATCCCGGTGCCGACGGCCAGCGGCGTGGCCCAGATTCGCACCAGCAGCTTTGGCATGGTGATCCGCTCGATCAATTCCTACTTCGACGCGGTGCCCGTCGTCGCCGAAGCGGGCGCGGATCTCGCGTACAGCGTCGGCGTGCAGAGCGTGACCACCGACGGCGGAACCTTCCGCAATGGCGATGGCACCTGGCAGGACAACGACCTCGGGGCGGCACGGACCGACAAGGAGGATTTCCTGACCCACGACTGGCGCCTGCTCGGCAGCGTCGAGGGCGGTGCCACCGATACGGCCCTCGTCGGGGCCGACGCCGATGCGGAGCGCCCGAACATCATCGTCGCGCCGCCGCCCAGCGGCACGCGCACGGTCGAGAAGGTGAACAAGACCGTCGGCATCGTGAATTCCGGGCTGCGCAGCACCACGGACATTGCGACCTGGCAGGTCGGCGTCAGCGAAGACCTGACGGGCTTCGACGGCGGCACGGACATCGTCATGGTGAGCTACACGAACGACCTGACCACCATTGCGACGGCCCTGGCGACTCCGGTGATCGACGATGGCATTCTCTTCGAGCTCGATGTCCAGGACGCGGATCTCGCGATCAACGCTCTGGGCCTCGTGGACTTCGAGCTCGTCGAGGTGGAGCTCTTGCTCGATGGCGCGGCCTTCGTGGGCCTGCTGGAGCTGATTGCCACGGGCTCCCAGCTGGTGGAGCTTCCAGAGCTTCTGGCCCTCTTCGGGCCGGGGAGCCACGTTCTCGAGGTGCGGGCGAGCGACCGCGTCCTGCGCGATGGGAGCAGCTACGTCAGCGAGCTGATCGCCTTCGAGGTCGTACCCGAGCCCGGGACGGGCGCCTTGCTCGGCCTGGGTCTGATCGTGCTCGGAGCTCGCCGAAGGCAGCACCGGGTAGAGCCGATGGAGGAAGTGTAGAGATGGAAGACTCGGAACGACCGATCGAGCGCTGTAGAATCCCGCGGCGCCGCTTCCTCAAGGGCAGCACGGCGACGCTCGCGGCGGCGGCGCTGGGCCCCATCGCGTTCTTCGCGGGCGAGCCCGCCCGGGCGGACGGGCCCGAGTTCACCCAGCGCTACTACGAGGATCGCACCGGTCAGTGGTTCACCGTCTCGGCCGATACCTGGCACGCCTTCGAGCTGGTCGAGGTGATTGCCCACGACCTATCGCCGCGGGCCGAGCAGTTCACGGTGCGCTTTCGCGGCTCTCCCCACGCCGAGATCGACGAGGGCATCTACGCCGTCGCGCCGCCCACGGGCCCCTACTACCATCTGCACCTGCAGCCGGCGGGCTCGGACGGGGACGGGAGCTACTACGAAGCGTCGTTCAGCATCTACCGGCCCTTCGTCGCGGCCTGCGCTGGCGCTGCCTGAGACTGATTCGACTTTCCAGGGCGCCCCGCACGGCGCCGAAGACCCGGGAGCTGCTCCATGTCCGAGCCCTTTCTCGCCGAGATCAAGATCGCAGGTTTCAACTTCCCGCCGCGCGGATATGCGGCCTGTGACGGGCAGATCCTGCCCATCAATCAGAACCAGTCGCTCTACTCGCTCCTCGCAACCACCTACGGCGGCGACGGGCGGACCAGCTTCGCGCTGCCCGAGCTGCGCGGGCGTACGCCGATCCACGAGGGCGACGGCTTCAACCTGGGCAACAAATCGGGCCAGGAGGGCGTTTCGCTCACGACGGGCCAGATTCCCTCCCACGAGCACGGCGCCAGGGCGACCAGCGAGAGCGTGTCGAGCATCAATCCGTCGGGCAAGCTGCTCGGCGTCAGCCAGGGAAGCCAGTTCTCGATCACGCCCTATGGGGATTTGACGAGCCCGCAGCAGATGGCTTCGGCGGCCCTGGGCAACGAGGGAAGCGGTCAGCCCCACCCCAACATGCAGCCTTTCACCACCCTGAACTTCTTCATCGCACTGCAAGGCCTCTTCCCCTCACGCAACTGAAGGCGCTCCGGGGCGCCAGGAGCCCGGGAAGAGAAACCCAGGAGATTCCCAATGTCAGAGCCCTTCGTCGGTGAGATTCGGATGTTCGCGGGCAACTTCGCACCGCGAGGCTGGGCGTACTGCGACGGCCAGCTGCTCGCGGTCAGCCAGAACGACGCGCTCTTCAGCCTCTTCGGCACCATCTATGGCGGCGATGGCCGCACGACCTTCGGCCTGCCGGACATGCGCGGTCGCGTTCCGATCCACTTCGGAAACGGCCCCGGCCTCTCGAGCCGGAACATCGGTAGCAAGGGCGGCAGCGAGAAGGTGACCGTCACCACCAACCAGCTGCCGTCCCACACCCACACGTGGAGCGCCTCGTCCGATCCCGCCGAGGATACAGACCCGGCCACCCACACCACCGCCACCCCGACCTCTTCCAACATCTACGGCTCGGGCACGCCGATCGCCATGTCCTCCGAGGGGACGACCTCGACGGGCGGCGGGGGATCCCACGACAACATGATGCCGACGCTCTGCGTCCACTTCATCGTCGCACTCTTCGGAGTCTATCCATCGCGCCAGTAGAACGGTCATCGGGAGCCAGGCAAGCGAGCCAACGGAAGCGAGCCAACGGAAGAGAGCCACCAGAGAGGAAGCAGCATGTCGGAGCCTTTCATCGCTGAAATCAAGATTTTCGCGGGAAATTTTGCACCCCGGGGTTGGGCCTTTTGCGACGGCCAGCTCCTCCCCGTCTCCCAGAACACCGCGCTCTTCTCTCTCATCGGTACTACCTACGGAGGAGACGGCCGCACCACCACCGCGCTGCCCAACATGCAAGGCAGGGCGCCCATGCACCCCGGTAGAGGCCCCGGCCTCACGAGCCGGAGGCTTGGTGAAAAGGTCGGTGCGAAGACCGCCACACTGACGTCAGCCCAGATGCCGTCGCACAGCCACGCGCCTCAGGGCTTTCCGACCGCGGAAGCCGCGAACCCCACGAACACCCGGGGAATGGGCGCCGCCCCCATGTATGCCAGCCCGGGTACCCTGGTCGACATGGCGCCCGGCATGGTCGGCTCGACGGGCGGCAACCAGGCTCACGACAATATCCAGCCCTATCTGACCATGAGCTTCATCATCGCGCTGGTCGGACTCTATCCATCGCGCAGCTGATCCGGCTCGCCGAGGTAGCGTCGCAATGGAGCGCATGACGCGCGGTCGCCTCACGTCGCGGCCCGGCATCACCTTGCAGCCTGCCCGCCACGAAGGTCCCGAGAGCGACCTCGAGTTCCTCTACCAGGTCTACGCCAGCTCGCGGGAGGACGAGGTCGCACAGGTGACGACCTGGACCGACGCGCAGAAGGAGGCCTTCCTGCGCAGCCAGTTCGAGCTGCAGCACCGTCACTACCACGAGCACTATCCCGGCGCGCGCTACGACCTCGTCCTCGAGGAGGGGCGTCCCATCGGCCGTTACCCCATCGGCCGTTACTACGTGGAGCCGATGGAGAAGGAGATCCGCATCATGGACGTCGCGCTGCTTCGGGCCTTTCGGGGCCGGGGCATCGGGCGGAGCCTCGTGCAGGACGTGCTCGACGAGGCCGGGGCCAGCGGCCGCTTCGTCAGCCTGCACGTCGAGGAGAACAATCCCGCCCGGCGGCTCTACGCGCGAATGGGCTTTCGCGACCATGCCGACGTGGGCGTCTACAAGCTCATGCACTGGGCGCCGGACGGGCAGGGCGAGTCCTGAGCCCTGCGGCGATCAGTTGAGAATCGCCTCGTACTCCATTCGGCCGTCCCTGGGACCCAGGGCCACCAGGAAGAGCTCCATGCTTCCCAGGTGATCGTTGTCGAGCCGATACACCCGCTGTTCGAATACGGGCTCGATGGGCCCTGCGAAGAGCAGCGAGAAGGCCTGGCGCCCGCCGCCCTCCTCGGGCGCCTGCCCGCGTGGGGTCACCTCGGCAAGCTCCAGCTCTGCCGTCTCCCCGCCCGGGCCGGAGAGCGTGAAGCGCTCGCCGACCCGCTCCTGGAAGGTGTCATGAGCGACGGCTTCTAGGTCCAAAGGAAGTTCCTTCCCTCCGCTTCGGCGCCCTACTCGGCAAAGATCGGCTTGATGTCCGTCCCGTACTTCTCGTTGATTTCGTCGAAGAGGGGCTGCACGACCTCGGGGAAGGCGAGAACCCCGGACTTGGTGAAATCCGAGAAGGGGATGACCTTGCTCGTGTCCGGCGGGTTCTTCTTCTTGAGGGCGGGTCCGGGCCAGATATCCTCGTCGATGGCGGACATGCGGGTGCGGATTTCCTTTTTGGTTACGTTCCACACCATGTAGTCCGTGGCGAGGTCGAGGGGGCCGTCGTAGGTCTTCCGGGCCCGTCTGCGCACCTCGGGCTCGATGTCGAAGTCGTTGAAGAAGTGGTAGCCGACGGCGAGGCGCGGCTTCACCAGGGACATCACCTTGCCGAACTGCTCGGGGGAGGTGTGGCCCTGGGTCCCGACCATGAGGGCCTCCTGGGGCGCGAAGCCCTGCTTCGTGACCAGCAGGGGCGGCGGCAGGAAGCACTCGTGGACCGCGAAGTCGGCCCCCTTGGCGTGCTCGACGTACCACTTGTTGGGAATCGTGTCGCTCCCGTAGACGAACTTGAGGCCCTTCCACTCGAGGATGAAGCTCACGGCGCCGTCCAGCCCGTGGACCGCGGGAATGCTGCGGATCACCACGCCGTTCTCTTCGTAGATCACCGCGTTCACGCCGTCGAAGGGGAACTCGGTGACCTCCAGCTCGCCGCCGCGAAAGTCGATGACACCCCCGCGCGTTCCGATGTCCCAGATGTACATCTGCTGCATCAGATCCAGCGCGTGGGCTGTGCCGTACTCGGGGGCGTGGCCGCTCGGCCCCCAGACCCGCAGCGGGGTGAGGCGGTTCATCGTGGTCCCGCCGAGCCAGAAGCTGGGCAGGTCGCCCATGTGGTCGACGTGCAGGTGCCCGATGAAGACCTTGTCGATGTAGTCGTAGGGGATCTTCTGGGCGGCCAGGCGCTCGTGGCAGCCGGCGCCGAGGTCGAAGAGGAACTTGTCCCCGTTGCCCAGCTCGACGAGCCAGCAGGCCGCGGCCTGCTTCGGCCGGGGGCTCGGCATACCTGTTCCGAGGGCGACGACCCGCATCTCGTCCGAGGCGATGGACTCGCTCCCCGGGTAGTAGACGTCGAGCGTCGGTGCGGGCTTGGTGGGTGACCACTTCGCCGCGACCGTCGCGAGCAGAAAGCCACAGGCGGCGAATCCGACCAGGAAAGCTGTTGCGGTGCGAGTCATCGTTACCCCCTTTTCTTCTTGTCTGGCCGGGCAGTCTACACGCAAACCGGCCGGCGTGGCCAGAGGCCCCGGCGCCCTCAGGCGGGCTCTTCGTTGGCAGGCCGCATGGCCTGGAAATTCCAGTAGGCCCGCATGGAGGCGATCTTGCCCTCTTCGTCGAAGATCATGGTGCTGATGATATCGAGGGCCTTCTGTTCCGGTCCCTCCGGCCCCATCAAGACCACCAGTGGGGCGGCGGCCTCGAGGCCCGCCACGCGGGTGGGGCCAGTTCGTTTCATGGTGATGGTACCGGCGCTGGCCTGGTAGAAGGCGCGGACGGCGTCGGTGCCGCGATGGAGCTCCGAGCCGATGGGATCCTCGATGGTGGCGTCCGCGGCATAGAGGGCCACGATCCCCTCGACGTCGCCCTTGGTGACCATTGCGGGGTAGCGGTCGTAGACCTGTCGGATGTGGTTTGCGTCGATCATCTTCGCTGGCTCCTTTCTTCAGTGGGCCTCGTGCCACAGGAGAGGCTAGCGCGCTTTGCCCAGAGGGCGGTTATTCTCCGGCCACCGGGCCCGGGCGCCCGCGCGGGGGGACCATGATCGACGACGCCATCGATGCCGCCTTCCGACCCCTCGCGAAGGCGCTCTCCGACGCCGTCTTCCTCGCGGTCCCGATCGGAGATGCCGAGGTGCCGTTGATCGTCGCCTGGCTGGTGGCGGGCGCGCTCTTCTTCACGGTCTATCTGCGCTTCATCAACCTGCGTGGCATGGGCCACGCGATCCGTATCGTGCGGGGCGACTTCTCCGACGCACGGGCACCTGGCGAGCTTACGCCCTTCCAGGCCCTCACCACCGCCATCTCGGGCACGGTGGGGGTCGGCAACATCGCCCACGTCGCCATCGCGATCTCCGTCGGCGGCCCCGGCGCCCTCTTCTGGCTCGTGGTTGCGGGGTTCCTGGGCATGTCGACGAAGTTCGCCGAGTGCATGCTCGCCGTTCGCTATAGGGAGATCGATGCCGACGGCGTCGTCTCCGGCGGCCCCATGTACACGCTGCGCAAGGGGCTGGCGGAGATCGGCTGGCCGCGCCTCGGCCGGGGGCTCGCCGCCTATTACGCCTTCTGCATCGTCGTCGGCGCCCTCGGCATTGGCTGCATGTTCCAGTCGAACCAGGCCTACGTGCAGCTCGTCGGCGTGACCGGCGGCGAGGCGAGCTTCTTCGCCACGCGCGGCTGGCTCTTCGGTCTCGTGCTGGCCGGGCTGGTGGGTGTCGTCATCGTCGGTGGCATCCGGACCATCGCCGAGGTGACCCAGCGGCTGGTACCCTTCATGGCGCTGCTCTATGCCGCCATGGCGATCGTCGTCATCGGCGCAAACGCCGAGAAGCTTCCCTGGGCCGTCATGGCCATCGTCCGGGGCGCCTTCTCGTCGGAGGGGATGACCGGAGGGGTCATCGCCATCATCGTGCTCGGCTTCCGGCGGGCGGCCTTCTCCAACGAGGCGGGTATCGGCTCCGCGGCCATTGCCCACTCGGCGGTGCAGACCGACGAGCCGGTCAGCGAGGGCTTCGTGGCGCTCCTCGAGCCCTTCATCGACACGATCATCATCTGCAGCCTGACCGCGCTGGTGATCACCGTGACGGTCTACGATCCGGCGAACCCTCCCAGCGGCATGTCGGGAGTCGAACTCACCTCGGCCGCCATGGAGAGCGTGGTCTCCTGGTTTCCGCTGCCCCTGGCCGTGATCGTGGCCCTCTTCGCCTACTCGACCATGATCTCCTGGTCCTACTACGGGCTCGAGGGTTGGATCTATCTATTCGGCGGCAGCTGGGGAATGCGCCGCAGCTACCACGCGATCTTCTGCGCCTTCGTCGTCGTGGGCTGCACCACCAAGCTCGACGCCGTCCTCGATTTCTCCGATGCCCTGATCTTCGCCATGGCTCTCGCCAACGTATTCGGCCTCTACGCGCTCTCGCCCATCGTGAAGCGGGAGCTCGACGCCTACTGGAGCCGGCATGGGCTCGACGCCTAGGCCTGCGCGCCGGCTCCAGGTCCGGATTTTGCTCCGGGTTCGAGATCAGGCGGTCTGCTGCCGTCTCATCAGGTAGAGGGCCGAGCCCGCAAGAGTTGCGCCAAAGAGGAGCAGCCACGGCCCCACGATCCCAGGAGTCTGCTGTGCCTGAGGCTCTCCGGCGCGCATCTGCAGCTGGCCCTGTGTGACGCCTCCGTATCCCTCGAGAATGCTGCCGGGACAGCCAATGAACTCGATCTGGTAGGTGACGTCGAAGAAGCTGTCCACGCTCCAGTTGTCGCCGCCAATGTTGGTCAGGGTCGTATGCCCCGGGCTGGGCGGCAGGCCGAAGTCGCTGCCCGCCCGGATTCGGAGGACGCAGAAATCGGGGTCTCCGAACAGTTCGCCCTGGAGCGCGACCATCTCCGTATCGAAGTCCTGCACCGGGGCGCCGGGGGTTCGCGGGGCGGTGTCCACCACACTCGGTGCCTCGACTGAGATGGTGCGATTGAAGCCGGCCAGGCTTCCGGTGCCGGTCACCTGAAACTCCAGGTTCGAAGCGAAGCAGTCCTGGTTTCCGCCCGGGATACTGCCCCCGGGCTCTTCGCACGAGACCCCGGGGATGGCCGGAATGCTGCAGGACTGAGAGAGCGCACGCTCACTGCAGGCGAAATCCTTGTGAATGGGGGCAAGCTCGATGGTGGTACCGATCGGAAGGCCATCCACGATCTCGTGGACCTCGTCGCCCGTGAGGTATTCACAACCCACGGGCGGAAGCGTCACCGTTCCGCTCGGATCGTTGACCTCACAGGGATCGGCGAGAGCCGAGCCGCCCAGGGCGAAGGTGAGGAGAAATGCCGGGAGTAGCGCGAAACCAGGTACGCGATCGAGGCGCTTGGAGCCAGATATGAATAACATTTGACATCCTTTGGGTGAGAGCGTCCAGTGAGACCCGGAGTCGGCTGAGACCAGGAATTGGCCCCGCCTGGAAACATCCCAAGTCCGAGGGTCGACTGTGGCACGCGGCGCCATCGGCGGTCAAGGACTTGTCGTGCTACGCGAGCCAGATCGGGGCATTCCATTTCCGGTTTTGCCCTATTCGGCTTCGCTCCCTCTTCCGTGGCAGGCCTACACTGCGATGATGAGGGCGTGACGGGCGAGCTCCTCAACGGGACACTCAATCTCCGATCGACCCGAGATTTCGCATGGGTCGGCGCTAGCAGCGCGGGTACGCGATGGGCGGGGGCGACGGGGGCGCCGCCACCGGGGGCGGCGGGGGCGGTGCTGCCGCGGGCGTGGGTGTGGAGGTGGCCGTGGGCGTCGCAGACGGATTCGAGCTCGCCTGGCCCGGGCCAGCGCCGGCCGCGATCGCGTAGATCGTGCCGATATTCGCAGCGGTCATGATGCGGTCGATGTTGAGCTGCGTGTCGGTTCTGGTGTAGTTGACCGTCGCAAACGCGCGGTTGTGGTGCCACAGCGCGATCGGGCTCACCGCGTCGAGGCTTCGTTCGGATCCCGGCAGGTTCTTGATGTACGCCAGTGAGAGAGCACCCCACCAGTGACCCGTGGTGTCGGCGGCGGCGGGGGATCCCAGGGTGCCGACCGTACCCTGGATGAGTGGGTTCAGTACGGCGTTGTTCACAGCGCTGACGCTGTCCGCGGCGATCTGCACGCCGCTCCCAATGCCTTCGAAGAGATCTCGCGTGCCACCCACCGGATCGAGTTTGACGAGGCCGACCAGGAACATGGGCACCGCAGCGAGAAGCGAGGTGCGACGCTCTTTCTGACCGGTGTGCACGTTGTCACGAACCGTTCCCGTAGCCAGGTGCCGGCCGATGTCGAGCACGTGCCCGCCCGAATGTTGCCGCCGACGCCGCCTGTCGAGCGCTGTCGGGGCCCGCGCTCATCGACCTCCGCGGCGTAGAGCCGGATATTGTCCATGATGGAGGTGCTGGCTTCGGTCTCCGCGACCGCCTCCCCGGCCACCAGTGCGGTGAGTCCGATCTGGTAGCCATCCGGTGCGTCGAAGAGGGCGAGGGAGGCATCGGGGCAGTAGAGGATGCGGTGAGGCAGCGATGCCTGCTCCCCATCGTCTCCCGCGATGCGGGCGTCCAGGGTGCTGTAACAGCCGTCGGCGCCGGGCTCTACCTGCAGGTGATCTACCAGGTAGTCCTGCAAGGGTACGTCGCCCCACTCCACGTCCAGCGCTGCGCCACCCGAGGTACGGACGAGAATCACATCGTCGGCTTCGAAGTGGGTCCTCAGCTTCCCGTCGCCCTCGTCATCGACGGTCCAGTCGTCGTCATCCTTCACGGGAGTGAGCTCGCGGAAGCTGTCGACGTGGGATTCTGGGTCGCGCGCCAGCGCCGCGAGGTCGAGCGGGGCTTCGGAGCGGTGTCGGAAGATCACCAGACCCGCCGAAAGCTCTGCGCTCACGCCGGGCAGTCCGTCCACGAGAGGGAACGTGACACGCGCCTGCTTCGAGTCCACCGAGCTCAAGTAGCGGCCGTCGTAGGCAGCCTCGCCCTGGTCCCCCGCTCGATAGACCACACCGAACTGCCAGTATCCGTTGCGCCAGTCGACCTTGGAGATCGCGTCTCCCGTGAAGCGCGCCTGCTGCTCGACGATTTCACCGCGCAGTGTCTTGTCCACGGAGCCATCACCGTCCGAATCATAATGAATCAGCGCGCGCAGAGACCCGGAGTGAGTGCTCACGAACTCCCAGAGGTCGGGGCCGAGGTCCACGGAAACACTCGCGTCGCTTCCCCCAAGCACCGCGATCTTGCCGATGCCCTGCCCGATGTCGTTCTCGGCGTGGTAGTAGAGCTCACCCTCCGAATCGACATAATGGAGTGCGGGGTCGTAGGCCTCTTCGCGCGGATGGATCCAGAGATCCAGAACCGCGCCGAAGCTGGAGCCGGCCGCGAATGCCGATGCTACGCCCAATAGAAGTCCAACGAGCCCAAGAGCCGAGAGTCGTGACAGTCGAGTGTGCTGCATAGTGAAGGTTGAGTGGTCGTGGGCGCACGATCAGGTCAGCTTTTCTTGCTCTCTTCGTTCTCGATATGCAGCGGCCTCCAGTGCAGGTGGAGCACTGTATTCGCGGCGGACGACGCTGCTGGCAAGCTGCATGCGCGCTGCGCCGTGGTCCTGTGGCCGCGTCGCAGCGAATCAAGAGGGAGAGTTACTCGCTCCCCCCGGCGGCCGTGCGCCAATACTCGCTCATGTCCACCGCTTCGCGGCCTTCCGGGCTACCGCTGGTCATATCGAAGCGTACGATCTCTACCCGGCTGCCCTTCGTCGTGTACCAGTGATAGGGCTGCCGGCGAGGAAGCTCTTCGGCACGCGGCCCCAGGAGCGAGTGCCCCTGGAATGGCAAGGTGGCTTCGATGCCCAGCAGGTCCAGAATGGTCGGGGCAATATCGATCAAGCGAGCGCGAATTTCCGACACGCGGTAGGGAGCCACGCCCTCGCTCCCGGCTGGGGGCTTGATCAGCAGCAGAGCGTCGGCTCGTGCCGAGCTGACGACGGGCCCAGACCACCCGTGTGGCTCCGTCGGCCACTTCATGACGATCTCCCCGTCGTCGACGCCGTATTCACCGCCGTGGTCCGAGTGAATGACGATCAAGGAGTCATCATAGCGCCCGAGAGCCTTCAGCTTCGCCACGAAGTCATGGATCATCTTGTTTGCACAGCCGGTCTGCGCGACGTATTGGTTGAGGTGATGGCTCGGCCGCACATTGAGGCCCACGTAGGGATCGCAAGCTGCATCGAGTCGGTACGGCGGATGCGGAAGAATGAAGTGCAGGAAGGTATATCGGCCACTCTCCGGCAGCTCCGCCTCGGTCTTCAGATAGCTCTCGAAGCCTCGGTAGGAGATGAGCGGAGACACGGCCGCTCTCACGCGGCCCTTCTTGATATGCTGGACCCGATCGTGTTCGATGAAGACCCGTGCCAGCATCTCCGGAAACGAAGCCGACAACCACAGGTCGAAAAGCGTCGAAGAGCCCGACAGCGACTTCTTCGACACGTATTTGACATGCCTTGCATGGTGGTGGAGGTACTTCTGCACTCGCGGAAAGACGA
>JAFDEK010000054.1 GCA_019310385.1 Deltaproteobacteria bacterium
GCCTGGCGGTGTGCCAGGGCCATGGCGGTGAACATGGGGTTCACCGAGGGGCACTGGGGGAAGATCCCCGTGTCGGCGATGTAGAGGTTGTCGAGGTCGTGGCAGTGGCCGAGCTCGTCCACCACCCCGAGGCGCGGGTCACCGTGCATGCGCGTGGTGCAGAAGGCGTGATTGCCGCCGCACACCAGGTCCCGGGTGCGGATCTCGGGCCCGCGCAGCTGCTCGGCCTCCGCGAGGGAGTGCATCTCTTCGGGCAGCCCCAGCACGCCGGGCACGATCTTCTCTGCGCCCGCCGCGAAGAAGAGCTGGGCGAGCACGTAGAGGGAGCGGGTCAGGATGTGGAGATCCTGGGGGTGGAGCCGCCAGTGGATGACGGGATCCATGCTCCTCCAGCGCCCCTTCACGCTCCCCAGGGAGCGGTGGGTGCTCGCGATGGCGTCCCACACCGCCATGCGGGGCACCTCTCCGAGGCGGGAAAGCAGCTCCTCGCCGAAGCCGGGCATGCGCACCACCAACACCGAGGAGGGCGCCCAGAGGGCCTCGAGCTTGAAGCCTTCGTGGAGGAAAGCCAGGGACTGGTAGCCCTGGGTCGCGCCGAACTGGGGCTGGGTGGGCTCGGGAAAGATGCCCGCGATCGCGACACCCGGATGGAACTGGAGGTTGCGCCCGACCTGACCCGAGCGATTCGCGAGGTTGCCGCTCTTGCCCAGGATGACCGGCGTCGCCATGCAGCCCGCCGCCAGCACCACCGTCTTCGCGTCTACCCGGAAGCGATGGCTCGCCCGGCCCCGGAAGGGCGCGACCACCTGGCCCTCGACGCCGGTCACACGGGTGCCCTCTTTGCGCACCTGCTGCACCTGGAGCGAGGTCAGCACCCGGGCGCCATGGCGAATGGCGGCGGGCACGTAGCTGATGTCCATGCTCTGCTTGGCGCGGCTGCGGCAGCCCGTAAAGCACTCGCCGCTGCCCCGGCAGCCGCGCACGTTGCGCGCGATGGGCTCGCTCTCCACGCCGAGGGCCTCGCAGCCCTGCCGGAAGAGGAGATTGCGCTTGCCCTGCACGTCTTCTGGCGTGGTCGCGATGCCGAGAAACTCGGCCACCGCATCGAAGTGGGGATCGAGGTCCGAGCGCCGGGTTCCCTCGAGCTCGAAGCCCCCGGCCCAGCGTTCGAAGACGAAGTCCGGCGGCCGCACGCAGATCGCCGAGTTCACCACAGAGCCGCCACCGAGCGCGATGGCCTGCATGGTGGGCATGACGGTTCCGCGTGTCGTGCGCAGCCCGCCCTCGCGCAGGGTGCGCGCCATGGAGAGGCTGCCTTCGAGGGTGAAGTCGCGAGGCGTGAAGGGGGGCCCCTCCTCGATCAGGATGACGTCCCGACCCGCCCGGGCGAGCTCGTAGGCCACCACGGCGCCGCAGGGCCCGGAGCCCACCACCACGACCTCGGCCTGCTCGTGGAAATCACCTTCGTACTCGGCGAAGACCCGAACCGATCCCCCGGCGTGTACGTCGGGCTCGGGAGCGGTCATGAAGCTGCCTCGCCTTCGTGACCCTGCGCATCCCCGGCGCGGTAGTGCGGGTGCAGGGGGCCGTCGAGATCGATGGGCACGCCCGAGCTGGGCGGGGTCAGATCTGCGTCGCACAAGGGGTTCTCGTCCGGGCGAAGCCCGATGGGGGGATAGAGCCGATCGGCCTCGCAGATCGGGCTCTCGAGATCGTAGTACGCGAGGCTCAGATGGCGCGCGACCGCGGGGTGCTCGAGGTAGGCCATGGTGAGCAGTGCCCGGAGCGCCCCGAAGACCAGCCGGCGCGAGAAGAAGCGGCTCTCGAGCCAGCCGTGCAGGACAGCGTCGCGCTGCTCGCCGTTCAGCGCCGAGAAGCGCCGGAAGCCCCCGGCTCCGGGTGCGGGAAAGAAGAGGGTCGCCTGCTCGACGAGCATGAAGAGGGCGCGGATCAGGCCCCGCTGCCTCCCCGGCAGGGCCGCCAGCATGCCGTCGATGCGCCCCGCTACGTCGGCCATGCGGCCCGAGATCGGAATGCTGCCACCCGCCGGAAAGGTCGTCTCCGCAACGGCGTCCAGGAACGCCGCCTCCCGCCGGGCGATCACCTCGTAGCGACGACCCGGCCGTGGGTACGCGAAGAAGAGCCGACGTAGGGCCCAGAGGGCCGCGATGGCGATGGGGATCCAGAGGAACACGGGGGGATCATACCGGCTTCGAGCCCGGCGGCGCGCATCACCCGCCGAACGGAGCCGGCCGGGTGGGCCCGAGGCTCGCCGGCAGCAACCGGACTAGAAGGCGACCATCGCCGACGCGCTCCAGTACCAGCCCCAGCCGCCGCCCTTCCTCATGTCGATGGTCTCTCCGGCCCGGGTGGGCTGCGGGCGAACGTAACCATGGAACTGCTCGCCGCCGCCCTCACCGGTGATGCGGAGCTTCCAGATGTCCAGGCTCAGGCCGAGGCCCGCCTGGGCATCGAAGGCAAACACGGTCTTGGTGCGCTTCACGAAGACCGAGCCTCGGCTCAAGTCGCCGCCTCCCGGGTTGCAGACCCCGAGGCAGGGGGCGTCGGACCAGCCCTCCAGGTCGACGAAGCCGAGGTAGGGCGTGAAGCTCCCGTTCAGGAAGAGGGTGAGCATGTTGAAGAACTCGTAGCCCGACGAGAACGCGAGCTTGGCGCCGAAGTAGTTGGTGATGATGTCGTACTCGTAGTCGAAGTTGGTGCTGGCCAGGGTCGGATCGACAGAAGTGAGACCGGGCATGTAGAAGCGGTGCATCATCTTGCTGTGGAGCCGCGCATAGCTGAAGCCCACGCCTCGGGTGAATTGCCAGTTCTTGTGGGAGTTGTCGATGAAGAACATGAAGTCGGCGGCGCCGCTCGTCTCTTCGATCTGGATAGTGGCATCGTAGACGGCGAACTCCGCGCTCGAGTCGGTGACGAGACCCGTGCCGTGGATCATCACGTCATCGCTGACCTCGATGATGTCGTTCTGGGAGCCGTCGATGGCGGACCAGCTGACGAGCAGCCCGGTCTCGAACTCGTTCAGCTCGTCGCCGGGGTCGGGCAGGAAGTAGCCGTCGCTGGCCGGGAGTAGCGGCCCCGAGATATTGCTCGTGGTCTTCCACTTCTGTCCGCGCACGCCCACCTCGGCACGCACGACACCGTGAAAGAGGCCGTCGAAGGCCGTATCGGAGAAGCCCCAGCCCACCGCGATCTCGGGCACCCAGTCATAGGCCTTGGTCTCGAGGTTGATCAGGTAGCCCTGGGTTTCTCCGTCGAGGGAGAAGTAGGCAGGATGCAGGACCGAGTCGTCGATGTACTGGAGCCCGTAGCGGAACTGCGGCGCCTCGAAGAGCTGCCGCCCGTAAGAGGCCTTGAGATAGAACTCACCGGCCTCGATGGGATTCGGCGCCCCGACCCGCCCCCAGGCGAGCGACGGAAGCAGGAGCCCCCAAACGAGCGACACGTACAAGGCGAGTCTCAGCCTGCGCACCATGATTCCCCCTCACTGGATCCAGCATCCCGGCCCGCGTCGGCGAATGGTGCCGCCCGCGTTCCAGATTTCGCGCCGGCCGACGATTGCGAGAGCTTCCTCGCCCGCCGGGCCCGGAACGACCCATCCCCCGCGGCCGCCCCGTCGGAGCGGGACCGCGCTCCCCTGATCGGCCGCTCCCGCCTCTGGGAGGAGCACTTTTTCCGGGAATCTGCACGAGCGGCTCACGATTGCGGTCGCAGAGTGCGCACGAGGGGAGCCGGCGCAGCACGCTCCAGCGCGTCCGCAAAGCTCCGCAGGGGGCGGAAATCCGGCACTTTGCGGCGGAGGAGTCCGGCAAGCGAAACGCAGCAATCGCCTTCAGTTTCCCGGGGCGCACACCGACAAGTCGGGCTCAGGGTACGACTCGGAGGGAATACTCATGCTCGTTGAAATTCGCCGGATTGCCGCGGCCTTGTGTGTGGCCGCTCTCCTCGCCGGGGTGTGCATCCCCAGCGCCGCCGTGGCCGAGGACAGCCACCGCTATCTGACCGAGACCGCCTCGGCGGCCGATGATCGGTCTTCGAACCCGGTGGCGGATCTCCTCTTCCTGCGCCCCCTGGGCCTGGCCACGACAGCCTTTGGGACTCTCGTCTTCGTCTTCCCCGTGCTGCCCTTGACGCTGCTGACCCGACCCACCGAGATCGACAAGCCCTTCAACACCTTCGTCGTCAGACCGGCCAAGTACACCTGGATCGACCCGCTCGGGACCCACTGAGGCCGAGCAGGGTCTACCCCGCGCTACCAGGGGCCAGATCTACCAGAGACAGACGAGAACAGGGCCCCGGACGACGTCCGAGGCCCTGTTCTGCATTGATCAACGTTGATCTACCGTGACGGCGACGCGCCGCCGGATTCAGGTCGAGAGGGTGTTGTCAGCGCGCCGGCTGAGGCTCTCGCCAAGGCGCGCGAGGCGCCGCTTTGCGTCGTCGAAGGCGTCGATCTCGTCGGGTACGAAGTGCTCCGAGAGCGCGCTGAAGCCCAGTGACGAAGACAGGGCCACCACGGACGCGCCCTTGAATGCACCTCGCAGGAGCCGACGGCGACTCACCGGGCCCTCGCGCGTCACGGCCGCTGCCGCCACGGCGCACAGCATTCCGGTGCCCGAAGCGAGCCGGCGCTCCATCCGCCTCTGCTCGGCCGCTGCTCGTCCTTCGGCGAGGATGCGCGCCGCCAGATCGACGGCACCCGCGTTGAAGCTCGGCGAGGCCGCCCCGGCCTCGGGCCTGATGTCGATCTCCGCCACTACGCCGAGATGGTTCGAGAAGGCTGCCCTGCGGCCCGCGATCTCGATGGGCCGGCCGAAGGCGCGGTCCACGGACACCGCCTCGACGGCGCTCCGGCCTCCCTCGCGCACGAAGACATAGTCCACGCGCTTCGCCGAGTTGCGGTTGCCACCGCGATAGGGATTGCTCCCCACCGCCGTGGGGAAGGGACGGCCGAGCTCGGCCGCGACGTCTCGCAGCCCCGTCAGGCCGGTCAGGACCTGGTACTCGGGCTTCTCGTCCGTGAGGTTGAAGTCGCCGACCGCCACCAGGGGCACGTCGCGATCCAGCGCCCTGGTTGCGAGCTGGATGATCTGGCCGGTCCGGTGAGACCGGTAGGCGTGGCGCGTTCGGGAGGAGTGCCCGGCGTGCAGGTGAGTGGTGATGAAGTCCAGGGGACCGTCGGGCGTAGCCAGGCGCAGCCGCACGAAGCCCTTGCCACTGATGTACTCGCCGGTGTCGATCTGCTCGACGTCGCCGCGCAAGCTGTATCGCTCGAATCGAGCCTCTTCGATGGGGAGTCGGGAGAGCACGAGGAGCCCGCCGCCGTCGAGGGCCTCGGTGCCGTGCCAGCACTGATCGAGCCCGACCCGGGCTCCGGCCGCACGCAGTTGCTCCCGGGCCTGGAGGGTAAAGACCTCTTGAAAGGCGATCACGTCGAGAGCGAGGGACGCCAGCTCGCCACCGATGGCTTGCATGCGTGCGGCGGCATCCTGCGCGAAGGGCTCCGGGAGCCCCCACACGTTCAGCGTTGCCACACGAATTCTCATCTATCGCACGCTCCAGCTTCCATCGCAGAGCCCCAAAGCCACTCCCGCATCCGCGGGACACCACCAACCAGGGGTTCCCGGTATGGAAGACTGCAAGCTGCTTGCCAGAGCAATCCGCCAGCGAGAGCGGCGCGAATAGTTGCCCCGATCCGAGCCCTTGCGCGCGGCTCTGCGCGTAGAAGTTGGGGTGGAGCCCGAACGGCAGAAGGGAAGCAGAACGCCCATTTCCGGACTCCTTTTCCTGCCCGCATCCCCGGTGCGCGTTTTCGCCGCGTCGCGTCAGGGGCCATGCGTATCCTCGCCGCCCCGTCAGGGGCCATGCGTATCCTCGCCGGTTATGCTCCGATGCAGGGGGGGGACACGTGGAGCAGTTCCAAGAGCGGGTAATCCGCGCATTCAAGCTCGACCCGACGCTCTATCGCGAGCTGAAGGCCGACGAAACGAGCACCGACCAGGCTGGCGCGGTCGTGGTCCTCGCCGCGGTCGCAGCGGGAATCGGGAACGTCGCGGCCGGAGGCCTCCAGGGAATCGCCCTCGGCACCCTCCTGGCGCTGCTCGGCTGGTACGTGTGGGCCTACCTCTGCTACGCGATCGGAACCCACTTCCTCGGCGAGGAACACACCCGCGCGACCCACGCGGTGCTCCTGCGCACTCTCGGCTTCGCGTCGGCGCCGGGGATGCTGCGGATCCTGGGCTTCAACCAGGCCCTCTTCATCCCAGTCAACCTCCTTGCCGGGATATGGATGCTCGTCGCCATGGTGATCGCCGTACAGCAGGCCTTCGCGTTCAGTACGCCGTGGCGCGCCATCGCGGTCTGCGTCACCGGCCAGGTGATCCAGGTCCTGCTGATCCTCCTACTGGTGGTCCTCGCGGGGGGGGACTGATCCCCCCGGCGGGCGCCCGCGATCACCTGATCTGCATCACCGCCTTCAACCTCGACGTTGAGCTGCCGAAGAGAAGAGAGCGAGACACGGGGGGAGGGATCGCGTGGCGGATCACGATGAGAGCTGTGGGGGGTGGCGGATCGCGTTCCGGCATCCCGGCGCGCTGGCGGGCGCATTCCTCGCGGGCGGAATCCTCGCCTTCGGATACTCGTACATTCCGCTCCACAGCGCGAAGAACTGGAAGATCGACTACCAGGAATCACGCCTCGCAAGCCAGCGCGAGAAGCTCGAGGAGTTCGAGGCAAAGCTGACGACCGCCGAAGCCGGTGCGGCCCGGGCGGAGCGGCTCGAAGAACAAGCGCCGCGGCGCCAGGAGCTGGACGAGGCCGTGGCGAAGCTGAGAACGCTCGAGGCGAAGCTGTCCGATCTGGAGAAGCAGAACGGCAAGCTGAGTCGCTCCCGGGACAGCTGGCGCTCGCGCCACGCAGCGGCCGAGAAGGAACGTGACGAGTGGAAGGCCGAGGCCGAGGGCCTCGATATGCATCTTGCAGAGGATGCACCCGAGGCCTCCGCGCCGGCGCAGCCCATCGACGCCACGCTGCTCGAGGGGGCGAGCTGGGCCAGCCCCGATGGACACGCGAGCTTCACGCTAATCACTGCCGCAGAAGATCACGCCACCCTGGACCTCGGGCCCGGCGGCGGCCGCCTCCGCGTGGAGGCCGGCAGCAACATTCGGATCGGCGATCCCGCCCGCGGCAGCTACCGCGTGACCGTCATGGAGATCCAGGCCGGCAGAGCCATCGGCATCAGTGCGGTGCCCGAGACCAGCGACCTGCTGACAGCGCCGCTCGGAAGCGCGGCAGCCCCGGCGCCGCGCTAGGCCTGATCCAAGGCTCTGAGTCCCGCCATGGGCTGATTCCGCCCTCGCGGCCCCGCACGGGGCGCCGCGTGTCTTCGCCGACCCCGCAAGGGCCCCGACCCGGAGAATCGCCGCCGCGGAGGCGACTTGCGGGGCGATGCGGGTTAAGCTTGTGCGCCCATTTCGTGCCCGAGCAGGGAGGAGAGACTGTGACTGAGGAGAATCCGATCGGCGACCTGAAGGCCGACCTCGACAACTTGTACCGCGAGGACGCCTACACCGATCTCAAGGTCGCGCAGGTGCGCTGTCTCGTTCCCGTCAAAGCCGACGGCTCGCCGGATGACAGCCGCGAGCGGATCTTCATGGGCGAGACCACTTTGATGTCGCCCCGAGGTCCGCTGCCGATCCACTGCCCCATCGATGGAGCCAAGACCCTCGAGGAAGCACTCGAGAAGTTCCCCGATGCCGTCAACGTAGCCGTCGAGAAGCTCATCGAAGAGGCCAAGGAGATCCAGCGCCAGGAGGCCTCGCGTATCGTGGTGCCGGGCGTCGCACCCGCCGGGATGTCGGGCCCCGGCGGCAAGGTCACCCTGCGCTAGCCGGAACCTTTGGCCGCGCAGCGGCCAACGCGCTAGCTACGAGCCGGCCGGCTCCGTGGCATTCAACACTTCGCGGTGGTATTCAGCAAGCGAGTCGAAGGCCACCATGGCCTCGCCGCTCGCCGCGGCGGCGTTGGGCAGAGGCTGGGCGTTGCTCTGCGCCAACACCTCGCGCAGGAAGATCCGCAGCGCCTCCAGCGCGGACAGCTCCGCTGGATTCGAGGCGCTTGCCCGCGCAATTCCCTGCACGAGGACGCGCGGGTCGTAGCGGTCGCTGCGAAGGCGAATCAGCTTCATGGGTCCCTGGGCCATTCCCCAGTTGACGACGAGGTCCACGACGACCACGGGCTTCTCAGCCATCCCCTTCACGGCCGCGACGCCCATCGCCTCGATTCGCGCGAAGGGCAGCCGCGTCTTGCCTCCTCCGTCCACTTCGATCATCAGCTGATCCTCTTCGATTCGAAGCGGAAGAGCCGTGCGGATGCGCAGCGGTCGCAGCTCCGCCTCGGGCATCGCCGCGCTCGCGGGCTCCACAAGGAGCCCCTGCGTATCCTCGCCAGGCCCCGCAAGAAGACCCTGCGTATCCTCGCCAGGCCCCGCAAGGGGACCCTGCGTATCCTCGCCGTCATCGACGGAGGTCGCATGGGCAGGTGCTTCGGCTTGAACCGAGGCGGCCGGTGCGGGCTCGATGATAGGCTCGGTAGGCTGCGTCTCGACGGGTGAACAATCGAGGGGACCCGCCAGGCCCGCGTCCGCGGCGGCCTGCTCGAGCTCCTCGGGATCGATGTTCAGGTCATCGGAATCGAGATCGAACTCCCCGGTGCTCTCGCCCAGCTGCGACAGGAGGCCGGGCTGGTTCCAGCCCTCCGTGTCCTCGCCTTCGATGCCACGCGCGAAGTCCTCGTGCAGTGCTTCGAGGCTGAGGGCGTTGGGATCGACGTCGTCGACGTCCGGTGTCGGCAGCGCGACGCTCGGCGCTGCCAGGTCGAGGTTTTCGGCGGCGGCCGCGGGCGGCTCCTCCAGTGTGAGGCTCGGTGGAGCGTGGTCGTCCTCGAGGGCCAGCGGCTCAGTGAGCGGAGCCTCCTGAAATGCGGGAGAGGCGGCCTCCGGCTCGCGAGGCTCGGGGTCGCACTCCGAGCCAGGCGCCGTGTCCGCTGATCCGGATGCCAGCATCCGCGTCAGCTCGATGAGCTGCTGCCGCTCACCGGGATCGAGCTGGGGATCGCGCAACGCGATCGAAGCGGCGCTGCGAGTGAGATCGGGGTCGAGGTCCCGGGCAATTCGCACGACCCGACGCGCCATCACCGGCGAGAGGTCGTCGTCCGCGTCCACGGCGCGACCCAACGCCGCGATGGCCTGTTCGGGGTGCCCCTCGTCGAGCAGGGCCTCGCCCATGCGAACACAGAGGGTCGGGTCGACCCGCAGATCGGTCACGTTGTCGCTGAGCTCCAGCCACAGCTGCACCGCGCTCTCGCCGCGCCCGGCACGGAGGTCTCCGCGCATCAGGATGAGAGCGGCCGCCACGGCGTCGGCGGGCCGGCCCAGCTCCCGAGCGACGTCCCAGAACGCGAGAGCCACGTCCTTGTCGGCCCCCGCACGCCGGAATTCCTTTTGCAGCAGCTCGAAGGCCTCTTCGTTGCGCTGCTCGCTGCGGGCTTGCATGGCTCGCTCCAGCCCGGCGTTGGAGACGAGATCCCGCGTGCTGACCGCACTCTGCAGCATGCGCCCCTCGACCCGGAGGGCCATCATGCCGAGACCGATTACGAACCCCATGGTGAAGCAGCTGGTGTGAATCGTGGCCAGGACGGGCACGAAGCCCTCAGCGGACACGATCCCGCGCACCAGGAGATACTCGGCGCACAGCCACACGGGCAGCAACAGCCAGCCCGGTAGCGGGACGCTTCCCAGCAGTCGCGGCGCGCCCGGCAGGGAGCGCACGAAGTACGCACCGAGGAGTGCCGCTGCGAGGCCGCTGGCCCCGATCCACGGCGACCCGGCCTGCTCGTAGTAGCCGAGCCCCCGACTCGCCGCTGCGGCGAGCGCGATTGCAACCAGGCAGAAGCCCCCAAAGATCGCGTGCCCCCAGCCGTCTTCCAAGGCGGATCCGACCAGGAGCAGGATCGCAAGAGAGAGCAACAGGGCTAGCGCGCTGGGACTGACGATCACGTGGGCGAGTGTGGAGACGATGGGATTGTCGCCTGGCCTCACTCCGAGGCGCCAGGCCGGCAACCGATCGACCCGCTCGTAGGCCCGCACGACCAGGCCGTCGAACTCCTGTTGCATGAGAGTGCGAATGCGCTCCGAGAGCAGGGGCATGCCGCGCGAGCGCCGATCGTCGATGTAGGCTTCCCGCAGCTCCTTGGCGCTTTCCGCGCCCAGGACGGTCTCGAGGCGGGGGTCGAGCTCCACCACGGGATGCTCTTCGAAGTACAGGAGCGCCTCTGCGAAGATGAAGTCGGTCTCCACGACCCCCTCGGCGCCACCGTAGTGATGCAGCACGAAGAAGGCCGCCAGAACGAGCGCCAGGGAGTAGCTGAGCCACGGCAGTCGCCGGGCTGAGCCATCCGCCTGTGTCACCAACACGAGCATTTCGCGAGTCTCACCTGCCTGCACGGGCGCACAACGGGATCCTGTCGAGATCCCACCGCGCTCGATCCAAACCCACTCTTCACGGACCGCCTGCCGGTCCCCGTCGAACTGAACGGAAGGAAACGCACGCCACTGAAGCGAAATCCAACGCGAGACCCGCGGGGAACAGCGCTGCGCCGGCCCCGCAGCGGCCCGCCTCGGTCGCGGGGCGCTGTGCTACCCCTGCCCGCCATGAACAGCGCATGGCTACGCGCGGCCGCCACCCTCGTCCTCGCCGCTCCTCTCTGCGGGCTGGCGGCTTGCGACGGCTCGCGGAGCGAGCCCGAGTCCACCACCGAGTCGGCCGGCAGCGGGAAACCCGCGGAGC
Organism: Deltaproteobacteria bacterium; assembly: GCA_019310385.1. Classification (GTDB taxonomy): domain Bacteria; phylum Myxococcota_A; class UBA9160; order UBA9160; family UBA4427; genus JAFDEK01. The sequence continues at coordinate 10,863 of JAFDEK010000054.1, forward strand.
CGCTCCTCTACTCCCGCGACGCAAAGCTCGACACCGCTGCGCTCCTGCGTGAGGACCTCGACGCCCCGCGCCATCCCTCGGACGGCGGGGGCCGTGCATGGATCGAGTCCTGGAGCAACCTGAGCGATCCCGCGCAGTCCGCGGAGAGCCGCCTGGAGCCCACGGGCGAGCGCCCGCGGCTCACGGTGGAGCGCCCGCGGCTCACAGTGGATAGCCGCGCGCGCTTCGACATCGTCTACGAGACCGGTCCCCTGGGCATCGCCGAAGGCGGGTTCCTCTTCCTCCAGAGCTCCCCCTTCTGGGACTGGGACTCGCCTCAGACCTTCAGCCCCGAAGCTCCCGGCTACACCGAGGTAAGCAGCGACGCCGAAGGAGTGGAGTTCATGGCGGAAGGCGCGGGGGATCAGCTTCTCGCGATTCGCGTCGTGGGCCGCGGGCTGCGCGCAGGCGAGCGCATCCACATCCGCTACGGCGCGGGTGCCCTGGGCACGCGCGTCGACCGCTTCGCGGAGCGCGGGGAGAATATCTGGATCGCTGTCGACGGCGACGGCGACGGCATCCGCGCTCTCATCGCAGAGAGTCCCGCAGTCGACGTGGTGGCGGGCGAGGCCAGCTGGCTGCGCCTCGTGCTCCCCACGAGCGCGCGGCCCGGGGAAGCCGTGCGCCTCCATGTGGTCCTGCTCGACCGGCGTGCCAACGCGGGCGTGCCCTTCACGGGCGAGGTGGTGCTCGAAGCGCAGGAGGGCCTGGAGCTGCCCGCCCGCGTCTCCTTCGCGCCCGGGGATCGCGGCCGACGCGTCCTCGACATTGCCGCGACACGTGACGGTGTCTACCGGATTCGCGGTCGGGTCGAGCCCGGGCCTGACAGCAAAGAAGCCGGCCGCGGCTCGCAAGAGCCGCCTGCGTATCCTCGCCGAGGCTCGCCAGAGCCGCTCGAAGCCACGAGCAATCCGATGTTGGTGCGGGGTGAGCTGCCGCGGCTGCTCTGGGGCGACCTGCACGGCCACTCCAGGCTCTCCGACGGAACTGGCACGCCCGCCGACTTCTACGACTACGCGCGCGAGGTCGCGGGCCTCGACGTCGCGGCGCTCACCGACCACGACCACTGGGGTATGCGCTTCCTCGACGCGTCCCCGGCCATGTGGGAAGAGATTCGCGCGGTCGCGAGCCGCTTCTACGAGCCCGGACGCTTCGTCACCCTGCTCGGCTACGAGTGGACGAGCTGGCTCTACGGCCACCGTCACGTGCTCTACTTTGGCAACGAGGGCGAGGTCTACAGCAGTATGGACCCGCGCTACGAAAATCCCGCGCAGCTGTGGAAGGCCCTGGCCGGGCAGCCCGCCCTCACCTTCGCCCACCACTCGGCCGGCGGACCCGTCTCGACGAGCTGGGCCTTCGCGCCCGATCCGGTGCTCGAGCCCGTGACCGAGATCGCATCGGTGCACGGGAGCAGCGAGGCCGACGACTCCCCCGAGCCCATCTACAACCCCGTCCCGGGCAACTTCGTACGCGACACGCTCGACCACGGCTATGTCTTCGGCTTCATCGGCAGCGGCGACAGCCACGACGGACATCCGGGCAACACCAACCTCCAGGCGTCGCCGGGAAGCGGCGGCCTCGCCGCCATCTTCGCCGAGGAGCACAGCCGCGAAGCCGTGCTCGCCGCCCTGCGCGCGCGCCGGGTCTACGCGACCAACGGCCCCCGTATCTGGCTCGAAGTGAGCATCGACGGCCATCCCATGGGCAGCATCATGGACGCGGCCGGGGAGACGGACGGCAAGCCCTCGCAGCTGCGCTTCGAGATCGTCGCCGAAGCGCCAATCGAACGCCTGGACTTCATCCGCTCCGGGAGAGTCGCGAGCGTGCCCGGGGAGGAGCGTCTCGAGTGGAAGGGAACTCGCGAAATTCCACCGCTGGCCGCCGGCGAGTATCACTATCTGCGGGTGGTGCAGCAGGACCGCGGCGCCGCCTGGTCGAGCCCCATCTACGCGCGATGAGCGGCGGCCGGGCGGGAGCCGCAGGCGTGCGACCTTTGCGATGAAGCCCAGCGTGTCCGTCCTGATCCCAGCCTGGAACGCCGAAGCAACCCTCGGCGCCTGCCTGCGCAGTCTTCTGCGCCAGCGGGAGTCTCGCTGGGAATGCGTGGTAGTCGACGACGGCTCCCAGGATTCCACCGGCAGCGTCGCGCGGGCCTTCGCGGCACGGGACGAACGCCTTCGCGTCATCGCGACGCCCCACCGCGGAATCGTCGAGGCCCTGCGGGTCGGCTTGGAGCAGTGCCGCGCGCCCTTCGTCGCGCGCATGGACGCGGACGATTGGATGCACCGGGAGCGCCTCGGCCTGCAGCTCGCGGCCCTCCAGGCCGCGCCCGAGCTCTGCGCCGTGGGCTGCCACGTGCGCCTCTTTCCGCGCGGGCCACGGGAGCAGTCAGCGAAGGAGAGGGCGGCGCCGGGCGCCGGGCGGAGCGCCTCGAAGCCTCGTGTCGAAGGGACCGCGCGCCGGGGGCGAGCCGCCTACGAGGCGTGGCTCAACGACATCCGAGGCCCCGAAGACCTGCGCCGCGAAGCCCTCGTGGAGTGTCCCGTCGCCCACCCGAGCCTGTTCATGCGGCGCGAAGTCCTCGATCGCTTCCCTTACCGGGACCTGGGCTGGCCCGAGGACTACGACCTGGTGTTACGCCTGCTCGGCGCGGGCGAATCCATCGGCATCGTGCCGCGCCGCCTCATCGGCTGGCGCGATGACGCCGGGCGCCTCTCCCGCTCGGCGCCGAGCTATACGATCGAACGCTTCACCGCCTGCAAGGCCGCACACCTGGCAAGCTCCTTTCTCGCGGAGAGCGCGCAGTACATCCTCTGGGGATACGGCGACACGGGCCGCGCTCTGCGCAAGGCCCTGGCGGAGCACCGCCGCCATCCCTCCCACATCGTGGAGCTGCACCCGGGACGCCTGGGGCAACGCATCCACGGCGCCCCCGTGGTCCCGCCCGACGCCATCCCCACCCTGCCCCGCCAGCCCCTGATCGCGTCCGTGGCGGGAAGCGGCCCCCGCGGCCAGATCCGCAGCGCCCTCGATCGCATGGGCTTCGTGGAGACCGTCGACTACTTCTGTGCCGCTTGATTCTGTGCCGCTCGAGGTCTGCGCGGCCTCGAGTTCGACGTTCGGGTCGTGTGCGAACGCACTGGATACGGTGACCGCTTCTCCGTGGAGGATCGGCGGCCGTCTTCAGAACTCCGCACTCCCCGGCACGCGCGGGAAGGGAATGACGTCGCGGATATTCGCCATGCCGGTCATGAACTGGATGACGCGCTCGAAGCCCAGGCCGAAGCCCGCATGGGGGACCGAGCCATAGCGACGCAGGTCGAGGTACCACCAGTACTGCTCTTCGGGCAGACCCAGCTCGCGGATGCGCTCGAGCAGCACGTCGTGACGATGCTCGCGCTGGGAACCTCCGATGATCTCCCCCACCCCGGGCACCAGCACGTCGAGGGCTCGAACCGTGCGCCCGTCGTCGTTTACGTACATGTAAAAGGCCTTGATGTCCTTGGGGTAGTCGGTGACCACCAGAGGGCGCTTCACGTGCTCTTCGGCGAGGTAGCGCTCGTGCTCGCTCTGCAGGTCGATCCCCCACTCCACCGGGAATTCGAAGCTCTGGCCCGAGCGCTCGAGGATCGCGATGGCCTCGTCGTAGCTCATGCGCTCGAAGGGGGTGTCCACCACGTGCGCGAGGGTGTCGAGCAGACCGGGGGAGATACGCTTCTCGAAGAACTCGAAGTCGTCGGGCCGAGCCTCGAGCACCGCCGAGAAGAGCTCCTTGAGGAACTCCTCGGCGAGCTCCGCCACCTGGGAGAGGTCACAGAAAGCGAGCTCGGGCTCCACCATCCAGAACTCGGCCAGGTGGCGGGTGGTGTTCGAGTTCTCCGAGCGGAAGGTCGGTCCGAAAGTGTAGACCCGGGAGTGGGAGAGCGCGGCAATCTCGGCCTCGAGCTGCCCCGATACCGTGAGGTGCGCCTCGCTGCCGAAGAAGTCCTGGGAGAAGTCCACCGCGCCGTCCTCGCCGCGGGGAGGGCTCGCGGCGTCGAGGGTGCTGACCCGAAACATCTCGCCGGCGCCTTCGGCGTCGGAGAGGGTCACGATGGGCGAGTGGAGGTGGATGAAGCCCCGCTCCTGGAAGAAGTCGTGGATCGCCCGGGAGGCAGCGTTGCGCACTCGCAGCACCGCGCCCAGGGTATTGGTGCGTCCACGCAGGTGACCCAGGCTGCGCAGGAACTCGAGGGTGTGGCGCTTCTTCTGCAGGGGATAGTCGTCGTCCACGCCGCCCACGAGCTCGACCCGGGAGGCCTGCAGCTCCCAACGCTGTCCCTTGCCCTGGGATTCGACGAGGGCGCCCTCGACCGCGACCGCGCAGCCTGTGGCGAGGTGGCGCACCACCTCTTCGTATTCGCCGAGCTCGGGACTCGCCACCACCTGCAGACCCGCGAAGCCGCTGCCGTCGGAGAGTTCGAGAAAGGAGACGTTCTTCGAGTGACGCGCGGTACGTAGCCAGCCGCGGGCGCAAACCTGCCCACCGGCGCTCTCGCGCGCGAGAATCTGCGCAATGGTCTCTTGCATCGTTCTCCCCCCGACGACCGCTCGGCAGGCCAGGGTACCATCGCCGGCGCTGCTGCGGCAGGCGAGCCGCCGCCGCGTCCCCTAACATCGGCCGGCGCCTGCATCCAGGTGAGGAGAGAGCCGCCATGAGCGAAGCGAAAGAGGGAAAGCTTCCGCAGAGCAGCGAGAAGGAATTCCGACGCGCCAAGCCGATCATTAAGTTCATGTCGAAGGCCCAGGCCTGGGTGTATCAGGTCTCGGGCGGCAGACTCGGCGGCAAGTTCCTCCACGGCGCGCCAGTGGGGCTGCTGACCACGGTCGGCCGCAAGTCCGGTCAGAAGCGCACGACGCCCCTGATCTACATCCCCGACGGCGAAAACGTGATCGCGATCGCCTCCCAGGGCGGAATGCCCCGCCATCCCGTCTGGTATCTCAACCTGCAGGCCAACCCCGAGGCCGAGTACCAGGTGGGCGGCGAGCTTCGCAAGGTTCGCGCGCGCGAGGTCGAGGGCGACGAGAAGGAGGCCTGCTGGCGCCTCGCCCAGGATATCTACCCCGACTTCGACGACTACCAGAGGCGCACCGATCGCACGATCCCGCTCCTGGTCCTCGAGCCCCGCTGAGCGGGCCTGGCCCCGCCAGGCGGATCCGTCCGCTCAGCCCCAGAGCGCGTCGCGCAGGCCCGAGGCGCGGGCGATGCGCTGCTCGATGGCGCTCCGCAATACTTCGCGGCCTCCGTAGATCGCGACCCGGCTACGCGCGCGCGTCACCGCCGTGTAGACGAGCTCGCGGGAGAGGACCGGAGAGGCGCGCTCGGGCAGCACGAGAACGACCGAATCGAACTCGGAGCCCTGGCTCTTGTGCACCGTCATGGCATAGACGCTCTCGTGGGCGGGCAGGCGCGCGGCTGCGATGCGCCGCACTCCAGCGTCCCCGGCCGGGAAGAAGACGCCGGCGGCTCCGCGCGCGTCCCTCGCCATCACGCCGACGTCGCCGTTGAAGAGCTCGAGTTCGTAGTCGTTGCGGGTGACCATGACGGGGCGTCCGCTTGCCACAGAATCGGCTCCCCGGGATGCGCCAGACCCATCGCTCCGCGTGTCCGCGCTCTCGTCCAACAGCCCCGCCGCGCGCAGCACGAACTCGATGCGCTGGTTCAGGAGCTCGACGCCCCCCGCACCGCGGCGATGGGTGCACAGAACCCGATAGGCGCCCAAAGCCTGCAGCCGCTCGCCGGGCTCTTTGTCGCCGAAGCAGCCCCGGTAACCTTCCAATACTGAATCCCGGAAGCTCTGCTCGGAGTCGACGGCGCCTCCGGGCTCGACCCAGCTGACCTCCGGCCGCCCCGGGTCGCCCAGGACCTGCAGGGCGGCATCGGCATCGCCGGCGTTCACCGCCTGCGCGAGGTCGCCGATGGCGCTGCTCGACGCGTAGCGGTAGCTCTTCGTGAGGCGGACGATGCAGTCCCGCAAGCCGCTCTTCTGACTCGCAGCGGCGGCCGCGGGCAGCGCGTCTCCGCTCAGGGCGGCGACCCGCTCGACGACTGCGGGTGAATAGGCGGATGAAGAGGCGGGAGACGCTTCGGCGTTGCACACGTCTCCGAGGACGCTTCCGGCTTCCACGGAGGCGAGCTGGTGCTGATCGCCCAGCAAAACCAGTCGGGCATGGGGTGGAACGGCGCGGAAGAGCCGGGTCATGAGGGAGAGATCCACCATGGAGGCTTCGTCGACGAGGACCAGGTCCGCCGCGATGGGGCTCCCGGCGTCGTGACGAAAGCGCATGGTCGAGCCAGGCCGCACTCCGAGACAGCGGTGGATCGTCGAAGCCTCCTCGCAAATTGCCTGCTTCACGGCGTCGCTGCAGGGAAGGCCGGCCTTGGCACGCCGTATCGAGTCGCTGAGGGCCGCGGCCGCCTTGCCCGTGGGCGCCACCAGGGCGATGCGCGGCGCAGGTCCTCCCGAGTGCAGGGCCTGCTCGACCAACAGAGCGAGGATCTTCACGACCGTGGAGGTCTTGCCGGTTCCCGGCCCGCCGGAGATCACGCAGAAGCGGCGGCCGAGGGCCAGGATCGCGGCCACCCGTTGCCAGTCGGGCGCGCTCGCGTCCTGGGCGCTCGTGGCGGGCGGGTCGAAGAGCCCCGCTTGCTCACCCGGCTCGACTGCTGCCGCCGCGGCGGACACGACCGGCAGGCCGAAGAGGCGCTCGAGACCGTCCCGCAGCAGCGCATCGTCGAGCTCCGCTTCCGTTGCTGTGTCGGTCGCCTGGGCGCGCGCCGCGATCCCCGCGGCGAGCTCTTCCTGGTACTGCCAGTAACGCCGGAGGTAGAGGCGATCGTCGGCGTCCAGCACGAGGGGGGTCACGCTCGGACCCTCGCCCACCAGGGGGCTCGCGTTCAGCCGCGATCGCCAGTCGTCGATGGCGGGCCAACGCTCCGCCTCGATGACTTCGCCCGAATCGAGCAGCAGCGGCTCCCGGGCGATGCGGGCCAGATCGAGGCACACGTGGCCGCCGCGCACGGCACGGCTCGCCAGGGCGGCCGCCACGAGCACCTCCTGGCTGCTCTCGCTGGCGATCCGCTCCAGTGTCAGCGCGAAGTGGCGGTCCAGGTAGGACAGAACACCATCGCGGGCGAGAGCTTCGAGAGAGGGGATCACGAAGCAGCCCCCGCTGTGCGCGGCTCGCCGGGCGCCTCGAGCAGCTCCGAGAGGGCCTCGACCAGGGCTCGGGGAGGACGGTCGCAGTAGACGCCACAGCCCGCGGCCTTCGGCGACATCCCGCGCAGGAAGAGGTAGTAGACGCCTCCCATGTCCCGCTCGTAGTCGTAGCCCTGCAAGCGCGTGCCCAGATAGCGATGCAGCGCCACGAGGTAGAGGTGGTACTGCAGCAGGTAGTGGTGCTCCTCCATGGGCGCCGCGAGGCGATCGGGAGCGTAGTCGGCAGTGCGAGAGCCGAGATGATTCGACTTGTAGTCCACCACGTACCAGCGCTCCTCGTGTCGGAAGACGAGGTCGATGAAGCCGCGCAGATGGCCGGTGAGGGGCGTGAAGCCGAGGCCCTCGAGGCGGTCCCCGTAGGCGCGTACGCGCTCGTTCGAGCCAAAGCGCCGGAAGGCGTCCGCCAGCTGCTCGGCGCGCAAGCCAGGCTCCATGCGCCTCGGCGCTGCGCCCGGCTGCGGCCGCCCGGCGGCGAGGGAGCTCGCGACCGGCAGCTCGAACTCGAGCTCGTCGAGACGCTGCTCCTTCGCAACCGCTGACAGGCTGAAGGCCCCGTCCCCGACACCCAAGGGCGTCGCGAAGACTTCGCTCAGGGCCTGGCACAGCGGATCGCACCACTTCGCATCGAAGACCGAGTGCTCGAGGGCACCGGACACGGCATCGACCAGGGAGGCCGCATCGCAGGCCTGGAAGTCGACCCCTTCGAGGATCCGATGGAGGAAGGTTCCCGCCGCGGCGCCGGCCGGGAAATCGTTCAAGCGCACCACGGCCGCGTGCTCGGCGGCCGCAGCGAGGCCGGAGCTCGGGACCGGGCTGCCCGCGTCGGCCAGGGCATCGTAGTCGCGGCCCTCGTCGCTGGGTCGCGCGCCCCCTTCGCGCCGCCGCCCGGACGCGAGGCCCGAAAAGCTCGAGCTGCGCCAGCTCTGGGGAATGCGCCGCGCCGGCCGGGGCAGCTGGAGATCGATGGCCCGCTCGCCGGCGGCTTCGTAGGTGGGCGCGAGGGCCTCTCCGAGCTCGCTCACCCGAATGGCGCCGCTGCTCCCGGCGGCCAGCCTCTCCAGGTCCGCGAGCAGCTCGTCGTCACCAAGCTCGCCGAAGCGGTCGCGTGTCGCGTCGACCCAATCCTCCGGCTCTCCACCTGCGCCGTCGCCTGCGCGGGGTACTTCGTCCCCGCCCTCCTCTGGCCGGTGGAGCAGGGACCAGTGGAGCGGGGGCTGATGCAGCAGATAGGCCAGGGCGGAGTCCTGCCCGTCCGTGAAGTGGCCCCACACCACGCTGCAGCGGTGCCGCGCCCGGGTGATGGCCACGTAGACGAGGCGCAGATTCTCCGCCAGGGCCTCGCGGTTGGCCGCATCGAGGTGCTCATCGTGCCCGGCGGAGCCGAGATCGAGCTTCAGCCGATCATCGTCATCGGAGTCGTGGAAGCGAACCCACTTCGCGTCGTTGCCGCCGAGCAGGCGGCCGTCCCACAAGAAAGGACAGTAGACGATGGGGTACTCGAGGCCCTTGCTCTTGTGCACGGTGACGAGCCGCACCGCCCGGGCGTCGCTCTCGAGACGCACCTCCGCTGCCTCCCCCACCCAACCGCCCCGCGCGGACTCGTCGGCACGCATGCGCGCCAACCACTGGATCACGCCCTCGGGCCCGAGGTGGTGCTCGTCGCTGGCGGTGTGGAGCAGCTCGCCCAGGTGGAGGAGGTTGGTGATGCGCCGCTCGCCGTCGACGAGGGCCAGGAGCCGCGCGTGCACGCCCTCGTCGCGCAGCATGGCGTGGAAGGCCTGAACGAAGCTCCCTTCCATCCAGCTGCGATGCCAGGCACGGAAGGCTTCCAGCTTCCGCTCCCAGGCTTCTTCGTCGCGAGCGAGCTCGAGCAGGGCGTCGCCGTCCGCGCCGAGGATGGGTGTGGCGAGGGCCGCACGTACGGCCGCGGCGGAGCCGGGCTCCGCCATGGCGCGCAGCACGCGCTCGAGCTCGCGCGCCTCGGAGGCATCGAAGACGCTGTCGTCGCCCTGGACGACGCCCAGGATCCCATAACCGCGCAGCGCCTCCTGGAGTGCACGGGTCTGCTTGTTGCTTCTACACAGAATCGCGACGTCTCCGGGCTCCGCGGCCCGCCCCTCGATGCGCGGATCGCCGGCGAGGAAGCGCGCCAGCTCGGCCGCAACGAGGTCGGGAAGGTCGCTCTCGCCCCATCCCTTGGTGATCTCACCCTCGCCGCTCTTGCGGGCTTTCTGCGAGACACGATTCCCCTCGCGGCGCACGAAGAGCAGCTCGAAGGGCGGCTCCGGGCGCCCGCCGCGCTCGAGGGCGTCTGCGGCGTCGGGCCGCGCCGCCACGGGCGAAAAGGGGATCCCGTCCAGCACAAAGGGCTCCCGCGCCCCCTCGAAGAGCCGGTTCACCGCGCCGATCAGGCCCGGATCCGAGCGCCAGTTGGTGCCGAGAGTGAAGCTGCTCTCCGCCGCATCCGCCTTTGCGGCCAGATAGGCGAAGACATCGGCGCCCCGAAAGCCGTAGATGGCCTGCTTGGGGTCGCCGATGAGGAAGAGCACGGGACCCTCCACGGGCGAATGCTCATCCGGTCGGCCACCCTCCGGGCGCCAGACCTTGCGGAAGATCTCGTACTGCACCGGATCCGTATCTTGAAACTCGTCGATGAGGGCGGCGGGGTAGCGCGCGCGGATCTTCGTCGCGAGGCGCTCTCCGGGCTCGCCCTCCAGCGCCTCTCCCATGCGGTGCAGCAGGTCGTCGAAGGACTGGGTGCCACCGATCGCGTGGCGCTCGCGCACCTGCTGCCGTGCGTAAGCGACGAGATCGAGCTGTAGCTGCAGCAAGCGGGAGTCGAGGTGACTCTCCAGGGCCTGGTCCGCCTCCATGAGGCTCCCGCAAGCTTCGAAGAAGTCGTGCTCCGGTGTCTGCTGGCCCTTGCGCGTTCCCTTCGCGAGGCATTCTGGGGTGAAGTACTTGAATGCCTTGCAGCGCTCCGCGATCCGGCCCTCGTCGACGGCGAGGGCCGCCTCCATCTCGTCGCCCCAGCGCAGCTCGATGGCCTCGGCCTTGTAGCCGACCTTCTTGAGCACACTGTCCTCGAGCGCTCGCAGGAGCAATGCGAGGATTGCGTCGCGCTGCTCGGACCAGCGGTCGCGCACCACGGCGAGCGCCGCGCGCCAGGCCGCCTCGGGATCATCGGTGGGCAGCGCTACCGCTTCCGGGAGCAGGGGCAGCCCGGGATCGCGCACGGCCCGTCGCGCCAGGGCCTCGAGCTGCGCCAGCCCCACCTTTCGCTGGCGCAGATGACGCAGAAAGAGCTCGTCCTCGCCGTAGAGCCGCGTCGCCCAGAAGTCGCGCACGGTCTCGGCAAAGAGCGCGGACTCGTCGCTGACGAGCTCCGTTCCGTAGGGCACGCCGCACTCGAAGGCGTTCTCGATCAGGGTTCTCTGGCAGAAGCCGTGGATCGTGTAGATGGCTGCCTCGTCGAAGCCCCGCAGGCCCTCGAGCAGCCAGTCCCGATCCTCGGCCAGGCAGCCCCGTTCGCGGCTCGCGGCGCACAGGGCGTCGAGCACCGCGTCCGCGCTCTTCTCTTCACTATCGAGGGCCACGTTGTCGAGGGCCGCGCTGTCGAGGGCCGCGACCATCTCGCGCAGGCGCCGGCGAACGCGGTCGCGCAGCTCCGCCGTGGCGGCCTTCGTATAGGTGACGACCAGGATCTCGCCGACCGTGAGCCTTCGCTCGAGCAGGAGGCGCAGGTAGAGGGTCGTGATGGTGTGGGTCTTGCCCGTGCCCGCGCTCGCCTCGATGAGCGCGACTCCTTCGAGCCCCACCGCCGTCGGGTCGAGGGCCTTCAAGGGAGCTCCTCCCGGTGTTCGACGAGGGGCCCGAACACCGCCTGGGCGAGCTCCTCGAAGCGACCGCCGGCGTAAGGGGTGAAGTCGCCGGAGAGGGGCTCCAGGCCTGCGAAGACCTGGGCGATGTAGGGATCCCGCGCCTCGGGCCGCAGCTCGCGAACGCCCTGATAGACCTTCTCGGCGCCGGCGGCGGCACGCTGCTCCCGCTCCTCCTCCTTCTTTGCACTCACATAGTCGTCGACGTAGCGGCGCGAGCTACGCGGGAAGAGGAGCAGGGGCGCCGACCCTCCCAGCCGATATATGCGCAGCAGCTCTTCGAGAAGCGGCTCGGGCGCCGCCACGGGCTCGAAGACCGCGCACTTCGGCGGCTCGTCCTTACCCGCCAATCCGACCAGGTAGCTGCGGGGCGCCGCGGCTCCCGGCTCAGCGGCCGTCGCACCACGCTGGACCTGCAGGCTCAGGACGAGGTGGCGAATCCAGTGGCCGATCTCCCGGGGCCCACCCAGCTTGGCATAGCGATAGGCGATGCGTCCCTTTGGCCACAAATCCCCGATCGTGCCCGTGACCCGTTCGCCGCCAACGTCGCAGTCGATCTCCACCTGCGACTCGCTCCCGCCATCGCGCAGGCCGCACACCCTTTGCGCCACCAGTTCTACCCTCGTTGACAGATCGCGAAACTCGATGTCGCTGAAGCGGCCCAGGGGCAGCGCGCCGGCGGCCCGGATCGAGTCGTAGGCCTCGGCCAGGGGCTCGCCCGCGAGACTTCGCTCGAGCAGCTCGCTGCCGAGGGTGAAGCGGCCGAGATCAGCGAGCTCGAAGGGCTCGCGGTCTTCGACCTCTCCGTCCTCTTCCTCGAGGCGCAGTCCGAAGCACTCGCGCAGGAAGCTCTTCACCGGATGCTCGAAGAAGCGAACGAGATCATCGAGCTCGATGACCCCGGGCTCGGCCTCCATTGTCCCCTCCATCTGCCAGGGCGCGGTGAGGAAGGGGCGAAGGACTCCGCGCTGCTCGAGCAGCCGGCGCGCACCTTCGAAGTGCAGCTCGGAGTAGCTGCGCAGACCCGGGTCGCCCTCGGAATCGAAGTAACGCGGACTGAAGGGCTGGAGCGGATGCTGAACCACCACGGCGCGGCGCAAAGCCGCGGCGGCGTCTTCGCCCTCGCGCCGCTCGGCGATGAAGGAATCGCCCAGCACGTCGAGAAGCTCGCTCACCACCACCGAAGGAGGGATCGGCGAGCCGTCGCGGATGCTCTGGCCCTGGTAGGTAATCACGAGCTGCTCGCGAACCGAGAGGAGCGCCTCGAGAAAGAGGTAGCGATCGTCGTCTCGCGGAGTGCGGTCTCCGACCCTGGGCGCGTGGGCCATGAGGTCGAAGCCGAGGCGCTGCTGCACCCTGGGAAAGGCGCCGTCGTTCATGCCCATCAAGCACAGCACTCTGAAGGGAATGGCCCGCATGGGGACCAGCTCGCAGAAGGTGACGCCGCCAGAGAGGAAGCCGTGCGCCGGTGTCGCCTGGGCGAGGCGCTCGTCGATCTGCTCCCGCATGGCCTCGCGCCCCACCTCGCCGACGAAGCCCGCGGTCTCCACGCTCCCCACCAGGTCGTCGAGCACCCGGCGGATCTGGTCGTGCTCGTGGGCGTTGTCGTCGTTGCGCGCCACCAGGGATTCGAGGAGCTCGCCGAGCCCCTCGCGCCAGCGGGCCGGCGTGCGCGGGCCCTCGAGCGCTTCGCGCCTTGCGAAGAGCTGCTCGCACAGCTCCGCGAAGCGGCCCAGGAGCTCGGCATCGGCGCCCTCGATGCCTTCGAAGGGACGCACGCCGGCAAAGAGCAGGTCGTCCGCGTCCGCCAGGGCGTAGCCGAGAAGCATGCGGTCCAGGCCGAAGCGCCAGGTGTTCTCGCCGTAGCTCGGCTGCTCGAAGGAGCGCCGGTGCTCCGCGTCGATCGCCCAGCGAATCCCCGAATCGGCGATCCAGCCGCGCAGGCGCTCCACCTCCCGCTCGCCGATATCGAAGCGCTCGCGTACGCAGTCTAGACCCAGCAGGTCCAGGACCTCGGTCGCGGTCATGCGTGAGCCGAGCAGGTCGAGGATCTTCTCGAAGGCGTCCACCACCGCATGGATGGAGCGCAGGCCGCGATCCGCGATGCGGTGGGGAATCAATGGCCGCCCGCCCTCGTCGCCCGCGGCCCGCGCCGTAGCGAAGACCGCCTGGACGAAGGGCGCGTAGGCGTCGACGTCCGGCGTCATTACCACCACGTCCCGGGGATCGAGGCTCGGGTCGGCTTCGAAGAGCGAGAGCAGCTCCTCGTGGAGCACCTGCACTTCGCGCATGGGTCCGTGGCAGGCGTGGACGCGCAGCGAGCGATCGCCCTCAGCGAGGGGCAAGGGCTCCACGTCGCCTCCCGCCCGCCGGTCGCGCAGGGCCAGCATGTCGCCCTGCAAGGTGGCGAGCATGGGGCCGGGCGGGGGCTCGCAGTAGAGGTCGCGGTCGCTCTCCTCGTAGTCGCCCGCCCGCTCGAGCACCAGCTGGAAGTCGCGCCCCAGGCGGCCCAGAGAGGCGAGGAGTGAATTGCCCTCCTCGATGTGGAGCGCGTCCAGGTCGATCTCCTGGCGCGCGGCTCGCAGCCGCGCCGAGCGCGTGCGGATCTCCGCCCAGTACTCCCGCGACGGACTCAAGACGAAGAGGTGCGCCTCGAGCCAGGGCGAGAGCGCGTTCAAAACCTCGACAAGCTGGGGCGGCAGGGTCGATACACCGAAGATCGACACCCGACGCGGCAGGCCGGCCGTCTCGAGTCCGCCCTCACCCGCGCGCTTCACGACCTCTCGAAAGGCCTGGGCGCGTCCGGCGAAGTGCTCCGCGGCGGCGCCCCGCTGCGCCGCGATGCCACGCCACAACAGGGCCTGCCACTCCTGTCCGTCGATGCCCGGGATCCGCGATCCCTGCTCCCAGGCCAGGATCATCTGCGGCCGATAGCTGATGTAGTCGAAGTAGGTGCGGGCCAGACGCTGAGCGAGCTGGAGCAGCTTCACGCCGCGGGGATCACTTCCCAGATAGTCGCGCACCGGCTCGAAGGGCTTCTCTGCGAGGTGAGCCGGCAGGTGCTCGGCGATGGACCAGGTCAGGGTCTCGGGCGCGAAGCGCCTGGCCTCCTCCTCGGCTGCGCGCGGCTCGAGCACCTTCCTGAGGCATTCGTCGACGAAGGAGCGGGGAAAGGGAAAGCGCGGATTGGCCCACACGCCCAGGCGCCGGGAGAGCTCCATGGAGAGCCAGCGCCCCATGCCGGGTCCCGGGACCACGATGGGCTCGCTCGCGAAGGGATCCTCGCCAGCGCTCTGGCGCACCACCTCGGCGAGGATCTCGAGCAGCTCCTCACTGCGGTTACTGCGGTGCACGATCACGGCCTGGCCTCGCCTCCCCTCTCTCCCCAAGGGGCTCCGCCGGTTGCGGATCACCCACCTAAACCGCTGCAATCAAAGCATTTTCTCGCAGATGGAGTCATCTGTCGAGCGTTCCTCTCGAAGTCGCTTTCTGAAATCGACATTGATTTTCAATTTCAGACTTTTATACTG
>JAFDEK010000160.1 GCA_019310385.1 Deltaproteobacteria bacterium
CGCGTCCCTCGCCCTCGCACAGACCTCCCTCGCCCAGACCTCCCCCGCGGATGCACCGGCGACCCTCGAGCCCTTCCCGACTGCCGCCTGGCAGGACCCGCCGCGCGAGCTGCGCCCCGTGGCGCGCTGGTGGTGGCCGGGGGGCAGCGTCGAGGCGGCGGCGCTGGCGCGGCAGCTGCAGCAGATGAAGGACGCGGGCTTCGGCGCGGTGGAGCTGCAGCCGCTGCTGCTCGGGCTGGGGGAGGAAGACTTCGCCGCCGACCCGAAGATCCGCAGCGTCGGGGAGCCCGCCTTTAGGCGCTCCGTGGCAGTGGCCGCAGCGGCCGCCGCAAGGATCGGCCTCGACTTCGACCTCACCCTGGGCAGCGGGTGGCCGGGCGGCCTTCCCACACCGAAGGTCAACGCCGAGCGCCAGCTCCTCATGAGCACCCTGGACGTGACGGGCCCCTCGCGCTTCGAGGGGAAGCTCCCCGCGCCGCCCGGCCAGAGCTATCGCCGGGCAGTCGAGTGGGTGCTCGACGTACTCGGGCCGCCGGATCCCGACGTGAAGGTCGTGGCGGCCGTCGCCGCACGCCTCGGCGCAGCGCGCGGCGGGATTCCGGTTCTGGAGGACGCGCGGGTCATCGCAGGGACGATCAAGGGGGCCATCATCGAGGGGGCCATCGAAGCCGGCCGCCTCGCCTGGGACGTGCCCGAGGGCAGCTGGCGGATCTTCGTCTTCTACGAGAACGCCACCGAGCACTTCGTCATGGGCGGCGCCTTCCCCGGCGCCGAGGCGGATGCGCGGGTCGTGGACCACCTGTCCCAGCGCGGCGCCGAGGCGCTGCTCGCCGGCTATGCGGCGCCGCTGCTCGCCGCGCTGCCGCCCGGCAGCGTGCGGGAGCTCTTCGTGGACAGCTTCGAGCTCATGGGCGAGCTGCCCTTCACGGCCGACTTCCTCACGGCCTTCGAGGCGCACAAAGGCTACGACCTCACGCCGCATCTCCCGCTGCTCTTCCGCAAGGGCGGCGAATCGAAGTACGGCGAGATGGTCGACTTCTTCGGGCGCAGCGGCGGGCCCCTCTACCTGGCGGGCGCGCCCGAGCTGGCCGAGCGGGTTCGTGAGGACTACGAGGATGTGCGCCGCAGCCTCTTCGAGCAGCGCTTCGTCGGGCACATCGCGGGCTGGGCCCAGCGCCGCGGCCTCGCGCTGCGCCTGCAGGCCCACGGCGGCTATGGCGACTACCTGGATACCTACGCCCGTGCCGACCTCCCCGAATCCGAGGGGCTCTTCGCCGGCGGGAGCTTCGACTTCCTCAAGCTCGCGGCCTCGGCGGCCCACGTGGCCGATCGCCGCTTCGCCTCGTCGGAGGCCTTCATCACCTTGCGCCTGCGCGGCACCCGGCTCAGCGCGGACGAGATGCGCCTGCTCGCGGGACGCGCCTACTCGGCCGGCATCAACCGGCTGGCCTTCCACGGCGTCCCCTATCCCTACACCCGCGTCGACGGCAAGGCCTGGTACCCCTTCCCTGGCGGCTTCGGCCGGGTCCTGGCGGGGCCGCTCCCCATGTCGTCGCGCATCGACGCGGGCTTCCTCGCCCTCGCCGAGCTAGCGGATTTCAATCGTTTCCTCGCTCGCCTTACTTTGGCGATGAGCTACGGCGAGCCGGCGGCGGACGTGGCCTGGCTGCGTTCGGAGCCTGGCTATCCGGACAGCGCGAGCCTGCAGCTCGGGCGCGTCGACGCCCAGGCCGGGGAGTCGGCGGTAACGCGTGCGCTGCGCGGACGCGGGCTCGGGCACGATCGGGTCAGCCGCCGCATGCTCGCCGGCGCGCATGCGCGGCAAGGAGTGTACGAGGTGGGGGCACGGCAGTACCGCGCCCTTTTGCTGGACCCTCTCGAGATCGCGGAGCCGGAGCTGGTCGAGCGCATCGTGGCGCTGGCCGAGGCCGGCATCCCCGTGCTGGCGCTGGGAGCGCTGCCGCGGCGGGCGCCGGGCCTCGTGGATGCGAGCGCACGCGATGGGAGGGTGCGTGCGGCGACGAAGCAACTGGCCGAGCTCGTCGTGCGGGTGCCGGAGCTCGGGCGCCTCGAGCCGCTGCTTGCCGCGCAGGTGCAGAGCGGCCTGGTGGAGCCGCCGCCCGGGGAACGCCTCGCCGTGTCCTTGGAACGAAGGCGCAGCGCTGCCGGGGACACCCTGTTGGTCTTCAATGAATCGTGGTCGCCGCGGCGCGCCCAGCTCCGCTTCGTGCGCGGTGCCGGAGCGCTGACGCGCTGGGATCCGCGCAGCGGCGCGCGGGTGAAGCTGCGAGAGAAGGTGGCGGCTGGGGATGTGATTTCGCTCGAGCTCGCTGCGGCGGAGACGCTGATCTTGACGCTGCAGCGCCCGGACCGCCCCGGAACCCGCCAGGAACAGAGCACGTCGAGCCGCGAGCAGGATAGATAAGACGCGAATTTCCTATGTCCAATGGTCGCGGTTGCGTACCGCCGGCTAACGACACACGCGCAAGAAGAACTGGCGGGCTACCATTGGGGCTCACAGGAGGCTCACCGATGGCGGATTGGGACTCGGAGACAGACCTGCTCGTGGTGGGCTCGGGTGCGGGCGCGCTGACCGCCGCCTTCGTCGCAGCGCGCGAGGGGCTCGAGGTTGTGGTTCTCGAGAAGACCGAGTGCTGGGGCGGCTCGAGCTCCCTTTCTGGGGGCGGCGTCTGGGTGCCCAACAATTCGCTCATGCGCAAAGCCGGCATTCCAGATTCACTCGAGCAGGCGCGTGCCTACCTCGACGCCACCGTCGGAGATCGGGTGCCCGCCGCGCGCAAGGAGGCCTACGCGGTCGAGGCCCCCCGCATGGTCGAGTACTTGCTGCGCCACTCGCATCTTCGCTTCGAAATGGCACGAGAGTACCCGGACTATTACCCGGAACGGCCGGGCGGAACGACGGGGGGGCGCAGCCTCGACCCCGTGATCTTCCGCGGCCGGCGCCTCGGGCGCATGCACGACACGCTGCGCCAGATGCAAAGCCGCATGTCGGTCCGACTCATCTTCACGGCGGGCGAGGCGAGGAAGCTCATGCTCTTCCGCCGCAAGCTGCGCTACACGCTTACGGCGGCCAAGGTGTTTCTGCGCAGTGTCTGGAGCCGCTTCTCCGGCGAGAAGCTGCTGGCCATGGGCCGTGCGCTGGTGGGACCGCTGCGCCTGTCCCTCGACGAGTTGGGCGTGCCCCTCTGGCTCGACACGAGTGTCACGGAGTTGATCGCGGAAGAGGGTCGGGTCGTTGGAGCGGTGGCCGAGCGCGAGGGCCGCCCGTTCCGCATCCGCGCGCGAGCCGGTGTGGTTCTGGCGGCGGGAGGCTTCCCGCACAACCGCGAGATGCGCGAGCGCTATCAGCCCGCCCTCATCGGCACCAAGTGGAGCTCGGCGAGCCCCGGCAACACCGGCGACGCGGCCCGCATGGGCCTCGAGCTCGGCGCCGCCACCGACCTGATGGAAGAAGCCTGGTGGGGACCCACGAGCGTTCTACCCGACGACATGCCCCTCTTCCTCCTGGTCGAGCGCTCCTGCCCGGGCTCGATCATCGTCAACTCGGCGGGACGGCGCTTCACGAACGAATCCGCCTCCTACATCGACGTCGTACACGCGATGTTCGAGGCCGACGATCCCGAGACCGCATCGATCCCGGCGCACTTGATCGTCGACCAGCGCTTTCGCGACCGCTACCCCTTCGTCTCCTTCCTGCCCGGCCAGAAGATCTCGCAGGAGAGCCTCGACAGTGGCCACGTCACCTGCGCCGAGTCCCTCGAAGACCTCGCCCGTGCAATCGATGTCGACCCGAAGGGCCTGTGCGAGACCGTGGCGCGCTTCAACGACATGGCTGCGGCCGGCAGCGATCTCGACTTCGGGCGCGGCGCGAGCGCATACGATCGCTACTACGGCGACCCCACGGTGGAGCCGAACCCCAACCTCGGGCCCATCGGCGAGCCGCCCTTCTACGCCGTCACGATCTATCCCGGAGACCTGGGCACCAAGGGCGGCCTGGTCACCGACGTGCACGCCCGCGTGCTTCGCGAGGACAGCTCCCCCATCGAGGGGCTCTACGCCGTCGGCAACAGCAGCTCCACGGTAATGGGCACCACCTACCCCGGCGCCGGCTCGACCCTTGGCCCCGCGATGACCTTCGGGTATTTGGCGGCGTTGCACGCACGCGAGCAGGTCGGCTGATTCCTGCGCTCACACCCGTGTTCACAGCCCGTGTGGACGCCGGCGCCGCGCGTGCAGCCCGATCAGCATTGGCAGCAGGAGGGCGAGCTCGAAGCCAACGCCGCATGCCGGCACCGTGCGGATCGTGTCACAGGCCTCGAAGGGAGTCCCGTCGAGCAGCTCACCCGTGACGCAGGCCTCGCTGTCGCCGAATGCGATCCCGGATTCCTCGGTGCGGTAGTGGCTGAGCAGGTCGTCGAGGCCATCGTCGTCCACGTCACCCGCGTGGCCGCCCTTCTTGTGGGCCGGTGGGGCCCCATTGGGGCCGAAGGCCAGAGTGGTCACGTCCACGTCGGCGACGTCGAAGCCGCTGGTGCCCAGGAGCGCCACTGGAATCACCCCACGACTGAGAGGGTTGATGCTGTTCACGTCGCTGTCGGGCTTGATATCGATCTTCGGCCCTTCGATGACGACAATGCGTTGGACGATGCCGCCAGCTCCCACTGCACCCAGCTGGGTGGAGCCGCAGACGTAGAGCTCACCGTCCTCGTCCTCGCCGAAGCCCTTGAGAAAGAGCCCATAGGGGTCGTCGAAGGCCCCGATCTGAAGCTCGCGAATCGACGGATCCGACTCCTCCAGGAAGTAGAGGCGCCCGCCCGGCGAGCCGAAGGTCGCGCTGAAGTCACCGAAGACGTACTTGCCCACGAGGCTGGGTCCTTGCGAGCCCCGGTACACGAAGCCGCCGATGACGCTGATGCCGCCTTCGGCGTGGCTGTAGTCCGCGATGGGGTCGATCAAGGGCTCGCCATGGGGACCCGTATCGGGGCAGGCGGCGGGCGGGTTCTGGGGATCGAAGGGGTCGAAGCAGCTGAATCCCTCCCGGATGACCCACCCGTAGTTTCCGCCTGCCACGACGATGTCGATCTCTTCGAAGAGGTTCTGGCCGACGTCCGCCAGGAAGAGCGCACCCGTGCCTCCGGGGCCGTCGTCGAAGGAGAAGCGGTACGGGTTGCGGAAGCCATAGGCATAGATCTCGTCCTTTCCGGGCTCTCCAACGAAGTGGTTGCTGGACGGGATCGCGTAGGCGAGCGGCGTCTGCGGCGGGCTGTCCACGTCGATCCTCAGGACCGCACCCAGGGCCGTCTCGATGTTCTGGCCATTGCCGATGGGACCGTGGGAGGGCGGTGAATCGGCAAGCCCGTCGTGCGCCCCGCCGCCGTCGCCCAGGCTGAAGTAGAGGAAGCCGTCGGGCCCGAATGCGACCTGTCCCCCGTCGTGGTTGAACTGGGGCTCGTCGACGCGAAACAGGATTGTACCCGCAGGATTGGCGACGTTCGGGTCGGGCGAGGCCGAGTACTCAGCCAGGACTTCTTCGTGACACCCGCGCGACGTGCCAAAGCAGGGCTCTCCGGGCGCCCCCGCTCGCGGGCTGCTGTAGCGCACGAAGAAGCGGCCGTTCGTCGCATAGTCGGGATGGAACGCCACGCCGAGCAGACCACGCTCGTCGAAGAATGGATTGATGGCCACCAACGACGCCGAGATGTCCAGGAAGGGCGCGGGGAGGAGTGTGCCACCGTCGACGATGCGGATCTGGCTGGTCTGCTCGTAGACGAACAGGCGACCCGATCCGTCTCCCGCGTGGGTCACCCCGAGCGGCGCCGTCAGTCCGGACGCGACGGTCTCGAACTCGATGACGATGTCGCCCTCCGGAATCTGGGCGAACGAGAAAGACGGGAGATGGACGACCAGCAGCATGCCAAGGGTCAACGCTACGCGCGCGAGGAAACTCATGCGATCTGCTCCTTTGCCCTCCCCTCCCCCACGAACGGCCGCGAATCCACTCTTCAGTGTACCTCTGCTGGAGCGGTCTGGTTTCAGGGAAAGCGATGCCGGGGTCTGCCGGGACTTCGAAGAGCATCGAGCGGGAATGTCGCCGCGTCTGATAGCTCTGTATTGGCACCGGGATGGATGTGGTGGGGAAAAGCCCCGGGCAGAGGTAAATTCGATGGGCGCGGGACAAAGTGAGTCCGCGGCGGCGCAAGGGGCGCCTCGCCCGCGACCCACAGATAGCCCTAGTGCGCCGCTTGCGAATCCAGCCCAACGATCGCCGTCATCTGCACGATCTCCCGGGCCGTAACGCCGCGCGGCAGCAGCCCGACGGACCGCCGCAACCCCAGGAGCAGCGGCCCGATCACCTCACCCTCGCTGATCGCGCGCACGAGCCGGAAGGCGGCGTTCGCGGCCGAAAGGTTGGGAAAGATCAGCACGTTGGCCGGCCGAGGCAGCGCGTGCTCGTGCGGGATGAGGTCGGCGAACTCTTCCGGGCTCACGGCCCAGTCGGCCTGGATCTCACCGATCACCGGGAGCTCCGGCGCGCGCGTACGCAGGATGCGCACGGCGTCGGCTACCTTGCGCGCCTCCGGGTGGTCGGACTCGCCGAAGTTCGCGAAGGAGAGCATCCCCACCACCGGCTCTACTTCGAGCCGCCGCGCGGCCTGGGCGGCGGCCAGTGCGATCCCGGCGAGCGTCTCCGCGTCGGGCGAGACGTTGAGCGTCGTGTCGGCGAAGAAGAGCGTCCGGTCGCGCAGCCGCACCAGGTGCATGCCCGCGGCACGCTGATACCCGGGCGCGGTTCCGACGAAGCGCAGAACCTTGCGGGCTGCCTGGGGGTACGACATATCCGCGCCGGCCATGATCGCGTCGCAGCGCCCCGACTCGAGCAGCGCCAGCGCGCATAGCAGTGGATGGGCGAGGATTTCGTCACGCGCGGAGCCGAGCTCGAGGCCTTGCCCGAGCGAATTTGCCCGGTAGAGCGCGGCGAGCTCGTCGAGACCGGCGAGCATCCTCGGCTCACTGATGCGGGCGCCTGCGAGATCGACGCCGAGCGCCCTGGCGCGGGCGCGCACCGTGTCGGGGTTCCCGAGCAGCTCCACATCGGCGATCTTCTCGTTCACGATCGTCCCGACGGCGCTCAGCACCTTCTCGTTGAGCGCCTCGGGGAAGACGACCCGCGGCAAGTGCGCCTGCACCTTGCGCGTGGCCAGCGAGACGAAGGTGCGGGTCGTGTCGAGGCGCTGGGCCAGCTCCTCGCGGTAGGCGTCGAGGTCGAGGGGGCGGCGCGCCACACCTTCGAGCATGGCCGCTTCGGCCACGGCGTGTGCCTCCCAGACCAGCACGCGCGGATCGAAGGGCTTCGGGATCAGGTAGTCGCGGCCGAAGGAGAAACGCTCGCCGCCGTAGGCCCGGCTCACCACCTCGGGAACCGCCTCGCGCGCCAGCGCTGCGAGTGCCCGCGTCGCCGCCACCTTCATCCCGGTCGTGATCTCGCGTGCGCGCGTGTCCAGGGCGCCGCGGAATATGAAGGGAAAGCCCAGGACATTGTTCACCTGGTTCGGGAAATCCGAGCGACCCGTCCCCATGATCAGGTCGTCGCGCACGCCGTGTGCCACGTCGGGCATGATCTCGGGCGTGGGGTTCGCCATGGCGAAGACGATCGGATCCCTCGCCATCGAGCGGATCATCTCGGGCGTGAAGGCGCCGCCCACCGAGAGGCCGAGCAGGAGGTCGGCGTCCTCCACCAGATCGGCCAGCGTATGGCGGCCGTCGTCGGGGTGTGCGTATCGCTCCTTGTATGGGTTCAGCCTGTCGCGGCCGGCGTAGATCGCCCCGCGCGAGTCGCATAGATGGATGTTCTCGTGGCGGAAGCCGAAGGCCTCGTAGAGGGTGGCTCCCGAGAGCGCCGCGGCGCCCGCCCCGTTGATCACCAGGCGGCACTCGGAGGGATCCTTGCCGACGAGCTCGCAAGCGTTCAGCATGGCCGCGCCCGAGATGATGGCGGTCCCGTGCTGGTCGTCGTGGAAGACGGGGATCTCCATCTCGCGCTCGAGTGTCTCCTCGATCACGAAACACTCGGGAGCGCGGACGTCCTCGAGATTGATCCCGCCGAAGGTCGGCTCCAGCCGGCGAACCGTATCGATGAAATCCTCGGGCGTCGTGGCATCGATCTCGATGTCGAAGACGTCGACGTCGGCAAAGCGCTTGAAGAGGACCGCCTTGCCCTCCATCACCGGCTTCCCCGCCCTGGGCCCGATGTTCCCGAGCCCGAGCACAGCCGTACCATTGCTGATCACGGCGACCAGATTTCCGCGTGCGGTGTACTCGTCCACCCGCGCCGGATCCTCGGCGATCGCGAGGCAGGGCTCCGCCACGCCCGGGGTGTAGGCGAGCGAGAGGTCCCGCTGCGTGGAGGTCGGCTTCGTGCAGCGGATCTCGATCTTCCCGGGACGGCCCTCCCGGTGGTAGGCGAGCGCCTCGTCGCGCGTGATCATCATGATGTCGACCTCTGCGGATTGCTCGGAGGGTGCCAGATCCGACGGATCGCTGCATGCTGCTCGTCCATTCGCAGCCTGCTAGATACGCAGCGCCGCGATACTCTTTCTGACGGACTCCGCCGAACGTTCCAAGGCCACCAGCTCCTCGGGGTCGAGCG
>JAFDEK010000211.1 GCA_019310385.1 Deltaproteobacteria bacterium
GCCTCCGGCGCAGCCAGCGCGGAGCGCGCGGCGCTGGCCGTGGGCGACCTGGCGCGGGCCATCGGCTCGCGGCAGCTCGTGGGTGGCCAGGTGGCGGACCTCGCCTTCGATCCCACCGACACGGATCTCGCCCGCATCGAATCCGTTCACGCACGCAAGACCGCGGCGTTGATTGCCGTCTCCATCGCGGGCGGTGCACGGCTGGCGGGCGCCACGCCCGAACAGGTCGCCAATCTCGATCACTTCGGCCAGGAGGTCGGAATCGCCTTCCAGATCGCCGACGATCTGCTCGACGCCGACGAGGAGGATCTCTGTTCCCTCGCCCATGCGCTGGGGGTCGACGCGGCGCGAGACCGGGCCGCGGGGTTGCTCGAGACGGCAATGAAGCGTATCGAGGACCTTGGCGAGCGGGGCGAGCCCCTGCGCGAACTCGCCCGCTACGCGGTGCAGAGGAAGATATGAGCGAAGATCGGCTGCTGCACGAGATCGATGGCCCCGCGGATCTGCGCCGCCTGCCCAGAGAGCAGGTCGAGCAGGTTGCGGACGAGATCCGCCACGAGATCCTCGAGCGGGTCTCCCAAACTGGCGGGCATCTGGCCTCGAGCCTTGGCGCCGTGGAGCTCATCACGGCCATCCACTACGTCTTCGACACGCCCCAGGATCGGCTGGTCCTGGACGTGGGACACCAGGGCTACCCGCACAAGATGCTCACCGGCCGCCGCAAGGATTTCGAAGGGATCGGCCAGGCGGGGGGCATCTCGAAGTTCCTGCGCCGCTCCGAGTCCGAGTTCGACCACTTCGGTGCAGGCCACGCGGGAACCTCGATCTCCGCGGCCCTGGGCATGGCGCGCGCCAAGCACCACCTGGGCGAGCCCGGCTGCACCATCGCGCTCATCGGCGACGGCAGCATCACGGCGGGCATGGCCTTCGAAGCTTTGAATCACGCGGGTCACCTCCAGGAGAAGAACCTGGTGGTCGTGCTCAACGACAACGAGATGTCCATCGACCCGAACGTGGGGGCGCTCTCCTCCTATCTCTCGCGCAAGATGTCGGCCCCGGCGACCCGGCGCATCAAGGGATGGGCGAAGGAGCTGCTCGACAGCATGCCTGGCGACATGCTCCACTGGGCCCGCAAGGCGGAGGAGTCCCTCAAGGTCTTCTTTTCGCCGGGCTTGCTCTTCGAGGCCCTGGGCTTCCGCTACGTGGGCCCCATCCAGGGCCATCGCATGGAGGTCGTGCTCGAGACCTTCGAGAACGTGAAGGAAATGCTCGCTCAGGGAAGCGGCCCGATCCTGGTGCACGCCATCACCGAGAAGGGACACGGCTACGAGCCGGCGGAGCGCGACCCGCTCAAGTACCACGGCGTCACGCGCTTCGATGTGGGGACGGGTCAGTTCGCTCCGAAGAAGCCCGGGCCGCCCGCGTACACGAGGATCTTTGCCGACACGCTGATTCGCCTGGCGCGGGAGGACGAGCGAATCGTGGGCATTACCGCCGCCATGGCGCCCGGGACGGGCCTGGACCTCTTCCAGCGGGAGTTCCCGGACCGTTTCTACGACGTCGCCATCGCGGAGCAGCACGCGGTGACCTTCGCGGCAGGCCTCGCCACCGAGGGCATGAAGCCCGTGGCGGCGATCTACTCCACCTTCCTGCAGCGGGCCTACGACCAGGTGGTCCACGATGTCTGCCTGCAGAACCTGGACGTGACCTTTGCCCTCGATCGGGCGGGCCTCGTCGGCGCCGACGGCGCCACTCACCAGGGCCTCTACGATTTCGCCTACCTGCGCACGCTGCCCAATGCCGTGGTGATGGCGCCCAAGGACGAGAACGAGCTTCAACACATGCTCGAGACTGCCATTGCCTATCCGGGGCCCGCGGCGATCCGCTTCCCGCGCGGAGCCGGCGTCGGCGTTCCCATGGATCCGGAGATCAAGGCCCTTCCGCTGGGCGAGGCCGAGCTGCTGCGCGATGGCGAGGCCGCGGAGCTCGCGACCCAGGGAATCTCGGCGGCGGTCCTCAATGCGCGCTTCGTGAAGCCCCTCGACGAGGCACGTTTGCTCCCGCTGGCCGAGCACTGCGCGGCGGTGGTGACGGTCGAGGAGCACAGCCTGGGCGGCGGCTTCGGCAGTGCGGTGCTCGAGGCGCTCTCCGCCGCGGGTCTTTCGGTGAAGAGCCGCTGCCTCGGAGTGCCCGACGCTCTGATCGAGCACGGCGAGAGTGTCACGACCCTGGGTCTCGATGCTCCCGGAATCGCGGCCGCCGTCGGCGAGCTCTTGCGCGACAGCTCGAAAGCCGACGAGGCCTGACACCGGCCTGGTGTCGCCCCCGGACATGCCTCCCGTTCACAAGAGCTCGACGTCGGGCCGTGGCAAGCGCCGCCTCGACGAGCGCGTGGTCGCCGAGGGCCTGGCCGAATCGCGCTCCGCTGCCCGCGCGCTGATCCTCACCGGCCGGGTGCTGGTGGACGACCTTCCCGTCGACAAGGCGGGCACGGCCGTGCGCGACGTCGCGGTCATCCGGATCAAGGGCGGCGTGCCGCGTTTCGTCTCCCGGGGCGGAGAGAAGCTTGCCGGGGCCCTATCGGACCTGGGCCTCGACCCGGCCGGCCTTGCCTGTCTCGATCTCGGCGCATCGACGGGGGGCTTCACCGACTGCCTGCTGCAGGCTGGCGCCAGCCGGGTGGTGGCCCTCGACGTGGGACAGGCGCAGATCCACGAGCGCCTGCGCCAGGATCCCCGGGTGCGGGTCATCGAGAAGACCAACGCCCGGGAGCTCGCGCCCGAGCATCTGGCGGGCTCCGTGGACCTGGTCGTCATGGACCTCTCCTTCATCTCGGCGCGCTTGGTGCTGCCGCGCGTCAGCGAGGTACTGCCCCGGGCTCAGGTGGTCGTGATGGTGAAGCCCCAGTTCGAGGTCGGCCGAGGGCAGGTGGGGAAGGGTGGAGTGGTGCGAGATGACGCCCTGCGCGAGGAGGCCCTGCAGAGCGTTGCGCATTGCGCCGAGACGCTTGGCTACCGGGTTGCGGGACGGGCCGACAGTCAGCTCGCGGGCCCCAAGGGGAATCGGGAGATCTTCCTGTGGCTGACGGTGCCCGAACCCGGTTCTGGGGAGGTCACGGGCTGAGCGTCCCTGGCGTTGCGACGGAGCTTTCGGCGCATACGCTACCTTCACTTTTCCCAAGCGGGTGATCACCCGAAGAGTCGTCGAGGAGGCGAGGAAACATGATCGATGTTACGGAGACAGCGTCCCAGCAGATTCGGACGCTGCTCGACGAGGAGGGCAAGGCGCAAAGCCACGGCCTGCGCATGAAGGTCGTAGGGGGCGGCTGCTCGGGCCTCAAGTACGAGCTCTCCTTCGACGATCGCGTGCGCGAGATCGATTCGGAGATCGAGTGCCACGGCGTTCGCATCATCGTCGACGAGAAGAGCGCGCTCTATCTCGTGGGCACGGTTCTCGACTTCGTGGACACTCTTCAGGAATCGGGCTTCAAGATCCAGAATCCCAACGCGAACAACACCTGCGGCTGCGGGGATTCTTTCGCGGCCTGATCGAAAGTCCCCCTGGCTTCGAGCCTGCCATGGCCGCCCATCGCCCCATCTACCTGGACCATCACGCCACGACACCCATCGCGCCGGAAGTCCTCGACGCGATGCTCCCCTACTTTCGCGAAGACTTCGGCAACGCGGCTAGCGTCAGCCACCAGTACGGCTGGCGGGCAGCGGCGGCCGTCGACGACGCGCGCGAGCGCCTGGCCGACTCGCTGGGGGCCAGGCCCGAGGAGATCGTCTTCACCAGCGGCGCTACCGAGAGCAACAATCTCGCGATTCTCGGCGCGGCCAGGGCGCTGCGCCATCGCCGCGACCATCTGGTGACCGTGGTGACCGAGCACGCCTCGGTGCTCGATCCCTGTGGCCAGCTCGAGCGAGAGGGCTTTGCGGTTACGCGTCTCGCGGTCGACGACCAGGGCATGCTCGATCTGTCGGAGCTCGCCGACGCCATCGGCGAGCGAACCGCCCTGGTATCGGTGATGGCGGCCAACAACGAGATCGGCGTGCTCCAACCCATGGAGGAGGTTGCCCAACTGTGCGGGGAGCGGGGCGCGCTCTTCCACACCGACGCGGCTCAGGCGATCGGCAGGGTGCCGCTCCGGGTCGACAGGGTGGAGGTAGACCTCCTCTCGCTCTCGGGGCACAAGATCTACGGGCCCAAGGGTGTGGGAGCCCTCTACGTGCGGCGCCGACGTCCCAAATTGCGCCTCGAGCCCCTGCTCTTCGGCGGGGGTCACCAGGGAGGACTGCGCTCGGGGACCCTGCCAGTGCCCCTGGTGGTAGGGATGGCCGCGGCGCTGGAGCTGTGTCTCGTCGAGCAGGACACCGAGGCCGCGCGGCTTCGGGAGCTCAGCGAAGCGCTGCGGGTGCGCCTGCAGCGGGAGCTCGATGGGGTGTTGCTCAACGG
>JAFDEK010000008.1 GCA_019310385.1 Deltaproteobacteria bacterium
CTGCTGGGCGAGTTTGCTGAGGGGGGCGAGGAGGAGGCCGCCGCTAGCCTCTATCGCTTCCACCCCTACCTGGGCTTCGCGGGAACGCCGGGCGGCCGCCCCTGGGCCATGGGGCCGGCGTTGCTGCGGGAGACCGCCTTCAACGCCTTCGGGATGGCCTCGCGCTACGCCCACCCTTATCCCTACCGCAAGCGCAACGACGAGCTCGTGGTCGCGGTGCTGGGCGGGAGCGTGGCCGAGATCTTCGCCAACAGCGCCCAGGAGCAGCTGCGCGACGCCCTGGCCGAGCTCGATCCGCGCTTCGCGTCGCGCCGGGTGGTTCTGCTCTCCCTGGCGACCGGGGGCTTCAAGCAGCCCCAGCAGCTCTTCGTCCTGCAGTACGCCCTGCTGCTGGGATTCGAGATCGATGTGGTGCTCAACATCGACGGATTCAACGATCTGGTCTTCGCCGTCGAGAACGCGGGGGACGGGATCCATCCCCTCTTTCCCTCCGGCTTCCACACGGGCCTCATCGGCAAGTCGCCCACCAGCCGTTTCGACCTCGCGACCCTCGGCCTCTTCGCCAGCGTGCACCGGGCCAGCACTCGGGAGCTGCGCGTTCTCGCCTTCGCCCAGGGCGCGCCCCAGCGCTACAGCGTCTTCTTCAATCTCCTGGCCGAGCGTCTTTCCCGGGGCTACGAGGGCGAGCGGGGACGCGCGCGCTACGAGCTCGCCCGGCTGGCCCAGGAAGGCGTGGCGGAGGAGTTTCGCGGGCCTCCCTTCGCGCCCGGGGCCGATCCCGCACAGGAGGCGGCGCGACTCTGGCGGCGCTCTTCGGAGCTCATCGATGCCGTATGCCGCGCAGCGGGCATTCCCTACGTGCACGTGCTGCAGCCGAACCAGTACGTCGAGGGCTCGAAGCAGCTCAGCGAGCAGGAGCTTCGGGTCGCGTGGCGCCCGGAGACCTATCTCGCCCGCACGACGCGCCGGGGCTATGGCGGTCTACGCCGCGAGGGCCGCGTGCTCGCGCAGGCGGGAGTGTCCTTCTACGACTTCACCATGATCTTCGAGGATCGGAGCGGCGACATCTACGTCGACAGCTGCTGCCACTTCGGGCCGCGCGGCAACGGGATCCTCGCCCGGGAGCTCGCCCCCATCCTGCTGCGGAAGCTGGCCCCTTCAGCCGAGCCCCTCAGCCGAGATCGTCGCCCTTGACGCGGATCCGCATGGCGGGCAGATCGATGACCTTGCCGAAGAGGGCCTGGAGCTGCCGCGCCAGATCCGGCGAAAGCCCTTCCAGCTCGAGGTGGAGGGAGAGCGCGGCCGGGGCGGAGGTAGGAGTGGAAGTAGGAGTGGCGGTAGGCGTGGCCGCGTCGTTGGACTCGGTGAGGAACATTTCGCCGAGCTCGAGATCGAGGTTGCGGGGCGCCGCGGCGGCCTGCTGCTGGACCTTGGCGGCCCGATTGGTCTCGTTCATGTCGGCGACGCTGGGGTCTTCAGCGAACTCGTTCGCCGCGCCGACCGAGAACTCGCCCCCCGGTCCCATGTCGCCCAGGGCCAGGGTGGTGGCGTCGGGGTTCGCGCTCGCCGCAGCGCCGCCGAAGCCCTTGAGCTGCGAGGCGTAGAGGACTTCGAGCCCGAGGCTGCCCGGGTCCTTCTGGGTGCGGATGTAGGTAATCTCGAGGGGACCGACGACGATGACGTCCTTGGTCTTGAGGGTGTGCTGCTCGCTCAGCGGCTCACCATTCACCGTGGTTCCGTTGGCGGTGCGCAGATCCTGGATGAAGAAGTCCGCGGTGCCGCGGGTGAAGAGGGCGTGGCTGCGGGAAGCCTCCTCGTCGTCCACCACGATGTCGTTCTCGGGCGCGCGACCCACGCGGATCTCCTCGGTGTCCCAGACCACGAGTCGGTTCGGCATACCGGGCTGCTTGAGTCCCAGAAGGGTACGTGCCGGAGCCGCGGGGGCAGCGCTCATCTCTCACTCCTTCGTATCGATCCACCCGCCCAGCGCTCCGCGCACGCGCGCGCCGGGCCGCTCGGACTTACGAAATCATCGGCCCGACGGGCAGCTGGATTTACACCTGCAGCCGGGTTGCCGTCGGCGCGGAGGATTTCAGCGAGGCTGCAGCTTGGGTCAGGCTCCTAGTCCTGGTACTCGCTCTTCTCGATCGCCTCGGCGCAGCCGGAGAGCACTTCGAGCCAGCGTCGCACCTGGGTGAGCACCAGGAACTCCGAGTGCACCCGTCGCTGGGCGTTGCGGCCCAGGCGGTCGCGGCCGGGCAGGTCCTCGAGGGTGCGGTCGAGGAGCTCGGCGATCGCGCTCGAATCCGTGGGGTCGTCGATGAGGCGACCGTCCACGCCGTCGCGCAGCTGCTGGCGAATGCCGCAGGTCGCGCTTCCCAGCACCGTCGCCCGCTTCCACATGGCCTCGGTCACCGTGAGTCCGAAACCCTCGCGCAGGGAGTTCTGCACCACGATGCCGGAGCAGCGCTGGAGTGCGTTCACCATCAGCTCGTTCTGGTGGCGCGAATCCATGGGGAGGGACACCACGGCGATGTCCGACTGGAGGCGCGAGGGCAGGGCCTTATAGGACTCGATGAGCTCGTCGAGCACCTCGCGGCCCTCGGGATCGTCCGCGATGGCGGCGGGGTCGGGGCCGGCAAGCACCAGGCGCACGATTTCCATGCGCCGGCGGTGGCGCTCCGGGAAGGGACTCTTGCCGCACACCAGCCGCTGCTTCATCTCCACGAAGGCGTCGAGCAGCGGCTTCCAGCCCTTGAGGCGATCCCAGCGCGAGATCTGGGTGACGATCGGGCGATAGAGCAGCCCGATGCCGCCGTCCCGGTCGGCCGGCACGAAGTGCCCCTCGGAGTCGAGGCGCTTGGCGCAGCTCTCGAAGGGCTCGGGCACCACGGGATGCTCCTCCCGGGCCAGCCGCGCGTTGCACAAGACGCCCATCAGCTTCTGGGGCGAGAGATCGCGGTTCTTGTAGCTCAGGGGGTCGATGGCCGGGCAGATGACGCTGCTGCGCCCGGCCAGGAAGCCGGGAATGTATTCGCGCGCCGAGAACACGGCGTGGTCGAAGGGCTCGGCATAGGGCTGAAGGAAGCCCCAGGCCGCGCGCGTCTGGGGCCGCTCCTCGTCGAGGCCGATGTGGCAGCGGAAGATCGCGGGCAGGCCCAGGCTCTGCTTCAGGATCGCCCCCATGCCCAGGGGCTGGGGATCGTGGATGACCAGCAGGTCGTCGGGCGACAGGCGTCCCTTCAGCAACTCCGCGTTCTCCCGGCTCTCGGCGTCGTAGAGGGCCCGGTCGTCGGGGCCGAGCTGGGGATCACCCTCGCCGTGGATGAGGTTGTGGAGGCGCTTGGTGAGGGCGAAGAACTCGGGGCGGCTGGGGCTCATCACGAGCCAGTGGGCGTCGACGCCGAGCTCCCGCAGTAGCGAGATGAGCTTGGGCATCATCTCGGCGACGCCGCCGCCCTGGGAGGTGGAGTTCACCATCCAGACCCGCCGGCCGCGCAGGGATCTCACCAGGCTCTCGGCTTCGTCGATGAGGAGCCGCACGGGCTCCTGGAGCGGAATCTGTTCTGCGTAGTTCTCGACTCCGAACAGCTCACTGACTTCGACGTTCTGGATCACGCGCTTCTCCCGGTCTGCCGTCTCCCCACCAGGCGGCTCATCCTGGGCGGCTCATCATGGGCGGGGACGGCTCTCCATATGCGTTTCGTCCAGTAGGGCGGCGACGTTGAACGGAATCTCGGGGCGCGGCCGGGGCCAGGCTGGGGCCAGCCCGGGGCCGTACCCAGGGGCGGGGCCGAGGGGGGCGCCGCAGTGCCGGAGGCGCGAATCGGCATGGCCTGAAGACAGCCCATGTCGCCCGGGTGACAGCAAAAAGGTGACCCAAGCCCCATTTTTGTGGACGAATTGTGAAGCGCTTCACAGTACCCGGATCCGCGGGCCGGTATTTGTGTTGCTGCGGGTCAGGAACCCGCAGCGAGATCGAACCGTTGCTGAGGGGAATCGTCGTGAACGCAACAGCGCTGGGTCTGAAGAGGCCAGAAGAGCTTCCCGAATTAGACACTCCGACC
This sequence comes from Deltaproteobacteria bacterium, assembly GCA_019310385.1. GTDB lineage: Bacteria > Myxococcota_A > UBA9160 > UBA9160 > UBA4427 > JAFDEK01. The sequence continues at coordinate 4,068 of JAFDEK010000008.1, forward strand.
ACCACCTCGCAGGGCGAGCGCGTGCTCGTCTCGCAGGACGAGCGCGTCCTCATTGCGCGGGCCGCGGCGGGGCACGAGCGCTCCTTCGAGCTGCTCTATGCACGCTATCGCACCCGGGTTTTCGCCTTCGTGCTCTCGCGTCTGCGCGATCCCGACGAGGCGGACGACGTGACCCAGGAGGTTTTCTTCGAGGTCTCTCGGCGTCTTTGCGACTTCGAGGCGCGCTCGGCGCTGCTGAGCTGGATGCTGGGCATCGCCCACTTCAAGGTGCTGCGCCGCTACCGCAAGCGCAGGTCCGAGAAGACCGCGCGCGAGGCGCTCGTGCTGCGCTCTCTGAGCGATCCGCTGGCCGGTCAGAACGCGCCCGATCGCGCTGCCGAGGCGCGCCGGGTGCTGGACCGTTGTGAGGCCGTCCTGCAGAGGGAGCTGTCGCCGATGCAGCGGGAGATCTTCCACCTTCGCTACCGGGAGAACGAGACGATTCCCGGCGTCGCCGCGGCGCTGGGTCGCAGCGCAGTGTCGGTGCGGGTGAGCCTGCATCGCTCGCGCTGCACCCTGGTAGAGCACACCGTCGGCCTCGACGCCGTGCTCGGAGCCTGACCGGGGCCGCGCGGCTGCACGTCGCCCGGCGGACGGCTCTCCCTCTAAAGCGCCGGCTGAGGGCTCTGCCTCTAATGCGCCGGGCTGGCGGGCAGCACCTCGAGCTCCAGCTCCAGCGGCTGGGAGCCCATGTCGGCGAACATCGCCACCCACTCGTCCACCATGTCCACGTGCACGCGATAGCGGCCCGGTGCTGGAAAGGCGGGCAGCGCGACCGGGATCTCGAGGGACTCACCGGGGGCGAGATCCCGCTTCGGGGTGTCGCCCCGATACCAGCGAAGCGCGATCTCCTCCCCCTTCCCCTCGACGTCGACGGCGTCGATGCTCAACGCGAGGTGGACGCCCTGCTCGTCATGCGGGGTCAGCTTCCAGGGCAACGAGCTCGTGTTGCTTACCCGGAAGCGAAGGCGCAAGGGCGCCCCGGTGTGCAGCAGGGCCGGAAGGTCCAGGGCCTCGATGGCCGCCGAGAAGAAGTAGGGCGTGTAGCCCTCCCGCGCGAAACGGCGCAGCTGCTCGGGGCTGTGGGAGAGACCCTGGTCGGCCAGCCAGGCTTCGTAGAGGTCGAGTAGATCGCGCAGGTCGGACGGTGAGACGGCCGCCAGGTAGCCGTGATCGATGCTGAACTCCCGGCGCGCCGTTTCGAGGTCCGAACCCTCGAGCAGCAGCGTGAGGGCCGAGGCCAGCCCGCTGCGGTCGGTGCCGCGCAGGCAGTGGATGAGGGTAGGGCGCTCCGCCCGTGCGAGGAGATCGAGCAGCAGCGAGAGGTCCGAGGGAGAGGGCAGGCGTTCACCCGAGAGGCGCAGGCTGTGGTAGTCGAGAGCCCGCTCGGTGGCCACCTCGCGCTCGGCGGGATACCAGTCCAGCTCGTGCTGATCGCCGCGCAGGTTCACGATCGAGCGCAGTCCGAAGCGCTCGCTGAGCTCGCCCAGCTGCTCGGGCGTGGGCTGGGCGCTGCGGTACACCGCGCCTTCGATGACGCTGTGGACGTTGCCGGTGACGAGCCAGGCCCGCAGCGGCCAGAGCAGCAGGACGACCCCCAGTGCCAGGCCCAGGCCCAAAACCAAGCCCAGGACCAGGCCGAGCCGGCGCCACCCGCCCCAGCGTCCGCTCGTGCCTCTCGCTGATGCTTCGCTCGTCAACAGTGCATGCCCTGGCCGCCTCGACGGGGATCGCCCGCGGCTTCGCCGCCGGGAGTGACAGCATTCACGCCGCCGAAGTAGACGTCGCGGCAAGGCCACTCATTGATCTTGGCTTCGGCGCCCAGCCGCTCCAGGAGCGAGCTCGAGAAGCCGGGCTCGAGCTGCGCGCGGGCGCCGTCCCAGTGCAGGCGGGGATGCTCGACGGCCTCGCGCAGGGCGAGGTCGAAGTCGACGACGAGACTGATGGTGTGGAGCAGCGCGCTGCGGATGCGCTTGCTGCCGCCACTGCCCAGCACCATGCGCACGGCATCGCCGGCGAGCAGGATCGAGGGCGACATCATCGAGGCGACGCGCTGGCCGGGTGGGCTCGCGTGGAAGCCGTCGGGATGCAGGTCGTCCTCGCCCAGCATGTTGTTGAGCATGATGCCCGTGCCGGGAACGAGGTAGCCCGATCCCTCGCCGTTGGAGTTCGTCATGCTCGCGGCGTTTCCCTCGGCGTCGCACACGCTGACGTGGGTGGTGCCGCGACCGAAGCGGGGCCCCGCGGCGAGATGCTCCTCGCGGCGTGTGTCCACCTCGCGACTGACGTCGAAGAGGGCGCCCCCGTGCTGCGGGGAGGCAGGCAGGTCGGCGGGCCAGCTGTGGCCTTCGAGCAGCTCGAGGGCGAGAGCGAGCAGGCGTCCACCAAAGGCGGGCGGCGGGTTGGTGAGCAGAAGATGCCCGCGATAGCGCGCCTCCAGGGGCCGGCGCTCGCGCACCTGGTATGCGGCCAGGTCGGCCTCGGTGAGGAGCCCCTGGCCCTCGGCCATGTCTCGCGCCACGTGCCGGGCGAGGCCGCCCGCGTAGAGCTCCCGGGCGCCGTCCTGGGGCAGGGTCTCCAGGAAGGCGGCGAGCTCCGGGTTGGTCAGGTCCTCTCCCTCGGCGAGCAGCGATCCCCCCGGCGCGTAGAGGGCACGGGCCGGGGTCGTGAGGGTCATGATGGGCTCGAGCAGGGAGAGGAAGTAGGCCTGGTGGTAGTTGAGGGGGACGCCCTTGCGAGCGAGCTCGATGGCCGGGGCCAGCACTTCGGCCAGGGGCAGGCGGCCGAGCCGTTCGTGAACGTGGAGCAGTCCCATCAGGGTGCCCGGGACGGCGGCCGAGCCGAGGCCCGTGTTGAAGACCTGGTCGCCGCCCGGGAAGTGCACGGTGACGGGCAGGAAGTGGGGCTCGAGGGCGTCGGCGGGCAGGGCCTGTCCGGGTGCGGCCCGGCCCGGCGTGTCCGCGAAGAAGTCGAAGAGGGTGGCGTGTCCCGCGGCGGTGCGCGCCAGCAGGAAGCCGCCTCCGCCCAGGCTGGTGAGGGCCGGCTCGCAGACCGCCGAGGCGAAGCCCGCCGCCACGACGGCGTCGAAGGCGTTGCCGCTCGAGCGCAGGATGCGGCAGGCCGCATCGCACACACTAGTGTGTCCCGCGGCCACGACGCCGTGCTCGTGGCCGCGGCGCCCGGCTGTCTCCGCATCCGCCATGGCCACACCCTAGCCCGGATCATGCAAAATCCGGGCTGGGCTAGAATCAGGGTGCGCGCGTCGTGACCCACGCGGAGCCGGCCCGCGATCCCGGAGGAGTCTCGTGAGTGGTGGAGAAACCGAAGAAGGTGGCCCGAGCGAAGCCGCCTTCGTGGAGATTTCGCTCGAGCAGCTCAGCCAGGCGGCGCTGAGGGGGCTCGTCGAGGAGTTCGTCACCCGGGACGGCACGGATTACGGGAGCGCCGAGCTGGGCCTCGAGGAGAAGGTCGCCCGACTCATGAGCGAGCTCGGGAGCGGCGATGCGAAGATCGTCTTCGACCCCGAGAGCGAGACGGTGACCGTCGTTCTGGCGCGCGAGCTGCCCGGGAGCTCGGAGAGCTAGCCCCTCGTCTCTATCGCCTCTCTCGTCTCTATCGGCTCTCTCTTCTCTCGACCCCGCGCTCCGGATCTGCGAAGGTTGCGCCGATGCAATCGCGAGCGCGGGGATCCCAGTTGCGACGAGTCCACCGGTCTTCTCTCCATCCGCTTCTACTGCGCCTGGTGCCCTTGGCGGCCTTGCTGGTGCTCGGGGGTGGCTGCGCGTACGACGGGTGGGTGCCCGGCGGCCAGCCCAGCGACCTGGGCAAGGTGAATCTCGCGCCCGCCGAGCTCCTGCCGCTGGACCAACGTGTGCAGGGCGAGCTCGACTGCAGCAAGCAGAACTGCGTGGACAACTACCGGGTCAACATTCCCGGCCCGGGAAGAGTGACCGTGGAGGCGCGCCGAACCACGGCCGCCGCTAGCAGCGAGCTCCTGCAGCTGCTGCTCAAGAATCCCGCCCAGCGGGTTCTGGTCGATCAGGTCGTGCCGGGAATGGATCTCGCTACGGCGGAGCACGGCGTCGAGAGACCGGGTCCCCACTTCGTTGCCTTGCAGGTGGGGGGCGGCCGCAGCGAGTACGAGATCGTCGCCCGGTACACGCCGCTCGTGACCGCGCTCGCTCCGCGGGAGCCTGCGGACGGGAGCGCCGCTGGGTCGAGCGCGTCCCCGAGCGCGAGAGCGTCGACTCCGCGGCCGCTGCCGAGCGTTCCCCAGGAGCGGCAGGTCGAAGGCGGTGATCTCCAGCGTCTCGACCGGGAAGGCCGCCGCGCCTCGACCCGTCTCGGGGGCGACTCGGTCCACGATCCGACCTTCGACTTCCTACCCCTGCGCAGCTTCGCGTTCTTGCAGCGCCCCGAGGAGGCCTTCGAAGCGGGCAGTGACCAGGGCGAAGCGATCCTGGGCAATCCCTTCACCATCAAGGAGGCCCAGCGCGCGGTCCGTACCGCCCTGGCAAACCGGAGCTACGACCCGGCCAGCCTCCAGGATGCCGAGTTCCTCATCAGCATCGGCGGCGGCTCCCACATCAGGACCGCCTACGTCTACCAGAACCAGCCCATCATCGAGTCCTACGCGAGCTACTACCAATCCTGGGGATACATCGTGCCGCCGCTCAGCCTCGCGACGGTGGAGCGGGGCACCCTCGTCATCGACTTCGTGAACCCCCTCACCGGGCGCCTCATCTGGCACGGCTGGGCAACCATCCCCATCGATCCCAACAAGGATCTCAACCAGCTGATCCGCCAGGCGGTGAGCGAGATCCTGGACCGCTTCCCGCCCACCTGATGCGGAGCCCGCCCCAGCGCAGGGGAGCCCATCGCTGGTAGCGGCGCGCTAACGGCGCGTTAAGGACGCGCTAACGACGCTGCCGGCGGATCTCGCTCGCCAGCAGCGGGGTGACGACCCGGGTGAGGATCTCGTGGCCCAGCGGGTTGTAGTGGGCGTCGTTCTGGAAGTCGATGCGGCGGCCCTGGACGAGGGCTGGAGGGAGCACCGGGGAGTAGCGGTGGATGCCCGCCGCCGCGATCTTGCCGCCGCCCATCCGCTCGAGGTCCGACGCTCGGATCAGCAGCACGAAGGTCGCCCCGTCTGCTTCGACCTGCTGTGCGAGTTCGATGAGCAGAGCGGCGGTGAGCTGGCCAGCGGGGTCGCGCGCGGGCGCCGCCCGGGCCCTTCCCACCCGCAGCGGGTTCAGCCCCTCGAGCACGCTTCCGAGGGTCTGCCGCCCGGGCTTCGTGCCCAACTCGTGGAGCCGATGGATGAGCTTCGGGTGACGCTGCAGCGTGTGGACCGCATAGGTGAAGAGAGCGGAACGGTCTGCGAGGTTGCGTTCGAAGTGACAGAAGAGCCGGCCGAGTGTCCGGTCGGCGCGTAGGGGGACGAAGCCCTCGTCGAGCACCCAGGCGGCGCAGAGGGGATAGTCGGGGATCGGCATTCCCAGCAGCTCGAGCTCTCCCTGCGCGTCGAGGCCGAAGGCGGGCTTGCCGAAGGGGCGCCCCATGCGGTGCAGGGTCGTGTTGTTGCGGAAGTCGTTGATGCTGTGGATGAACACCACCATGTCGGGCTCGAACTTCCGGCCGCGCTCCCGGTAGTAGAGAAGACTCTGGTCCGTCCCGTAGCCGCGCACGCCCGCGTTGATGGTCTGGACGGGCAAGGAGAGCTCGCCCTCGAGCCGCTCGCCGATGAGCTGCACGAAGGTCTCCTGCTGGTGCACCTCGAAGGCGGCCACCACCGAGTCGCCCAGGAAGAGGATCCGATAGCCCTCTTCCGGCAGGGCTTCGATCTCGGGTCCGCGCAGGCCCAGGGAGTTGATGTGGACCTCCGTCGAGAACTCCACCGGCCAGGGACGCGGGCCCACGTAGACCTCCGAGGAGTTCGGGACGTGGGACCAGCCGAGGGTGTCGTCGCGCTGCCACAAGAGCGAGGGCTTGGAGTACACCTCGTAGATCGCCGTGTAGCCCAGCAGCCGCAGGCCGCCCTCGAAGAGCAGGAGGACCGCCAGCAGCGAGGTGGCGAGCAGGCCGAGGCGCAATAGCCAGAGCTTGGGTCGGGTCGTGGCGAGGGGGCTCATGGACAACCCCGTCTTTTAGCTCATTGCGGGCGCGCCGTCGCCGCTGGGTGGCGCAGGTGGGTGGCGCAGGGTTCTCAGGGATCGACGGGCGCTGCGGACCGCCCTGTGGGCAGGCGGATCTCGTAGGCCGTCATGGAGTCGATGCCGTGGATGCGCCGCAGCGGGGAGCCGGGCTGCCTGGAGGCGGCGTGGATGCGCTCTGCCAGTGCGTCCGCGGCGCCGCCCTCGAGACGGGCGGGATGGTGGGCGAGCAGGGTGGTGAAGCCCATGGCGTGTAGCTGCGCGAGTGCAGCGGGGTCGGGCAGCCGCTCCGCGAGGTCCCAGACCTCCGCGGTCTGGGGCGCCAGGGCGTTGACGCAGGCCGAGCTGCGGCGTCGGTGGTAGCCGGTGAGCAGGACCCGGTGCGCTTCGAGGAAGATCCCTCCCCTGGGCACTTCGAGGAGGGGGCCCGTGTTTCCGCCGCGGGCAAGGGATTCGAAGAAGGCGAGCTCCGGGTCGGCGGGGCGCATGGGGAGGGCGCGGTAGCGCACCGGGGGCTCGAGCCCGAGCCAGGCGGGGCGCACCGTGAAGACGAAGACGAGGGCCACCAGGAGGCCCGCGCCCAGGGTGGCCCGGTGGGCCGGAAGGCGCGCCAGCAGGGCCGCGGCGCCCAGCCCCGCCAGGATGGAGAGGCAGATGTGCAGGCCGGAGAGGATCTCGTTGGGCCGGCGGATGGCGTCCAGCCCGGGCAACAGGGAGGAGAGGACGCGGTAGAGAGGAGGCATCTGCTCGGGGGAGCTCCCGCTGATCGCCATGGCGCCGACCAGCGCCGCACCGGCGAGCAGGGCCCAGCGCGGATTCCCCATGCCGCTCGCGAGGCCCCGCTCCCTTCCCGGCGCGAAGGCGCCCGCCATCAGGAGCAGGGCGATCCAGCCCGGGAAGCGGCCGCCGCCCGGCAAGAGCTCGGATCCGCTCGCGAAGTGGAGCTCGCTGCGGGTCGCGAGCAGCTCGCCGGCGTGCATGGCGAGGTAGGGAGAGAAGATCCAGTAGCCCGCGGCGCCCACCAGCAGCCCGGCGGCGAGGGTGGGCGCGGGGGGCAGGTTGCGCCAGCCGTAGTGGGCGCCCAGCCAGACGAGGATTGGCCCCGCCAGCAGGGTCGCGGAGACGAAGGGATAGAAGCTGCCGGCCATCTGCATGGCGCAGCAGAGCGCCAGGGCGAGGGCGTCGAGCCAGCGGCCCCGGGCGAAGAAGCGGCGCGCAAAGAGCAGGGCGAGGACGGTCCACGCGGTGTCGTGGATGTAGTAGTGGTTGATGTCCCCGAGCTTGTCGGGATGGAAGGCGTAGAGGAGTCCGGCCGCGACCCCGGCAGGCTGCGAGCCCGTCCAGTCGCTGACGAGCCAGTACATCGCCAGGGCGGCGAGCAGGATGGCGCCGGCGAGGACCGCGTTGTAGGTGAGCAGCGGGTCCCCGGTAAGAAGCCAGAAGGGGGCGCCCACGGCACCCAGTGCGATCATGGGCTCGCCGAGGGCCATCACCTCGGGTGTGGGGTAGCACTGTTCGGTGTCGAAGAGACGGCCGGGCTCGGCGAGCAACACCCGTGCGTTGCGCGAGACCTGCCACGCGACGAAGCGCTGCTCCGATTCGCCGATCCACTTCCAGAAGGACTGCTGCTCGCTGAGTGGCGGCTCGAAGCGCGGGTACATGGGTGCGACGACGGAGAGATCTTCGCGCCAGACCTCGTGGAAGGGGGTCGTGAGGGCGAGCCCGTAGATCGCCAACGCGGCGACGTGCCAGAGCACCCGGCGCCGGCTCGCGTGGAGCCCACGGCGCGGCCGCGCGCCTTCCGGGGGCGCGTCGTCGTCGGCCCGGGTCTCGCCTTGCCTGACGCTCGTCATCGTTCTCCAGCGTTTGGATTCAGCCGCGCCCGAGTATAACCGTACTGGGTTCTCGCGGCGGGAGAAGCTGCTGTAAGGTCTCGCTCCATGCGGCGCGCAGAGGCGGAGCAGATCTCGGGGCGGCACTGCGGTAGCGGTGGCGGGCTGCGCCGTCGGGCGGGCAGGGCGTGCGCGCTGCTGGGGCTGCTCGGCCTCGTCGTCGCGCTGCCCGGCGGCTGCGGCCGGGGCGAGTCGGCGCCCCGGAACCTCTTGCTCATCACCGTCGATACCCTGCGTTCGGATCATCTGGGCGCCTGGGGCTACGGGCGGGGCACCTCTCCGGCCATCGATGCTCTGGCGGCGGGCGGCGTGGTGTTCGAGGACGCCTACTCCCACACCTCGTGGACGCTGCCCTCCCTCGCCACCCTCATGACTTCCCTCTACACCTCGAGCCACGGCGCCTGGGACTTCAAGTCGAAGCTCCCCGAGTCCGTCACGACCCTCGCCGAGATCCTGACCGGGCGCGGCTACCGCAGCGGCGCCGTGGTGACCCACGTCTTTGCCGGGCGCAAGTACGGCATGCACCAGGGCTTCGTCGAGTTCGACGAGGATCTGGTGGTGGACGGGATCCGCGCTCACGTGCAGATCACCTCGCCCCGGGTCACCGCCAAGGGGCTCGAGTGGATTCGGCGGCGCGCTGGGGAGGAGCAGCCCTGGTTCCTGTGGCTGCACTACTTCGATCCCCACGGCGAGTACATGGAGCACCCGGGCATCAGCGCCGCCTTCGGCCGCGAGGAGAAGCGGGATCTCTACGACGGAGAGATCGCCTTCACGGATCGCGCCATCGGATCCCTGCTGCGGGGGCTCGAGGAGCTCGGGCGCGCGGGCGACACGGTGGTGGTGCTGACCGCGGACCACGGCGAGGAGTTCGCGGAGCACGGTCGCACCCGCCACGGCAAGACCCTCTACGAAGAGGTGATCCGCGTGCCGCTGATCGTGCGCGCGCCGGGACTGGCGCCGGGGCGGGTGCAGGGTGCCGTGCCCTCGGTGGATCTTCTTCCCACGCTGCTCGAGCTGATGGACCTGCCCGCGCCCGCGGGCATAGAGGGCGCCAGCCTGGTCGCCGCCATGGAGGGGGCGCCCCTCGAGGCGCGGCCCGTGCTCGGCGAGCTGCGTGCGATGGCGTTCAAGGACGCAGACAGCTATCGCCGGGGGCGCTGGAAGGTGATTCGCGAGGGCTGGAGGCAGCGGGATCATCTCTACGATCTCGAGACGGACCCGGCCGAGCAGGTCGATCTCGCGGCCGAGCACCCCGATCGGCTCGAGCGCATGCTGCGGGAGATGGATGCCCTGCGCGGCGCCGCCCGCGGCGCTGCCAGCGCGAGCCCCAAGCCCGAGCAGGACTTGAACCTGACTCCCGACGAGCTCGAGGGCTTGCGGCAGCTCGGCTACTTGGAGGAGGAGGACAAGGTGGAGGAGCAGGGCAAGTGAAGCGGCAGCCCGTCGCGCTGCTCGCGCTGGCCGCCGCCCTGGCGTTGGGGGGGCTGTGGGGCTGCGGCGCCGATGCTCCGGCCCGGACGACGCCGAGCATCGTCTTCATCATCGGCGACGACCACGGCTACCTCGACTTCGGCTTCATGGGATCCGAGTGGGTGCAGACTCCCAACCTGGACCAGCTCGCGGGGCAGGGCACGGTCTTCCCCAACGCCTATGTGACGGCGAGCATCTGCGGTCCCTCGCTGCGCTCTCTCGTCACCGGTCTGCATCCCTATCAGTGGACCCTGCGCAAGCTGCACCTGCAAAGCGGTGGCGTCTCGCGCAGCGGCGAGTCGGAGATCCAGGACTTCGTGACCCTGCCGCGCCTGCTCTCCGAGGTGGGCTACGCGAGCTATCAGGCCGGGAAGTTCTTCGGTGGCAGCTATGACCTGGCGGGCTTCAGCGAGGGCATGAACGGTCCCGGCGACGAGCTGGGATTCGGCGGCGCGGGCAAGCAGCTGGGGCGCGCGATCCCCTTGGCTCCGGTCCACGACTTTCTCGACCGCCACGGGGATGCTCCCTTCTTCCTGTGGTTCGCTCCCATGCTGCCCCACCACCCCTTCGACGCGGGGCCCGAGTACAGCGCTCCCTACCAGGGACGTGGCTTGTCGGGTCCCGCGCTGAAGTACTACGCCAACATCACGCGCTTCGACGCCCTGGTGGGCGAGCTCGTCGCGGCCCTCGAGGAGCGGGGGCTGCGGGAGCAGACCCTGATCGTCTACCTGGCGGACAATGGCTGGGACCAGGGCCCCGGGGACTCGCCTCCGGGTGCCGTGACGGGAGGTTGGGAGCGGGACGGCGAGAAGGGCAAGTACAGCATGCACGAGCTGGGCTTCCGCACACCCATCGTGCTCAATTGGCCGGGGCAGGTGCCCGCTGGCGTGGTGAACGAGGGACTGGTCTCCGCGGTGGATCTATTCCCCACCGTTCTCGACTATGCGGGCGCGCCGCCGCGGCCGGAGCGACCGGGGTCGAGCTTGCGCGCTGCTGTCGAGGGGCGTGCGCCCTGGCAGCGGGAGGCGCTGGTGGGCGGCATGATCCATGTGCGTGGCTCGGAGCTGCGCTCGCTTCCGCCCGAGGGCCGCAAGTTCCTCGAGCCCGAGCCGGCCTACTTCGTGCGCGATCGCGACTGGCACTACATCCACTACGAGGCCTGGGGCGCCGAGCAGCTCTTCGATCTACGCAAGGACCCCGACGAGAACCACGACCTCGCACCCCACCGCCCGGAGCTCACGGCCCGCTACCGCGCGCGTATCGAGCAGTGGAAGCAGGAAATGCAGCGCAGCTACATGTCCGCCCTCACGGCCCCGCCTGCCTTCACGGCCCCGGCGGCCCAATCGCCTCCGTCCCAATAGCGATACTGGGTGGTGCGCTGGGGTGCGCTGGACTGGCGCGGTGGATCAGCCCTCTTTGAGCTGCTCGTCGATGAGACGCTTGAAGGAGCTGAAGGGCTGGGCGCCCGAGAGGAAGCGGCCGTTGATGAAGAGGCTGGGCGTTCCGGTCACGCCCAGCGAGCCCGCCTGCTTGGTGTCGGCCTCGATCTGGGCCTTCACCGGCTTCGAATCCATGTCCTTCTCGAAGCGTGCGACGTCCAGCTTCAGCTGCCCCGCGTACTCGATGTACTTGTCGCGGCTCAACTCGCGCTGATTCGCGAAGATCAGGTCGTGCATCTCCCAGAACTTGCCCTGGAGATGAGCCGCCTGGGCCGCGGCGTGGGCCTCGGGTGCTTTGCTGTGCATGGGCAGGGGAAGGTGCTTGAAGGAAATACTCACCTGGTCTCCGTACTCCTTCCGGACCTGATCCAGGGTCGGTGTCACCCGGCTGCAGAAGGGGCACTGGAAGTCGGAGAACTCGACGATTTGCACCTTCGCGTTCTTGGGCCCCTTGGTGGGTGCCTCGCCGACGGCCACCTTGTAGACCTTGCTGGGATCCGGACGGCCCCCGCGTGAGGGGGCGGCGGCGGCCTGGGCGGCGGGAGCCTTGAAATCCGCGAGTGCGGCGACGGCCTGGCCGAGCTGTGCACTTCCCCGATCGAGGGATTTGCTGACCATGTAGCTGCTCCCCACGACCGCCACGCCGAGGATGACCGCTGCAAAGATGAGACCGGAGCCGGAGTTGTTCTGTGACACGAGGATGCCTCCCAGCAAGCTTCGATTGGAGGGGCAGCTTACCAGGACTCGGGAGGCGGAGCGAGGGCGGATCGGCGCGCCGGGGGTCGGGATCCCGCGAGGCGCTCCTGTGATAGGCTGGATCGCCGGCGCTCTGAGCTGCTGGCAGGGCCGCGCGGCCCCTCGCGAGACCGATGAATCTGATTCTTCTCTTTCCCGATGACTTCGTCGAGGGCGCCGGCCACGAAGACGGCGGCATCGTTCGTCTGACGGGCCGTCGCTGCCGCCACGTCCAGGAGATCCAGCGTGCGGAGGTCGGCGACGAGCTCTGCGTGGGACGGATCGGCGGGCGCATCGGGAGAGGTCGCGTGATCCGCATCGACGCGGACCTGCTCGAGATGGAAGTACGGCTGGAACGCGAGCCTCCCGCCCCCCTGCCCGTCACCCTGCTGCTCGCCCTGCCGCGTCCCCTGGTGCTGAAACGGGTGCTGCTCGGCGCCACCGCCATGGGGGTCAAGAAGATCCTGCTCTTCAACTGCAATCGCGTCGAGCGCAGCTTCTGGAACAGCAAGGTGCTGCGCGAGGATGCGTTGCCCGTGCCGCTGGTCCTCGGCCTGGAGCAGTCCGTCGACACGTGCATGCCCGAAGTGCTCCTGCGCACGCGCTTCAAGTCCCTGGTCGAGGACGAGCTTGCGGATCTCGCCGCGGGGACGCTGCGGCTGGTCGCGCACCCCGAGGCCGCGCGGCCCTGCCCAAGAGAAGTGGAGGGTCGCGTCACGCTCGTGGTCGGGCCGGAAGGCGGCTTCGTCCCCTACGAGATCGAGCAACTCGAGGGCTGCGGATTCAGTCCGGTAGCGCTCGGTGAGCGCATCCTGCGCGTCGAAAGCGCCGTTCCCGTCTTACTTGCGCGCTTGTTCTGACGTACTTGCCGTCGGGTGAGGTCCGGTGAGATCGTGCAGCGCAAGGCTTCCGTTCCGGCTGTAACGATGTTGCGCGTTGCAGAAGGTCGCTGCTCTGCCATGTGTTACTCTCGCGCTCCGCGCTGGGGCGCGCCGAAGAGAAACGCAGAGCAGGAGATGGCTGCCAATGGCGAGAATGATGCGAGACTTCTATCAGCGTGCTTCCTCCGAGCGAAGCTGGATGATCGAGAGTACGTGGTGCGGTACCTGTCGTCTCCATGACCTCGGCCTCGAGAACCCCGTCGAGTTCGAAGAAGAAGGCCGCGTCTTCGTGCAGGGGCGCTGTCGCATCTGCGGTCAAACCACGATGGCCGAGATCGTCGACCAGCGTAAGTCCGCCGAGCGGCACTGAGCCGGCGCGGCGGCGGTGCAGCGCGCTGCCAGCCGCGCGATCCTTTCCCAGATGACTCGAGGGAACGGAGATGAGCGTCCCATAGCGGCCCCCTCCCGCCGGGCGGGAAGCGCGGCGCTCCTCGCCATCACGATCCTTGCCTATCTCCCGGTGCTGCAGGCCGGCTTCATCTGGGACGACGACGCCTATGTGACGGAGAACGTCACCTTGCGCAGCCTCGAGGGGCTGCGCAGCATCTGGCTCGAGCCCGCTGCGCTACCCCAGTACTACCCGGTCGTTCACACCAGCTTCTGGGTCGAGTATGCCCTGTGGGAGCTCGCGCCCGCCGGCTACCACCTGGTCAACGTGCTGCTCCACGCGCTCGCGAGCATCCTCGCCTGGCGCGTGCTCGCCCGCCTCGCCATTCCGGGCGCCTGGCTCGCGGCTGCGATCTTCGCCCTGCATCCCGTGCACGTCGAGTCGGTGGCGTGGATCACCGAGCGCAAGAACGTCCTCTCGGCCTGCTTCTACCTGGCCGCCGCCCTGGCGTACTTCCGCTACGAGCCGCCGCGACGCAAGGCGGCAGAAGCCGCGCGTCCCATCGCCTGGTATGCGGCGGCGCTCTTCCTCTACCTCGCGGCGCTGCTGAGCAAGAGCGTCACGGCTTCCCTGCCCGCGGCGCTGCTCCTGCTCCTCTGGTGGAAACGCGAGCGCTTCGAATGGCGCAGCGTGCTGCCGCTGCTTCCCTTCTTTGCCGTGGGCGCCGCGCTTGGCCTGCACACCGCGTGGCTCGAGCAGGCCCACGTGGGTGCTCAGGGCGCCGAATGGTCTCTCAGTGTGGTGGAGCGCTTCCTCGTTTCGTCCCGGGCGCTCTGCTTCTATCTCGGCAAGCTCGCCTGGCCCTGGAACCTGAGCTTCATCTATCCGCGTTGGCGCATCGATGATGCGGAGGCTGTGCAGTATCTCTTCCCGCTGCTGGCCTTCGCCCTGCTGGGGCTTGCGTGGCTGGGCCGGCGGCGCTTCGGCTGGGGGCCCCTGGTCGCGCTGCTCTACTTTGCCGGCTCGCTCTTCCCGGCCCTGGGCTTCATCAACGTCTATCCACACCGCTTCTCCTACGTGGCCGACCACTTCCAGTACCTGGCGAGCCTGGGTCCCATCGCGGCGGTGGCCGCGGGCGGAGTCCTGCTCGCCCAGCGCTTGCCCCGGCGCGTCTCTCTGGCAGGCGCGGGACTGCTGCTCGCGCTACTGGGAGCTTCGGTGTGGCAGCAGAGTCTCGTCTATCGCGACCCAGAGACTCTCTGGCGGGACACCCTGATCCACAACCCGGACAGCTATCTCGCCCACAGCCACCTGGGCAACATTCTCCTGCGCCGAGGCGAGTCGCGTCAGGCCCTCGACCACTACCGCGAGGCGCTGCGGGTGAAGCCCGACGACCCCGCGTCCCTCAACAACATGGCCTGGTTCCTCGCCACGACTCGCGACGAGACGCTGCGCGACGGCCCCGAGGCGCTGGCGCTGGCCGAACGTGCCGCGCGCGGGGTGTCCTACGGCAATCCCGTCTTGCTCGATACCCTCGCGGCGTCCCAAGCCGAGGTGGGACGCTTCGAGCAGGCCCTCGAGACCGCGCGGCAGGCCCTGCAGCTCGCCCTCGACCTGGGAGATCGCGAGCTTGCCCGGGAGATTCGCGCGAGAACTCGCAGCTACCGCGCCCGCCGACCCCACCGAGCGGATCCCCAGACCGGACCGTAACGGAGGCTGCTAGTGCAGCGCGGTCGAGGTCGGGGTGCCTGACGGATCCGCGGCGGACTCTGCGAGGGCGCCCGCGTGGTGGTGAACGAAGCGCCAGCTGCCTTCTTCCCACACCAGGATGTTGGTCGCGGCGAGCCGGTTGTCAGCGATTCTCTCGATGCAGCTCACGAAGGCGACGCCGCGGATCAGGACGGCGTTGTCGTCGCTGTAGTGGATGGCAGGCGGGCCGTCCTCGAAGATCTCCCGCCAGCTCTCCATCACCGCCAAGCGGCCTTGGAGAGTGTGGTCGCCCGGATGAGTGCAGAGCACCGCAGCCTGCTTCGCCCACAGCTCGTCCATGGCCGCGAGGTCGCCGTCCGCGAAGGCAGCGTAGAAGGCCGCGTTGACGCGCAGGGCCGCGACCGCGTCGTCTCCCTCGCGGGTCACGCGCGCGCCTTCGAGCGCGACCCCGAGCGCGCCCTCATGCGACGCGGATGCTCGTGCGAACGATGCCCAGCGGCTCGCTGGTCTTGCCGCCGCCGCTGCCCCGGGCCTCGAGGGCCTTCAGGGTGTCCATGCCGTCGACCACGGCGCCGAAGATGCTGTGGTTGTCGTCGAGGTGGGGCGTGGGGAGGAAGGTGATGAAGAACTGGCTGCCGTCGGTTCCCGGACCGGCGTTTGCCATGCTGAGTAGTCCGGGGCGGTCGTGGCGGACGCTGGGATCGAACTCGCCGCCGTACTGGTAGCCGGGCCCTCCCGTGCCCTGGCCCAGCGGGCATCCGCCCTGGGCCATGAAGCCGTCGATCACCCGGTGGAAGCTCAGCTCGTCATAGAAGCCGAGCCGCGCGAGATAGATCGTGCTGGTCACGTGCATGGGCGCGACGGCGGGCAGGAGCTCGATCGCGATGGAGCCCACGTTGGTCTCCATGTCCCAGTGGTAGGTACTGCTGTCGTCGAAGCCTTGCTGGGGCGGGGCGGCGAGCCGGGTCCGCCAACCCTCGCTCGAGGTGTCGATGGCCTGCTCGGCGATGAAGGCGTCGATGGCCGCGATGGCGGCGTCGCTGGTGCTGTCGCTCATGGGAGCTCCTCTTTCATGACTCGCGGATCCAGAGTCGCGAGTCTTCTCGATGGGGTTACTCGATGGGGTTCTTCAGATGGCGCCGGTCCGCTACTCGACGCGGATCGCGGCCGCGATGATCTTGAGATCCTTCGAGGTGCGGCCACCGCGCGAGCCGAACTTCTCCAGCTCCTGCAAGGTGCCCTTGCCCTCTACGACCTCGCCGAAAATCGTGTGCTTGCCGTCGAGGTGGGGCGTCGCGACGAAGGTGAGGAAGAACTGGCTGCCGTCGGTGCCGGGACCGGCGTTCGCCATGCTGAGCAGGCCGGGGCGATCGTGCTTCTCCGGCTTCAGCGCCTCGAAACCGTAGCGGTAGCCGGGGCCGCCGGTGCCGTTGCCGCGGGGGTCGCCGCCCTGGGCCATGAAGCCCGGGATGACCCGGTGGAAGGGCAGGCCGTCGAAGAAGCCGAGACGCGTCAGGTAGATGGTGCTCGACACGTGCATGGGCGCCACATCGGGCAGGAGCTTGATCTTCATCACGCCCACATTGGTCTGCATGTGCCAGAAATACTGCTTCTTGGCGTCGAAGCCGACCTTGGGCGGTTTGGGGAGGCGGAGCTTCCAGCCGGTGTTCGATTTGTCGATCTTCTGACTGGCAATGAACTGGTCGATGGCCTCGACGCCCTGGGCTGGGGTGGTTTTCGCTGGGGTGGTCTTTGCTGGAGCGGTCTTTGCTGGAGCGGTCTTTGCTGGAGCGGCTTCGGCCTTCGCGGCCTCTGTGTCGGCGGCCTTCTGCGCGAGGACGGCGGGCGCGCACAGCAGCAGCGCCAAGGTGAGCAGTAGGGACCAGTGTTTCCGCGGATGAGTCATTCGCTTCCTGTCCTGTCTTGTGGGTTTCGAGCTTCGAGGGAGTGACGCGGGCTTCGGAGGTCGGGCTCCGTGGCCAGCGCCGCGCAGACGATACCGCGCCTTGCGGGAATCCCCACCCGTCGAGGAGGGGGTTCTTCGGCAACCTGCTCGGGTTAGCATCAGCCCATGGACGGTTTCGAGATCGTCGCGGGGCTACTCACCCTGGCGGCGCTGTTCAGCTACCTCAATCTCCGATTCCTCGGGCTGCCGACCGCCATCGGTCTCATGGCCATCGGTCTCGCCATGTCCCTGGGGATCATCGCAGTGGGAAGCGTCTTCCCCGGCGTGTACGACGGTGCAGTCGCATTGCTCTCGCGCATCGACTTCGACGAAACCCTCATGCACGGGATGCTGGGCCTGCTGCTCTTCGCGGGCGCCCTGCACGTGGATCTGGGCGGACTCCTGGAGCAGAAGCGGGTCATCGGGCTCTTGGCCAGCGCTGGGCTGCTGATCTCCACCGCTGCGGTGGGCGGCGCCACCTGGGGGCTGACCCAGCTCCTCGGGCTGGATCTCCCCTTCATCGTGTGCCTGCTCTACGGCGCCCTCATCTCGCCCACGGACCCCATCGCGGTGTTGGCCTTGCTCAAGTCTTCGGGTGCACCCCGTCGGCTCGAGACCAAGATCGTCGGCGAATCCCTATTCAACGACGGCATTGCGGTCGTGTTCTTCCTCGCCATCGCGGGGGCCGCGGGCTTCTCCGCGGGAGGTCATGGCAGCGGGATGGAGCACGGCATCGCGCTGGGGGTGCTCGAGCTCTTCGCTCTCGAGACCCTGGGTGGCGGGCTCTTCGGTCTCGCCGCAGGCTGGCTCACCTATGCGATGCTCCGCTCGGTGGACAGCTACGAGGTGGAGGTGCTGCTCTCCCTCGCGCTGGCGACCGGGGGCTACGCCCTGGCGGGGGCGCTCGGTGTCTCGGGACCCATCGCCATGGTGATCGCGGGGCTCGTCATCGGAAACCACGGCCGACGCTTCGCCATGTCCGAGCGCACCCGCGAGCACCTCGACACCTTCTGGACCTTGGTGGACGAGATCCTGAACGCCGTGCTCTTCGTCCTGATCGGCCTCGAGGTGCTCATCATCCCCTTCGACGCCCACTGGCTGCTCCCGGCCCTGGCTGCGGTCCCCATCGCCCTCGGCGCCCGGGCCGTCGCGGTGGGCCTGCCCGTGCAGGCCATGCGCACCCTGCGCGAGTTCACGCCTCACGCCGTCAAGGTGCTGACCTGGGGCGGGCTGCGCGGCGGCATTTCGGTCGCCCTGGCGCTCTCCCTCAAGGAGACCCTCGGCGAGCAACAACCCCGCTCCTACGAGCTCGTGCTGCTCATGACCTACAACGTCGTGGTCTTCTCGATCCTGGTGCAGGGCCTCACCATGGTGCCACTGCTGCGGCGCCTCGGGCTCAGCCGCTCCTAGCCCCGCGGCCCCCGTCCCCCGCAGATTCCGAGCTCGCCGAGCTGGCGCCGGGCTTCGCCCGCCCAGTCGCGATTGGCGCGGGGGTTGGCGGGGCTGGGGTGGAGCACCGTTCCGATCTCGGGGCCGTCCTGGCCCAGGGCGAGCTCGGCGCGACGGGTCGCGAAAGCCCCGATGCCGATCAGCCAACGCGGCTCGAGGATGGCGACCAGGCGGCGCAGGTGCTCGTCACAGGCCGCGTAGAGCGACTCGCGCTCCTCGGCGGCGAGCTTGTCGGGCGTGCGGTTGCGGCCGCTCTCCTCCATGAAGACCAGGGGGCAGTAGTTGGCGACGTAGTGCCGGGCAAAGAAGCGCTGGGGGCTGCCGAAGTGATCGGCGATGGTGCCCCACAAGCGCCTTCCGCTCACCTCGCTGCGCTCGCAGGCGAAGCCGAGGACGGGTCGCTTGGGATGCTCGTCCGCGGGCTTGCCGACGCGGCCCTCGATGCCCATCCAGTCGCGCACCAGGGCGACCTCTCCGAAGGGAACCCCGGTCTGCGCCATGCCGTAGGGCCCCGGGTTCATACCGAGAAAGACCACGCGCTTGGTGTCCTGCGCGTAGGCGTCGATGTAGGCCTCGTGGCACGCGGCGGCGTAGTCCAGGGGATTGTAGACGTGGGTGACCGGCGCGCCGAAGCGCAGGGGCGCGACTTCCCGGCGGAGCCTGCGGGTGGCGGTCTTCATGCGGCGGGCGACGGACAAGGGGCTCCTCTCACGCGGTGGCGACCGGCATTGTCATAGCGCGTCAGGGCCTTTATGGTATCCCGACTTGACACACCGTCAGATCGAAGGATCGATCGAAGCGAGCGGGAGGAGAGGCATGCCGAGTGCCAGCGAGCTGAAGGCGATCGATCCCTGGGTGAATGTCAGCATGCTCGGCGGAATGCCAGCGCCCAAATGGCTGGTCCGGGTCAAGGAGGACTACTTCAAGGCGGGAGAGGATTTCCTCGAGGAGCTCACCGTCGACCAGCTCATCGGACAGATGGACGAGGCGGGGGTCGCGAAGGCAATCCTGAGCGTCAACGTCTCGCAGCCCCAGGAGGGGGTCCTCTCCTTCGTGGCGGCCCATCCCGATCGCTTCTACCTGGCTGCCAATTGCGATCCCACCCGGCGGATGAAGGATTGCTGGGCGCTGCAGGAGCTCGCGGCGAGCCAGCCGGTGGTGATGGCTCGGGTCGTTCCATTCATGCACGATCTGCCGCCCGACGATCGCGCCTACTACCCGCTCTACGCCAAGTGCTGCGATCTCGACATGCCCATCTCCATCAACACGGGCATCCCCGGACCGCCCATGCCGGGCGAGTGTCAGAACCCCATGTACCTGGATCGCGTCTGCCTCGACTTCCCCAAGCTGCGGGTGTGTATGGCCCACGGCGCCGATCCCTGGTGGGATGTCGCGATCCGTCTGATGCTGAAATACAAGAACCTGTACCTGATGACCTCAGCCTATCTGCCCAAATACTTCCCGCCGGAGCTCGTGCACTACATGAACACCCGGGGACAGGACAAGATCCTCTACGCCTCGGATCACCCGGTGCTGGCCATGAAGCGCTGCATCGACGAGGCGCTGAAGCTGGATCTGCGAGAGGGCGTGCTCGACAAGTTTCTTCGCGCCAATGCGGAGGGGCTGTTCTTCGCCCCGCGCAAGGCGCGGGGCTGAGCGCCCGGTCTTCGCCCCGCGCAAGGCGCGGGGCTGAGCGTTCGGTCTTCGCCCCGCGCAAGGCGCGGGGCTGAGCACCCGGGTCGTCCGAGTCGGCCACCGCCCTCCGGGGGGGTGCCCACCCATCCGGCGAGGGGGCAGCGTATTCGGGTGGAATGGCGCCTCCAGCTCGAATGGAGTCGTGCCTTCCGAGGCTTGTTCGTGGTAAACCTAGACTCATGGAATATCACGCCGTCGGCTGGGTCGTCGCCGCTTTGCTGGGTCTTGTCACCTTGGTCGCGTTGCTGAGGACCCGCTCGGAGGCCACTCGGGTGGCGTCCATCGAGCTGAAGTTCGAGCAGCTCGAGAAGGAGCTGCATGCCTCGCGCGCGCAGCTCGAGAAGCAGGTGGGAAGCCAACGGCGTAAAGGGGGACAGGACGCGGAGCTGCGTCGCAAGCTGGACAAGGCGAAGAAGCGCGCCGTCCAGGCCCGCGAGGACCACAAGGTCGAGGCCGAACGCGTCAAGGGTCTCGAGCGCGAGCTGGCCCTGCGCCAGGCCGATCTGCGCAGTCTGCGCGAAGAGCTCGAAGGTGCGGGCGCCATGCCCGCCGCGGCAGCGCCACGACCGGTAGCGCCACGTCCCGCGCCGGTGCCGCCGAAGCCCAGCCCGGAGGAGATCGCCCGGCAGGAAGCGGCTGTCGCCAAGGAGAGGGACGAGGAGATGCTCGCACTCGATGCCCGAGTCGAGAAGGCCGAGGCGAAGGCGAAGCGGGCGGTCGAGGAGGCCGAGCAGCACCGCAAGCGGATGGAGCGACTCAAGGGCAAGGTCGACACCCAGGAGAAGCTCTACGCCTCGATCCGCAGCGAGCTCGAAGCCAAGAAGGACCGCCTGCGCACCCAGACCGAAGAGCTCGAGCGCCTGCGCGCCTACAAGGTCGCGGTGTTGGACCCGTTGCCGCCGGCCGTGAAAGCGCCTGCGGCCGTGGAAGCGCCTGCGGCTGCGGCCGTGGAAGCGCCTGCGGCCGTGGAAGCGCCGGAGGCCGCGGAAGCGCCTGCGGTCGTGGAAGCCTCTGCGGCCGTCGAAGAGCCGCCGTCCGCACCCGAGCAGGTCTGAAGCAGCGGCGCGGCCGCCTGCGCGAGCCGGCTCCGCGCGGACTCAGGCGCCCTGTTTGATGCTCTCGTAGGCCCAGTCGAGCCAGGGCGTCAGGGCCTCGACGTCGTCGCGCTCCACCGTCGATCCTCCCCAGATTCGCAAGCCGGGAGGGGCGTCGCGGTAGGAGTTGATGTCGTGGGCGACCCCTTCGGCGTCGAGCAGGCTGCCGATCCCCTTGGCGAGGGAGGCGCGTTCTTCCGCGCCCTTCTCGCTGAACCACGGGTCCACGATCTTCAGGCAGATCGAGGTAGAAGAGCGCGTCGCCGGATCGCGGGCCAGGAAGTCGACCCAGTCCGTGCGCGCCACCCACTCCTCGAGCGCCGCGAGGTTCGCACGGGAGCGTTTGCGCAGGGCTTCGCCTCCGCCGATCTTCTCGCACCAGCGCAGGGCGTCCACCGCGTCCTCGACGCAGAGCATCGAGGGCGTGTTGATGGTCTCGCCCCGGAAGATCCCCTCGATGAGCTTCCCGCCCTTGGTCATGCGGAAGATCTTCGGGAGCGCCCGCTCGGGCGCATAGCTCTCCAGACGTTCTACCGCCCGCGGCGAGAGCACCAGCATGCCGTGCGCCCCTTCGCCGCCGAGTGCTTTCTGCCACGACCAGGTCACGACGTCGAGCTTCGCGAAGGGGACCTCCATGGCGAAGACCGCCGAGGTGGCGTCGCAGATCGCAAGGCCTTCCCGGGCGTCGGGGATCCAGTCCCCGTTCGGGACGCAGACGCCCGAGGTGGTGCCGTTCCAGGTGAAGACCACGTCGTTGTCGAAGCTCACCTGCCGGAGGTCCGGGAGCTCTCCGTAGTCGGCGCGGTGCAGGTTGGCGTCGGCGAGGCCGAGCTGCTTCACGATGTCGGTGATCCAGCCGCTGCCGAAGCTCTCCCAGGCCAGAACGTCGATGCCGCGCGGGCCGAGCATGGACCAGAGGGCCATCTCCACGGCTCCCGTGTCCGAGGCCGGAACGATGCCCACCCGGTAATCGTCGGGGATGCCGAGCAGGCTGCGCGAGCGGTCGATGACCTCCGCCAGCCGCTCCTTGCACGCCTTGGCGCGGTGGGAGCGCCCGGCGAGAACGCCCTCGAGTGCGGCGAGGGACCAGCCGGGGCGCTTGGCGCAGGGGCCGGAAGAGAACTCGGGTCGCCCCGGTCGCAGGTCGGGCTTCATGGGTCTCTCCTCGAAAGCTGCAGAATGATTCACGCGGGCGCGGATACTATCGATGGAGAGGCTCGGCGGCCACGGCTGGCCGGCCGCAGCCCCTCGATCCTAGCCCTGACCCTAGCCCTGACCCGGGCCCGTGATCCGGGCGCGTGACCCGAAAGGGCCGGCGGTGTAGCCTCGGGCCGCGGGCTCCCAGGGCGCCCGCGGGACGAGAGCCGGGGGGGTGAGATGGGCAGGCTCAGGCAGATGGGCGCCGGCGGGCGCTGGCGCGCGGGCGCGCTTCTTCTCGGTGCTGTTCTCGGCGCTCTGGTCGGGGCTCTGGTGATGGCCCTCGGCTGCGCGCCCAAGCAGTTGATTCCCCTCGACGTTTCCCCCGCGCCGAGCCAGGTCTACCTCGACAAAGAGCCCCTGGAGGAGTCTCCGAGCGAGCTCGAGCTGCGCGCCGACCGCGACCACACCCTCTTCTTCAAGCGGGAGGGCTACCGATCCGAGCTCGTCGTGCTCGAGACCCGGGAGATCGACGGGAAGGAGCGCCTCGTGCCCGACCGGGTCGAGCTTCGACTGCGCCCGCTTCGCTCCGGGACCCGGGATCTCGAAGTGGAGCTCGAAGCGGAGGGCGAAGGCGAGGGCGGAGACGAGGGCGGCTGAGATCAGGGATCGACGCGGATGAGCCGGCGTCCCGTGTCCACCTGGTCGAAGAGGTCGGTGCTGCGCACCTCGATCCAGTAGCTGCCCGGAGCCGGATCGCCGGGCAGGTGGCCGCTCCACAGGTGGGTCGAGGGGACGGGGCCTGGGAGCGAGGCCCGCTCTTCGCCGAGCAGGTCGAGCTCGCGCTTCCACAGCGCCGCATAAGCGGGATCGGGGCGCTCCACCTGCTCGAGTCGGATCCAGCTAGCGGCGCCCGCTTTCGCGGTCTCCGGAGCCCCGGTGAGGCGCAGCTCGACCCGGGAACGTTCGGATCCCGCGAAGACGTTGACCAGGACCTCCGTGTTCCGGGCGTCCGCGGCGCGCACCCGGGCCGGGGCGTAGACGTTCATCTGGTAGTCCGCCGGCCTGCGCGCCGCCTTGAAGCGGACCGCATAGTCGAGACCTTCGAAGGTCGCCACCGCGTAGCCGTTGGGGGTTCCGTCCCGCATGGTGGTGTGGGGAATGCCGAGCTCGTCGGGCAGACCCCGCCACCAGCTGCCGGATGCAGTAGCGAGATTCAAGTGGTGGTGGGGCGCGCCCGAATTGCCCGCTTCGGCGCCGAGAAAGTGCTGGGCCTGCAGGTGGGTGTGGCCGGAGAAGGAGAGGGTGTGGGGATGCCCGGCCAGCACGGCGAAGAGCGCCTCGCGCTGGACTGCGGGCAGCTGGTGTCCTCCTTCGCCCACCAGGGGGATGTGCATCAGGAGCACCACACGTCGATCGGCCGGCAGGGTGGCGAGGTAGCCGTGGACGAACTGCAGCTGCTCGGGGCTGATGCCGCCCGCGTAGCCCGGCCCCCGTCCCTCCGCCTCGGAGCCCGGGTCGTAGACGACGTTGTCGAGGACGATGAAGTGGACTCCGCTGTACGCGAAGGCGTAGGTGGCCGGCCCGTAGACCCGCTCGAAGCTCTCGTCGGAGCCGCGGTCGTCGGATGCGTCGTAGTTGATGTCGTGGTTGCCGAGCACGTTGTACCAGGGGATTCCCAGCAGGCCCATGGCGGCGTTCAGGGGCTCGAAGAGGGCGAGGTCGTCCCCGACGAGATCGCCCAGGCTGACGCCGAAGGCCGCATCGCTGCCCGCCAGCTCCGGGAGGATGTCCCGGGCGAAGAAGTCCAGCTGCTCAGCGCTGTAGGGCTGGGGATCGGCCAGGACGAGAACCCGAAAACGCTCTGGCTCGGCCTGGCGGTGGAGGGCGAAGTCGATGGAGGGCGGGAGCGCGCCGGTCGGCGCGACGCCCGGGTGCTCGAGAGCCGGCGGCGAGCCCGCGGGCTTGTGGATGTAGTAGAAGCGCGAGAGCCCCTGCTCGTCGACGGGCGGCGCCCAGCCGCTGGGCTTGATGACGAAGACGATGGTGTCCTCTCGATCCACCAGCGGCAGCTCGTAGCGTCCGAGTCGGTCGCTGACCGCGACGTGCCGTCCGTTGGAGACGCGCACGCCCTCGACACCGCGTTCGCCCGGGCTCCGCTCGCCGTCCCGGTCCGCGTCGTCGAAGACGATCCCCCGCGCCATGCCGGGCTCGGAGCGGAAGGAGCCGCCGTCCCCCAGGCCCGCGCAGCCGAGAGCCGCAGACGCGAGGAGCAGGACGATTACGAGGGGATCGCGTCGCATGTCGCTCAACGTGTCGGATGCTGGAAGCGAGAGCTGAAGAGCGGTTTGGCCGGCCTGCCGGAGGGGTGGTAGGCTCGACGCGCCTTTTTTAGCGCGTCTTCAGCACGTCTTCAGCGCGTCATTTCCGGGAGGAGCGGGGTCGTGAGCGGGAGCCCCTACCATCGCCTGCGCGTCGCCGAGGTCATCGAGGAGACCGCCGACGCGAGGTCCATCGTGCTCGCGGTGCCAGGTGATCTCGCCCAGACCTTCGCCTACGACGCCGGGCAGTTCCTCACCTTCCGGGTTCGCGTCGGGGAGGAGCGCCTCGTGCGCTGCTACTCCCTGGCGAGTGCGCCGGTCGGCGATGTCCGGCACAAGGTCACGGTAAAGCGGGTCGAGGGCGGCCGGGTCTCCAACTGGATGAACGACCGCGTCGAGGTGGGGAGCGAGCTCGAGGTGATGAAGCCGGCGGGGATCTTCTGTCTGCGCCCGGCGACGAGCAAGCTGATCCTCTTCAGCGGGGGCAGCGGCATCACCCCCGTCATCTCCATCATCAAGACCGCCCTCGAGTCCACCCAGCGGCCCATCAAGCTCGTCTACGCCAACCGGGACGCCGGCTCCATCATCTTCGCGGCGGAGCTCGACGCCCTCGCGGCGCGCCACGGGGATCGACTCGAGGTGGTGCACCGCCTGGACGACACCCATGGCTTCGTGACCGGCGAGCTCGTCGAGGAGCAGATCGGCGCGGATACCAGGGCCGACTTCTACACCTGCGGCCCCGGTCCCTTCATGGACGTGGTCGAGGGCACCCTGCAGCGCCTCGGCGTCGGGGCCGAGCAGATCTTCATCGAGCGCTTCGTCTCGGACGAGGTCGCTGGCGCACCCGCCGAGGCGCGGGCCCCCCGCGAAGGGGGCGGCACCGAGGGCGCCCGGGTGGTGTCCGTAAGCCTGGAGGGAGAAACGCGCGAGCTCAGCCTGGAGCCCGGCGAGACGATCCTCCAGGCCGCGCGCCGCGAGGGGATGGATCCCCCCTTCGCGTGCGAGGAGGCCTACTGCGGCTGCTGCATGGCCAAGGTGTTGGAGGGAAAGGTCGAGATGCTGCGCAACGACGGAGGCATCGATGCCGAGCAGATCGCCGAGGGCTGGGTCCTGACCTGCCAGGGGATCCCCGCGTCGGAGAATTGCCAGATCGAGTACCCGGACTGAGCCATGGGCGGCCCTTCACTTCGACGACCGGTACTTCAGCGACGGCCAGCCCGAAGACCGGCACCCCGACGAGCCGGCTGGGGGATCGCCCTGGTGGCGCTGCTCCTGGCGTCGGGCGCCTCGGCGCAGTCCGGGACGGCGGCCGGGTCCGGCACCCTGCGGATCGCGGGCGCGGACTCCATGACGCCCTTCCTGCGAGGCTGGGCCCGGGGCTTCGAGCGCGGCCGGCCCGGTGTGCGAGTCGAAATCGAATCCCGGGGCTCTTCGACGGGGCCGCCGGCCCTGCTCGCGGGCCGCGCCGACATCGCCAGCATGTCGCGCACCATGAACCGCTCCGAGCTCCAGGCCTTTCGCGCGCGCTTCGGCGGCGAGCCCGTCGCCATCGTGGTGGCGGTCGATGCCCTCGCGGTCTTCGTCCACGCCCGCAACCCGCTGAACGAGCTGAGCCTGCAGCAGCTCGACGCGATCTACTCGGCGAAGCCCAGCTGCGGCGGTGGCGCACCCGCCCTGCGGTGGGGCGACCTGGGCGTGGAGGGCGAGTACGCCGATCGCCGGGTCGGTCTCTACGGGCCGGGCCCCCGGTCCGGCGCCGATGGTTACTTCCGCGAGAAGGTGCTGTGCGGGGAGCGCTTCCGAGACACCCTGCGCAGCAAGCCCGGCGCGCGCTCTATCGCGATGTCCGTGGCGGAGTCGCCCTACGGCATAGGCATCGCAAGCCATCGAGGCCAGGTTCCCGGTATCAAGGCCCTTGCCCTGGCGCCTGGCGAAGCGCAGCCCTACGTGCCGCTGAGCGCTGGGGAGGTCTACTCCCGCGCCTATCCCCTCGGCCGGCCCTTTTACTTCTACTTGCCGCCGGCCGGAGAGCAGGAGCGGGATCCCGGGGTCGTGGCCTTCGTCGAGCTCGCGTTGTCGCCTGCCGGTCAGAGCGCCGTCGAGCAGGCGGGCTACCTGCGGGTTCCCGACGAGTACCTCGAGGAGCAGCTGCAGAAGCTGCGCTGAGCGGGCCGGGCTACCAGGCCAGGATCAGCACCACCGAGTCGGTGGTGCGGGCGATGAGGTCGCTGAGCTCCTGCTCGACGGGCTCCCCGCCGTGGCCGGCCCAGCTCTCGACGTTGTCGTCCACCAGCTTCCAGGCGAAGTCGGACTTGACGGCGTAGTTGACGTTCTGGGGGATCACGCCGGTCATCTCATAGGTGGTCTGTTGGTGGAGCATGGAGGTCACCACCCCGAGCACCTCGCCGCCCCGGTTGAGCAGGGGGCCTCCGGAGTTCCCGGGCTGGATGGGGACGTCCATCTGAATGAAGCGGACGTCGCCCTGCAGTCCGCTCAGGGAGTTGATGCGGCCGAAGGTGGCCTTCTGCTCCTGTCCCTGGAGCTGGATCAGCGGATAGCCGAGGGTGAACACCTCCTCGCCGCGCTGGGCGCGGATCCTGCGCTGCAGCGGCAGCGGTGTGCGGATGGCGTCCACGTGGAGCAGCGCGAGGTCGTGTTCGGGGTCGCTGTGCAGGACGGTGGCGTCGAGGATCTCACCATCGTCGAGCTGCACCTGGACGCTTCCCGCACCCGCCAGGGTGTGGTGGTTGGTGACGAGATGCCCCTGCCAGCTGACGAAGAAGGCGGTGGCGGTGTTGATGTCCGAGTCCGAGGTCTGGGAGGAGCCGGGTGAGGCGACGGGGGGCAGCCCGGGCTTCCCGGCAAGGCTGGCGTGGGCCTCCTCGGCGGTGACCTGGGCCGTTGCCTCGGAGCCGCCGTAGACCAGGCGCAGGGCATGATCGTCGCCGTCGCGCCCGGCGCCGTGGCCGCTGTTGCAAGCCTCTTCGGAGCTCCACTCGACCCCGATGCGGCGGCCGTCGCTGCAGCTGAGGTTCAGGATGCCAGCCATGCCGTCGCAGCGGCGGGGCGGGTCGGCGAGGGGCGGGACGAGGGTCGCCCGAGCGCTACCCACGCAGCGCACGTCGCCCGCGGTGTTCAACACGTCGAGATCGACCGCGCTCAGGGGGTGGGTTCCCGCGCGCAGGGCGTGGCCCGTGAACACCTCGTCGTAGTCGTCGAACCAGAGGACGACGGGGAGCGGATACGCCTGGAGCACCGGAGCTTCGCCGGGTCGGCTCGGGGTCGCGTCGGAGGGCGGAGCTGGGGTGGTTCGCGGGGCCGAAGGAGACGGCGAAGGAGAGCGCGAAGGCGAGGGACTCCCCAGGGAGATTGCACAGGCGGCCAAGAAGGTGGCGCAGACGGTGGCCGCAAGGACGCCCGCGAGCGCTCGAGCTTGCTGGGCCCGGCGGTCGTGGCGGCGGCGCGGGTGCGGCGGCAGCTCGCTCATGGGGGCGAAACATGGGGGAGTGGGGAGCGCGGTGCAACGCGCAGGCTCCATCTGCCCGGAGCCTGCGCGGCTCGATTCACCGCTTGGCTCCGGTGATACGCGCCGCGGCCTCGTCCAGGCGATCGCTGCTCGCGGCGAAGAGCAGGGCGGGTCGCGCGGACTCTCCCGCGTGGTCGAGCGGAAGCAGCAGCGCACCGGGGCCCGCGCTGGCCGCGGCCGCCTCCCAGCCTTCGGAGGGCGCGTCGAGGGCGAAGAGGAAGGCGCGGCGGCAGCCGGGCTCGAGACCCAGCGGGGCCCGGACCCGGTCGAGGGCGCGGCGCACGAGGCCGATGGCGACGATCCCCATGGTGAAGCGGGCGTTGAGCTCGACGACGGGACGCAGGATTTCGCGCTCGGGGTCTCCGTCGTCGGTCGCGCCCGAGAGCCGCAGCGCGAAGGCATCGACACCGCAGGGGCCCCGATAGCCTTCGGCGGCGGCGGCGATGGCGACCAGGGGGGCGGCTTCGCGCAGGGACTCTTCGAAGTCGCCGTGGGAGAAGACCCGCCCGCGCGAATCGATCTCCCCGCGGTGGCCGAGAAAGAGGCCCGAGGGCGCGACGATCTGCTCGAGGGTCCCGAGCAGGGTGATGCGGCCGTCGTCACCGACGAAGAGCTGGGCCGAGAGATCGCGGCTGCGCGCGAACCAGGGCTCGAGCAGGGCGCCGCCGCGCTCCGCCAGCCGGGGCAGGGCGCCGCGAATCGCCGGGGTGTCCGCCTCTCCCGCGCTGCCCGCGACGCGGCCCCGGCCGCTGGTCCCGAAGCGCGGCTTCAAGGTGAAGCTGCGCGACAGGGGCTCGGGCCAGCTGGCGAGGGCCCCGGTCATGCGCGCCACCGCCGCGTCGGCATCGCGCAGCTCGCCGGGATCGAAGATGCTCACGAGATCGCGCAGCGGCGCGGGGAGCAGGCCTTCTGCCAGCGCCACCCGGTGGGCAAAGGCCTTGTCGTGGACCCGGGCGACGATATCGGGCCGGGTGGCCGCGATGGGACGGCCCGATGTCTCGAAGCGCGCCCAGAGCCCCGGGGTCGAGATCCAGGGCACGAGGGCATCTTCGGGCAGCCAGTCGAAGACGGGCGCGTCGGGGCGCGGACCCAGGGCCTCGGGCCAGGCCGATTCCTCCTGCCCCTTGTCGCCGGGCGCGAGAGCGAGGGTGCGCGCCGCGGCGCCGAAGAGGAGGCTCCAGAGCCGGGCCGGAGTGGCGAGGCCCGGCCGAGGCGGAGGTGGGTCGCCGCTGGCCAGGAGCTCGTCGTCTCCCAGGTTCGGGATCAGTCCGATGCCCGCGGCCACTCAGCGGCCTCCGATCCGGCCGCTCTCTTCGAGGCCGGATCCGGGCGCCGGCGGACGGGGGCTTGCGGTCTCCTGGCTGGAGCGCGCCCCGCGAATCAGCTCGATGAACTCCTCGTCGAGCCCGGCTCGCCGGCGCGCGGCCGCCTCGAAGCGCCGGGCCTTGGCGCGAGCCGGCGAGAGCGGGAAGGGGACGGCGTCGAGATAGATCGCCGTGAGGCTGCGCTGTCCGCCGTCCAGCACCCGCATCCAGTGGGCCGCCAGGGCGACGTGGCTGATCTCCTCATCGAAGATCTGCTGCAGCACCGCCGCGCTCTCCTCGTCGCCGGCCGCGCGGAAGGCGTCCCGGTAGAGCAGGGCGAAGTCGAGGTTCGCCTGCTCGAGGGTGAGCCCCATGGCGGCGAGGAAGGCCTGCACGCCGTGGGGCGAGGCCGCGATGGCGGGCGCCTGGCGCCAGAAGTAGTCCGAGTGGGGGGCGTGATCGAGGAGGCTCGCGCCGTGGGCGTGCAGACGCTCGAGGTAGAGGGTGGTGTGGCGCTGCTCGTCGGCCAGGGCCGCGAGGAGGCCCTGGCGCAGGGCGCCGGGCAGCTCGGGCCAGCGCAGGAGCGCCCAGGCGAAGAGCTCGACGGCCATCAGCTCGTGGTGGGCGAAGCGCGCAAGGCAGCGCACGCGGGCTTCTGGCTCGCGCAGCTCGCCGGGCCGGGGCAGGGGCGCCGCTCCGCCCCCCATGACGAGCCCCGCGCAGCGGGCGGGCCGGTCGATGTAGAGGGGTGAGCCCCCGGCGTCGTCCGCGAGTGCGCTGCCGTCCGCCCGGCGGGGAGGCCGCAGCTTGCTCGCGAGGTCGTCGCGCTCGAGGATCGCGCGGCAGAAGCCGTGAACCGTCTCGCATCCGATCGCCGTGGCCATGGTGGTCTGCGGGACCTCCGGGGGGCGGAGTGAGGCGGCCATGATAGGGGGCGCCACCCCCGGGCGTCAGTGCCCGGACTCCCGGATCGGGACGCCCGGGTCCGGACTCCCGGGTGTGGAAAATGCGAGTGAAACGTGTTTCAATTCGGAGTGGAACGTGTTTCAGGTGCCGCCTTGCGGGCGGCTTCGAGTCGGTGCGGATCCAGATGGAAGAACGGGCGAAGCGAATCGTGGAATCGGCCGTCTCGCTCGCCGAGGAGGGGGGCTTCGAAGGGGTGCGGCTGCGCGATGTGGCGGCCCACGCCGACGTGGCCCTGGGCACGCTCTACCGGCGCTTTCGCAGCAAGGAAGACCTGCTGGTTGCGGCCCTCGATCTGGAGATGCAGGATTTGGAGCGGCGCATCCGGCAGCGGCCTCCGAAGGGGGACAGCGAGCTCGAGCGGGTGACTTCTTTCTTCTCCACGGCGGTGCGCGGGTTGCTGCGTCGACCCAACCTGGCCCGGGCGATGGTGAAGGCGATGGCCTCGGGCGAGCCCGAGGTCGCGCAGCAGGTCGCCGCCTTTCATGGACGCGTGGAAAGCCTGGTCGTCGGCGCCTTGCGCGGGAAGGACCCGCTGGGCGAGGAGCCCGCACCACCCAGCGAGAAAGAGAGCCGCCTGGCCACGGCCCTCGACCTGCTCTGGCTCGGGCTGCTCGTCGGCTGGTCCGGCGGTGTCTACGATCAGAGCGAGGTGATCGAAGAGATGAGAAGCAGCGCCGAGCTCTTGCTCCAAGGAGCCCGGGACATGTCCTGAGGCGCCGCCCCCCCCCACAAGCCACCTCAACTTGCCACATCAACTTTCGACCTTAAGAACAAACCACGGACGACATGCACATCGAATTTACCGAAGACCAGAAGGCACTGCGCAAGCAGGTGCGCCAGTACTACAAGGACCTCTTCACCCCCGATCTCCGCGCCCGTCTCGACGAGGAGTGGGAGGAGATGGGAGGGCCCGTTTTCCGTGAGGTGGTGGGCCACATGGGCCGTGACGGCTGGCTCGGCATCGGCTGGCCCACCGAGTACGGCGGCAAGGGTCTCGGCCCCGTCGAGCAGTTCATCTTCTGGGACGAGACCTATCGGGCTCGCGCGCCGCTCCCGGTGATCGGCGTCAACACCATCGGCCCGACCATCATGCAGTTCGGCACCCAGGAGCAGAAGGACTTCTTCCTGCCCAAGCTGCTGCAGGGCGAGGTCTTCTTCGGCGTCGGCTACAGCGAGCCCTCGGCCGGGACCGACCTGGCCGCCCTGTCGACCACCGCCGTGCGCGAGGGCGACGATTACCTGATCAACGGCCAGAAGGTCTTCACCACCCACGCCAATGTCGCCGACTACATCTGGCTGGCTGCCCGCACCGACCCGGAGGCGAAGAAGCACAAGGGCATCTCCATCATCATCGTGCCCACGGATACGCCGGGCTTCTCCCTGACGCCCACCTACACCCTGGGCGGCGAGCGCACCAACACCACCTTCTACGAGAACGTGCGGGTTCCCGTGAGCAACCTGATGGGCCCCGAGAATGCGGGCTGGAGCCTGATTACGTCTCAGCTCAACCACGAGCGCATCTCCCTGGCCGCGGGGGGCACCGCGGACAAGATGCTCGAGAACGTGTGGGAGTGGGCCCGGAAGACGCCCGCACCCGAGGGCGACATGATGATCGACCAGGCCTGGGTGCAGCAGAACCTGGCCCGGGTCTACGCCAAGCTCGACGCCCTCAAGGTGCTCAACTGGCACTCGGCCTGGACGATCGGCGCCGGTAAACCCGACATGGCCGAGGCCTCGGCGGTGAAGGTCTTCGCCACGGAGCTCTTCGTCGAGGTGCACGGACTGCTGCTGGAGATCGTCAACACGCCGGGCGTCATCGTGGAGGGCCAGCCGGGTGCCCTCTTCGGAGGCCTGCTCGAGAGCGCCTACCGCGGCGCCGTCACGCTCACCTTCGGCGGGGGAGTGAACGAGGTGCAGCGGGACATTATTGCCATGGCGGGGCTGCGGCTCCCGCGCGCTCGGCGCTAGCACGAGCACGCGCCAACCGAAGCAACCCCCAGCGAATCACAGCAACACGGTCGAAAAGAGGTCGAGTCCAAATGGCACTACAAGGCAAGGAAAGAGAAGCCTTCGAGAAGAAGCTCGAGGCCTACGTGGGAATCGAGATCGGCATCGAGGAGGCCACCAAGGGCCCCATCGACCCGTCCACGATCCGCCAGTGGTGCGAGGCCCTGGGCGACGAGCTCCCCATCTACACCGATCCCGCGGCCGCCGCAGACTCGATCCACGGCGCGATCGTCGCGCCGCCCACCATGCTGCAGGCGCTGATCCTGCCCGGCATGGAGATGGCCGTCGGCGAGGACGACCCGCGCAACAAGCAGCGGGAGCTGCACCGCCTCTTCGATGCCGAGGGCATGACGGGCGTCGTGGCGACCAACTGCGAGCAGGGATTCAGCCGCTACTTGAAGCTCGGCGACGAGCTCCAGGCGGTGACCACCATCGAGAGCATCTCGGAGCAGAAGGCCACGGCCCTGGGCATCGGCTACTTCATCAATACCCGCACAGTCTTCCAGGACCAGAACGGCGAAGAGGTGGCCTGGATGATCTTTCGGGTGCTCAAGTTCGAAGCCGCCGAGCAGCCCCAGGCCGCCCCGAGCGACTCGACCGGCGCCCCCGCCAAGCCCACGCGCATCCGGCCCACCATGGGCCACGACAACCAGTTCTGGTGGGAGGGGATCGAGCGGGGCGAGCTGCTGATCCAGAAGTGCGGTAGCTGCGGAGAATTGCGTCACCCGCCGCGTCCCATGTGCCCGAGCTGCCAGTCCAAGGAGTGGGAGAGCATCGTGTCCTCGGGCCAGGGCACCGTCTACAGCCACGTCACCATCCACTATCCCGAGGTGCCGGGCTACGACTACCCCGCATCGGTCGCGGTCGTGGACCTCGAAGAGGGCACCCGCTTCGTCTCCAACGTGGTGGGCTGCGAGCCGGACGAGGTGCATGTCGGGATGAAGGTGCAGGTTTCCATCGAGGAGATGGACCCCGATTTCAAGATGGCCCTGTTTCGACCCGCCAAGTAGGAAAAGAGATCAATGGAATTCAATTTCAGTGAGGAGCAGGTCATGCTCCGGGGTCTCGCCCGCGAGATCCTCGAGAAGGAAGTCACCCCCGAGCTCCAGAAGGAGGTCGAGGCGGGTGAGCTGTGGTTTCACCAGGGCCTGTGGGACAGCCTTGCCGAGGCCAACCTGCTCGGCCTCGCGGTGCCCGAGGAGAACGGGGGCATGGGCTTCGGCATGCCCGAGCTCTGCGTGCTGCTCGAGGAGCTCGGCCGCACGGTCGCGCCCTTGCCCGTCTATGCGAGCCTCGTGCTCGGCGGCCTGCCCCTGGCCGAGTTCGGCAGCGCGGAGCAGAAGCAGGAGTGGCTCGAAGGCATCGCGTCGGGTGAGGTGATCTTCAGCGGGGCGCTCTTCGCCGACGAACGGGGTGCCGAGTACGCCGACCCGGGCGTCTCCGCCACGCGGGAGGAGGCCGGCTGGGTGCTCGACGGGCGCCGCAGCCTGGTGCCGGCGGCCCCGATTGCCCGACGCATCCTGGTGCCTGCCCGCACTCCGGGGGGCATGAGCCTCTTTCTCGTGGACCCCGGCGCCGAGGGCGTCGGCCTCGAGGCGCGCCGGGTCACCAACCGCGAGCCCCTCTACGAGCTCGGTCTCGATCGGGTACGGGTGCCGGGCGAGGCGCTGCTGGGCGGCGAGGACGGGCGGGGCGCCGAGATTCTCGCCTGGCTGCGCGAGCGCGCCACCCTGGCGACCTGCGCGCTGCACGTGGGCGTGTGTGAGCGCGCCATCCAGCTGACCGCAGACTACGTGCGCGAGCGTGAGCAGTTCGGGGTGCCCATCGGTTCCTTTCAAGCCGTGCAGCACAGGCTGGCGGACAACTTCATGGACCTGGAAGCCATGCGCTGGACCTTGTGGCGGGCGGCGTGGCGCATCGCCGAAGGCCTGCCGGCGGCGCGGGAGGTCGCGGTAGCGAAGTTCTGGGCCGCCGACGGCGGCACGCGCATCGTCTCCAGCGCCCAGCACCTCCACGGCGGCTTCGGGGTCGACCTCGACTACTCCATCCACCGTTACTTCCTCTGGAGCAAGACCCTCGAACTCAACCTGGGCTCGGCCACGCCGCAGCTCGCTCGTCTGGGCGCCGACATGGCGCGCACGGGACCGCAGGAGTCGTCATGAGCGCAAAGACCATCACCCTGGGCGACGTCAATGTGGGCGACAAGCTCCCCGAGCTCGCCGTCGACATCACCTCGAGCCTGATCGTGGGCGGCGCCATCGCGTCCAACGATTACACCCCCGTGCACCACGACAAGGGCGCGGCCCAGGCCGCGGGCATGCAGGACGTCTTCATGAACATCCTGACCACGAACGGCCTGGTGGGCCGCTTCGTGACCGACTGGGCGGGTGTGAATGCAGCCATCAAGGGCGTGTCCATCAAGCTCGGCACGCCGAACCTGCCCGGCGACACCATGAAGTTCAACGGGAGCATCGCCGAGAAGGACGAAGCCGCGGGCACCGTGGTCGTCCAGCTCGCGGGCAAGAACACCTGGGGCAACCACGTCGAGGGCACCGTGACGGTCGCTCTCCCCGCAGCCTGAGCGAACAGAGAACCAAGAAGGGAAGACCGAGATGCCGATCACACTCAAGGACGAAGCCGCCATCGTGGGCATCGGACAGACCGAGTTCTCGAAGAACTCCGGTCGCTCCGAGCTCTCCCTGGCCTGTGAGGCGACGGCCGCTGCCATCGCGGACGCAGGCCTCGAGCCCAGCGACATCGACGGCATGACGACCTTCACCATGGACACCACCGACGAGATCGAGATCGCCCGCAGCGTCGGTATCGGGGACCTGACCTTCTTCAGCCGCACGCCCCACGGCGGCGGCGCGGCCATCGGCGTCATGCACCAGGCCGCCATGGCGGTGGCGACCGGCGCGGCCAAGTACGTGGTGGTCTACCGGGCCCTCAACGGCCGCTCGGGCGCCCGCTACAGCTCGGGGGTCTCCGAGGGGGTCTCGACCTCGGACCTGATCCATTGGAGCTGGTACATGCCTGCCGGCCTGATGACGCCGACCAGCTGGGTCGCCATGTTCACCCAGCGCTACATGTACGAGTGCGGCATCACGTCGGAGCACCTGGGGCACGTGTGCGTGTCCCAGCGCAAGCACGCCGTGCGGAACCCGGCCGCCTTCTTCTACGAGAGGCCCCTCACCCTGGAGGAGCACGCCAATGCGCGGCCCATCGTCGATCCCCTGCGCCTCTACGACTGCTGCCAGGAGACCGACGGCGGCACCGCCTGTATCGTGACCACGCCCGAGCGGGCTCGCGACCTCGACAAGCCGGCGGCGTTGATCCGCAGCGTCGCCCAGGGCGCGGGCTTCGACCAGGAGGTGATGACGAGCTTCTACCGGCCGGACATCACCGAGCTGCGCGAGATGGACCTCGTGGCGCGCCAGTGTTACGAGATCTCGGGCCTCACCCCCGACGACATCGATTGTGCGGTCATCTACGACGCCTTCTCCTCCATCGTGTTGTGGCAGCTCGAGAGCTTCGGCTTCTGCAAGCGAGGCGAGTCCGGCGATTTCGTGGCCGAGGGCAACCTCGATCTAGGCGGCCGACTGCCCTGCAATACCCACGGTGGCCAGCTCTCCGAGGCCTATATCCACGGGATGAACGGTGTGAACGAAGGCGTCCGTCTGATTCGAGGCACCTCGGCGAACCAGCCCGAGAAGAACGACCACTGCCTGGTGACCGCCGGCGTCGGCGTTCCCACGAGCGGCATGATCCTGGGCAAGCTCGACTGACGCGCGGGTTCGCCGGCACGGAGAGAAAGCAGGAGAGAAAGCATGAGAGAAGCGGTAATCGTAGAGGCGCTGCGCACCCCCATCGCCCGGGGCAAGATGATCAAGGGCGACCTCAGCGCCTTTCACCCCACCTTGCTGCTCCAGAAGGTGCAGAGCGCGGTGGTGGAGAAGGCGGGAATCGACCCGGGCCTGGTCGAGCAGATCATCGGCGGCTGCGTGACCCAGGCCGGCGAGCAGGCGGGCAACCTGGCCCGCAATGCCTGGCTCACCCGCGGCGACCACTACGAGGTGGGGGGCACGACCATCGACACCCAGTGCGGGTCGGGGCAGCAGGCGAATCACCTGATCTCCGCTCTGGTCAAGGCCGGCAGCATCGATTGCGGTATCGCGTGCGGCGTCGAGCAGATGAGTCACGTCGGCCTGGGTGCCAACGTGATGAACGGCCCCGGCTTCTTCCAGCCGGCCGAGTGGCCCTGGGACTCGACCCCGGACCAGTTCAGCGCCGTCGAGCGCATCGTGGAGAAGCGCGGCCTCACCCGGGAGCAGGCCGACGAGTTCGCCCTGCGCTCCCAGCAGAACGCCAGGGCGGCCCGGGACGCGGGCCACTTCGAGCGGGAGATCCTGCCCATCGACGCGCCGGTGCTGGGCGACGACGGTCAGCCGACGGGGGAGACCCGTCTGGTCGAGCAGGACCAGGGTATTCGCGACAGTACCCTCGAGGGCCTGGCCCAGCTGAAGCCGGTGGTCGAGGGGGGCATCCACACCCCGGGCAACGCCTCCCAGATCTCCGACGGCGCCGCGGCGGTGTTGTGGATGTCCGGGGAGAAGGCCGAGGAGCTGGGCCTGAAGCCTCGGGCCCGCATCCTCTTCGACGTGGTGGTGGGGACGGACCCCTACTACCTCCTCGACGGCCCCGTGGACGCCACGAATCGCATCCTGAAGAAGTCGGGCATGAACCTGAAGGACATCGACCTCTACGAGGTCAACGAGGCCTTCGCGGGAGTGGTGCTCTCGTGGCTGCAGGTCTTCGAGCCCGACATCGACAAGCTCAACGTGAACGGTGGCGCCATCGCGCTGGGCCATCCGGTCGGGTGCACGGGCTCGCGGCTGATCGTGACGGCTCTTCACGAGCTCGAGCGGCGCGATGCCACGACGGCCTACGTCAGCATGTGCTGCGGCGCATCCGTCGGCACGGGGACCATCATCGAGCGTCTGTGAGAGAGGGGGCGCGAGCCGATCGCGGCCGGGCTCTTCGCAGACGCGCAGCACATCAATCGAAGATCGAAGGAGAGACAGCATGTCGGTACTGGACGGTAAAGTTGCGATCGTGACGGGCGCGGCCCGTGGCCTCGGCCGGGTCGAGGCCCTCGAGCTCGCCAAGCTGGGCGCCCGGGTGGTGGTGAGCGATCTCGGCACGGCGGGTGACGGCTCGGGTCGGGACGAAGGCCCCGCCCAGGCGGTGGTGGACGAGATCAAGGCCGCGGGCGGCGAAGCCGTCGCCCACTTTGGCGACGTAGCCGACTGGAACGACTCCAAGGCGATGATCCAGACCGCCGTCGACAGCTTTGGCGACCTGAACATTCTCGTGAACAACGCCGGCTTCTGCCGCGACAAGATGGTCTTCGGCATGAGCGAAGACGAGTTCGACTCGGTGATCCGCGTCCACGTCAAGGGCCACTTCTGCGGTATCCGCCACGCCACCGAGTACTGGCGAAACAAGGCCAAGGCCGAGGGGGGCAGCGTCTACGGGCGCATCATCAGCACCGCCTCGGAGGCCTTCATCTTCGCCTCGGTGGGCCAGCCCAACTACGCGGCCGCCAAGGCGGGCATCGTGGCCATGACGGGCTCCGCCGCCCAGGGCATGGTGAAGTACGGCGTCACGGCCAACACCATCATGCCTCGGGCCCGCACGCGCATGAACGACTCGGGCTCCCTGGCGGCCATGTTCGCCAAGCCCGAAGAGGGCTTCGACAACTTTGCGCCGGAGAACGTCTCGCCGCTGGTGGGCTACCTGGCCGCACCGGCCTCCCAGAACATCTCGGGCAACCTCTTCGTCGTGTGGGGCAAGCAGATCAGCATCATCCAGCGCCCGCTCCACGAGGCGGATTTCGACACCGAGGCGGGCTGGAGCTACGAGAGTGTCGACGCCGCGCTCACGCCCTACTACGCGGACAAAGAGCCGATCAAGAACAGCTTCATCGTCCCCTCGATGTAGAGGCCCCATGACCGACTACCGCGCCAAGCTCTTCACCGCGCGCTTCTACTTCGAGCGCATCCTGCCCCGCACCCGGGCCCTGGCGACGAGCATGACCTCCGGCTCGGGGAACCTGATGGAGCTCGAGGCGGAGCACTTCGCCTTCTGAGCCAGCCGGGCCCGGTGCGCATCGCGCTCGCTGGAGCGTGGTAGCATTTCCTCTCGAAAAGGAGACGGATCCATGGCCATTCACTCGCAGCTTGCCTCCGCGGTCATGACCCTTGGGCTCATGGCCCTGGTGACCGGGGGTGGCTCTCCGTCCGGCGCTGGCGCGCCGGTTCACGAGGGCGACTCCGTCGCCATGTGGGATGACGGGGACCTCTCGGATGGGGATCTCCCCAGCGGCGATCTCTCGGATCGGGATCTGCCGGATCAGGATCTGCCCGGCGGTGATCTCTCGGATCGGGATCTGCCGGATCAGGACCTGCCCGGCGGTGATCTCTCGGATCGGGATCTGCCGGATCAAGATCTGCCCGGCGGCGATCTCTCCGATCGCGACCTCTCGGATCAGGATCTTCCGAGCGGGTACTGAGGACGGGCCGGCCCCAGGACTCAGTCCGGCAAGTCCTCGGAGCCCGGCCAGTCGACGCGCCGGGCCAGCAGCCAGCGCACGCCGAAGACGTCGCGCAGGCCGCGCACGGCGCGGCGCAGGTTCGTGTACTTCGATTGGCCGCTGCGCCGCGGCCGGTGTTGGACCGGCACCTCGATGCAGCGGGCACCGGCCGCCTGGACGAGGGCGGGGATGAAGCGGTGCATCCCGTCGAAGGGCACGAGATGCCGCACGAGCTCGCGCTTGAGCAGCTTCGGGGTGCAGCCCGTGTCCCGCATCCCGTCGTGCAGCACCGCCCGGCGGAAGCCGTTGGCGACCCGTGACGCAAGACGCTTCGAGAGGGGATCGCGCCGCTCGGCTCGATGGCCGTTTACCAGGTCGTAGTCGGGGATGAGCTCGAGCAGCCGCGGCAGATCGCGGGGGTCGTTCTGCCCGTCGCCGTCCATGATGACGCACACGTCGCCCGTGGCCCGGACCAGCCCATAGTAGACCGCCGCGCTCTGTCCGAGGTTGCGGGGAAAGAAGTGGCTTTGCACGTCGCCGCGCGCGCGGAGACGCTCGCCGGTGCCGTCGCGGCTGCCATCGTCGATGGCGATCACCTCCGCATCGGGCAGCAGCTCGCGCAGCTCGTCGAGGACGGGATCGACGTTGTCGACCTCGTTGTAGAAGGGGATCACGACGGAGATTTGCATGAGTGAAAAGGCCGCTAGATCTGGGAGCGCCCTTCCCAGTAGGGATCGCGTAGCTTGCGCTTGTAGAGCTTGCCGTTGGGGTCGCGGGGCAGCTCGTCCACGTAATCGATGGTGCGCGGCCGCTTCATCTTGGCCAGGCGTCCCTCGCACCAGGTGAAGATCTCCTCAGTGAGGGCGTCGTTGCCCTCGACGCCCTCCATGGGCTGGATGACGGCCTTGACCTCTTCGCCCCAGTCGTCGTTGGGGATGCCGAAGACCGCCACGTCGACCACCTTGGGGTGCTGGATGAGCTCGCTCTCGATCTCCGCCGTGTAGAGGTTGGCGCCGCCGGAGATGATCATGTCGAGCTTGCGGTCGCGCAGGAAGAGATAGCCTTCCTCGTTGAGCTCGCCGACGTCACCCACGGTGAAGTAGTTGCCGATGCGGTTGTCCCGGGTCTTCTTCTTGGCGTCCTTGTACTCGAAGTCCGCCTGGCCGAGGAGCATGTAGACCGTGCCCACCTCGCCCGTGCCCAGCTCCTTGCCGTCGTCGTCGTAGATCTTGATGTCGGCGTTCGCCCAGGCCTTGCCCACCGTGCCCGGGTACTTCCTCCACTCCTGGGGCTTCGCCAGGGTGCCGCCGCCCTCGGTGGCGGCGTAGTACTCATAGATGGAGTCGCCCCACCAGGCGAGCATCTTCTTCTTGGTCTCGACGGGGCAGGGCGCCGCGGCGTGGACCATGGCCCGGGTCGAGGAGCAGTCGTACTTGTTGCGCACCTCTTCGGGCAGCTTGAGCATGCGATTGAACTGGGTCGGGACCATGTGGCTCGACGTGACCTTGTACTGGTCGATGAGGCGCAGCATGTCCTCGGGCGTCCACTTCTCCATCAGCACCACGGTGTGGCCCATGTGGAGGGAGGAAGAGCTGAACATCAGCACGGCAGTGTGGTAGAGGGGCGAGCCGCAGATGTGGACGTTGCCTTGCTCGGGCTGCAGGTCGAACATGGCGAGGAAGCCGGTCATGAGGGTCGACAGCAGGTCGGGAGAGAGGTCGGCCATGGGGCGTCGCACGCCCTTCGGCTTTCCCGTGGTTCCCGAGGTGTAGTTCATGACCTGGCCGGCGTTGCGGTCGTCGGGCAGCGCGGCGGATTGTCCCTCGCCGAGTTCGGAGAAGGGACGGAAGCCCTCGAGGCTTCCCACGCAGAAGCTCATCTCGCTCGGGAAGTCGACTTCCTTCCGGGCCGCCGTGCATTCCCCGGCGAACATCTCCGAGCCGAAGAAGACCTTGGCGCCGCTGTCCTGGACGATGAAGGCGATTTCGGGACCCGTCAGGTGGTTGTTGATGGGCGTCATGTACATGCCGATCTGGGTGATGGCCAGGTTGATGACGAAGAACTCGGCGCAGTTCTCCATCACCACCGCCACCACGTCCCCCTTCTGCAGGCCAAGGGCGCGCAGGCCGTGGGCGACCTTGTTGGCCTCGGCGAAGAGCTCGCCGCGGGTCCATTCGCGACCGTTGGGGTCGACCAGGGCGAGCTTGTCCGGGTCTCGCTGGGCGAAGTTCCAGAATCCGAGTTCCGACATGGGGGCTCCTTCGCGCGCGCTCGGGTGTCTGCGCGCGGGCTGTTTCGCAGTCGTGAAAATCTACCACTGGCCCGCTAGAGCGGCCCGTCTCCCACGATCCACATGGAGAAGTACTGGGAGCCGCCGCCGTAGGCGTGGCCCAGGGCCTTCTTGGCGCCGTCCACCTGGTGCTCGCCCGCCTGGCCGCGGATCTGCAGCGCCGCCTCGGCGAAACGCACCATGCCCGAGGCCCCGATGGCGTTGGTGGAGAGCACGCCGCCGGACATGTTGACGGGCAGGTCGCCGTCGAGGGCGGTGGCGCCCTCGTAGGTCATCTTCCAGCCCTCGTTGATGGGCGCGAAGTGAAGGTTCTCCATCCACATGGGCTCGAACCACGAGAAGGGCACATAGATCTCCGCGCAGTCGATCTCCTTGCGCGGATTCGTGATGCCGGCCTTCTTGTAGAGCTCTGCCGAGCAGTCGAGGCCGGCCTGGGGCATGACGTTGTCCCGGCCCGCAAACATGGTGGGCTCCGAGCGCATGCAGGTGGCATGGATCCACGCGGGCTGCTTCGCGCTCGCCTTGGCGCTCTTCTCCCCGCCGATCACCATCGCGCAGGCGCCGTCGGAAGATGGGCAGGTCTCGAGGTAGCGGATCGGATCCCACAGCATGGGCGAGTTGGCGATCATGTCGAAGCTGACGTCCGGGATCTTCAGATGGGCGTAGGGGTTCTTGAGGGCGTTTTCACGGTCCTTGAGCGCCACCCGAATCCCCGTGTCGTCGGGTGCGCCCGAGCGCTGGATGTAGCCGCGGATCAGTGGGGCGAAGAAGCCGCCAGCGCCGGCCACGATGGGCTGGGAGAAGGGGATCGTGATGGAGAGCGCCCACATGGCGTTGGATTCACTCTGCTTCTCGTAGGCGACGGTCAGCACCTTCTCGTGGATCCCCGCCTGCACGAGGCTCGACGCCACGATGCCGGTGGAGCCGCCGACACTCCCGGCCGTGTGGACCCGCAGCATGGGCTTTCCCGCGCAGCCCAGGGCCTCGGCGAGGAAGAGCTCGGGCATCATCACGCCCTCGAACATGTCGGGCGCTTTTCCGACCACGACGGCGTCGATGTCCTTCCAATCGAGATCGGCGTCTTCGAGGGCACGCTGGGCGGCCTCGCGGATGAGCCCCACCTGGCTTACGTCGATGCGTTTGGCGTCGAAGTCGGTCTGGCCGACCCCGATCACGGCTGCGTGATGCTCCGCCATCAGGAATTCCCCTCCAGGACGCATACGAGGTTCTGTTGCAGGCAGGGGCCCGACGTCGCGTGGGCCACGGCGCGGCTCGCCTCGCCCGCTACGACTTGCCGGTAGGCCTCGCCGATGCGCGCCAGGCCGGCCACCATGATGGGGTTGGCCGCGAGGGCTCCGCCCGAAGGATTGATCCGCACGTCGTCACCCAGCCCCAAGGCTTCGCGCAGGATGATCTCCTGGTGGGTGAAGGGGGCGTGGATCTCGGCGACGTCGACCTTGCCCTTGGCGAGCCCGGCCGCCTCGGCGGAGGCCTTCGTGGAGGGAGAGACGGTGAGGTCCCGGCCCCCGGGCTGATGGGTCTCGAGGCGGTGCTCGATGCCCGTGATCCACACGGGTGGAGCGCTGGCCCGGCTCGCCACCTCTTCGCTGGCGATGATCATGCAGGCCGCGCCGTCGCTGATGGGCGGGCAGTCGTGCTTGCGCAGGGGCGAGGCGATGGTGGGCTCGGCGAGGATGGCGTCCACGTCGAAGTCGCCCTTGAGCTGGGCCTCGGGGTTGCTCTTGGCGTCGCGCCGGGAGCGCACGGCGATCTCGGCGAGGTCCCGTTCGGTGACCTTGCCCTTGTCGAGGAGCGCCCGGGCCTGCAGGGCCGCCATGGAGATGGCATCGGGGCCCAGGGGCGCCAGGGTGTAGGGGTCGAGCTGGAGGATCATCGTCTCGGCGGGATCGCCCATGGAGGAGCGGCCGAAGCAGAAGATCAGCGCCGAGTCGATCTCCCCGGTCTGGATCTTCACCCAGGACTCGTAGAGCGCCCAGGCGCCGTCCATCTCCACGTGAGACTCGTTGATGGGCGGCCAGGCGCCCAGGGCGTCCACGGCCAACACGAAGGAGAAGGACTGTCCCGCCAGGTAGTCGGTGCTGCCCGAGCAGGTGAAGTCGATGTCCTTCTTGCTGCGCCCCGAGGTCCGGAAGAGCTCCGCGATGGTGGGCATGAGCATCTCCACCTCGTTGCGCTGCACCTCGCTGCGGACGTAGGGGGTCTGCGCGTATCCGACGACGGCGACCTTGCGCATCAGGAGATCCCCTTGAACTGCTCGAAGGGAACATCCGGCTCGTCGATGGGCCGGAAGTACTTCAGGTTCGTCATGGAGGGCTCCCACTCGGACTCGGGCTTCCAAACGCCCTCGACCCGCATTCCGATACGCACGTCCTCGAAGCTGCACTCCTGGATGAGCGCCGTGAAGGTGATGTCGGCGCCGTCGAGCAGGACGTTGGCGGCCACGTAGGGCAGCTCCACCTGGATATTCTGCGAGGGCACGCGCACGATGGTCATGGTCACCACCGTGCCCTTGTTCGAGCACTCCACCTCTTTGCTGGTAGGCGCGCCGCACTTCGCGCAGGCGCCGCGGGGCGGGACGTAGACCTTCCCGCAGCTGTCGCAGGCCTGGCCCATGATCCTGCCCTGCTCGAAGCCGCGCAGGAACTTCTGGGTCGCCATGCCGGGGGTGTACTGGTAATCGCAGCGTACCGGCGTCGTAAGCAGCTTGACGGGACTCTTCTCTTCTTCGTGGGTCTCGCTCATCGGGACTCCTCCGGAACGAAGCAGGCGATGTCCTGGATCTTGCCGACGGTCTCGTCGGCCCACTGCACCGTGACGCGCATGCCCGTCGACATGGCGCCCTCGCTGCCCGCATCGACGGCGTGGAGCAGGGCGGTGTCGGCGCCATCGAGCTGGATCAGCGCCCAGGCGAAGGGCTTCTGCAGGTGGGCCTTGGGCTTGGGCTGACTCACCCAGCACCAGGTCGTCACCACGCCGCCGGGACCGACGCGGACCCAGTCGTCGGCCGTGGCCTCGCCGGTGTCCGGGTCGTACTCGGCCGGTGGAACCAACACGCGACCCTGCTTCGTCTTGATGCCTTCGATCTCGTGATCGCGCAGGCCCGTGAAGAAGCGGCTCAGTACGGAGCCGAGGGAGCGCTTGTAGGCGTACTCCATGGAGTGGGGCGCGGAGAGCAGCTCTTGGGCTGCCGAGCCGGAATCGCTCATGCTCGTCTCCCAGTCGGGGGCGCCGGGGCCGAGCCGTAGGAGCTCCGCCGGGCGTCGCGGTTGATGGGCCCATCGAAGTGCAGGGCGTCAGGGTGTCGGATACTAGAACACGTTCTCGACGCCTGACAAGAGTGCGGTGGGGCTCGCTGGTGTTGTCGAGGAGGTCGACAAGACCATGACCAGACAAGACCATGACCAGACAAGACAAAGGCGCCGCAGCTACGGGCCTGCGGCGCCTTTCAGTGAGGTGGTGGAGCTGGCCGGTTTCGAACCGGCGACCTCGTGAATGCCATTCACGCGCTCTCCCAGCTGAGCTACAGCCCCACAGGATCGCGGACCTTAACTCCCGGGCGACACCCTGTCAAAATCGGGGCCCGCGGCCGACCGGTTCGGCGCGGGACCTCCGGCCGCGCCGAGTCGGCCCCCTGGGGCGCTCGGATCGACTTGGAAATGGGGCGAAGCTGGGCGACCGGCCAGCCATCGGTTACGGTACTGCCGCCGTGGCGGCGTGGCGGAATTGGTAGACGCGACGGACTCAAAATCCGTTTCTCGCAAGGGAGTGCCGGTTCGATTCCGG
The DNA here is from genome assembly GCA_019310385.1 of Deltaproteobacteria bacterium. Lineage (GTDB taxonomy): Bacteria > Myxococcota_A > UBA9160 > UBA9160 > UBA4427 > JAFDEK01. The sequence continues at coordinate 48,904 of JAFDEK010000008.1, forward strand.
CCGCCGCTACCAAGCTCTCTACTCGCTCCCCGCGAGGGGGCTCGCTAGAGTTGGATTCGGGGCCGATCCTCTCATACTGAGAGCCGGAAACGACCCCAAGGTAGACCCAGAACTGCGATCAAGGAGTCTCGAGAGCCATGTCTTCTGTCATTCGCCGAAGCGTGTTGGTTTTTGCATCCCTCGTACTGGCCGCCGCCGTGCTGGCGCCGAGCCTCGCGTCCGCCCAGTATCGGGAGTTCACCGGACGCATCGACAAGATCAACAAGAAGAAGATGATCGTCGATAATCGCCAGGGCGATAAGGTGTCCTTCGTCTTCGTCGACGAGACCGAGGTCTCGGGCCTGAAGACCGAGCGCAAGGCGCTCAAGCAGAAGGACTGGGTGACGGTCTCCTGGACCTTCGTCGACAAGCCCCGGAAGGCCTACAAGATCGAGGTGATTCCGGAGAGGAAGGAAGCCGGCGACGACGTCGAGTGACCCGGGCGCTGGCCGCCGGACGGCCAGGGAGGAGTGGTGGCGGACGGCTTGACCACGAGTGACCGCGCGCCGCTTCTGCGTCCCGACCAGTATGATCGCTACCGGCGTCACCTGAGCCTCCCCGAGGTCGGGCTCGAGGGCCAACGGCGGCTGCTCGACGGGAGCGTGCTGCTCATCGGCGCGGGAGGGCTCGGGAGCCCGCTCGCCCTCTACCTCGCGGCCGCCGGCGTCGGGCGCATCGGGCTGGTGGACGATGACGTCGTCGACGCCTCGAACCTGCAGCGGCAGATCCTCTTCAACACCGGCGACGTGGGCCGCCTCAAGGTCGAGGTGGCGAGCGAGCGGATCCGGGCCCTCAATCCGGACGTAGAGGTCGTCGCCCATCCCCTGCGCCTGCGCTCGGACAACGCCATGGAGATCCTCGACGCCTACGACGTCGTGGTGGACGGGACGGACAACTTCCCGACCCGCTACCTGAGCAACGACGCCTGCGTGCTGCTCGGCAAGCCCAACGTCTACGGCTCGATCTTCCGCTTCGAAGGGCAGGCCTCGGTCTTCGACGCCGCCCGGGGGCCCTGCTATCGCTGCCTCTACCCCGAGCCGCCGCCGCCCGGCTCGGTGCCCTCCTGCGCCGAGGGGGGCGTGCTCGGCGTGCTCCCCGGGATCATCGCCATGATCCAGGCCACCGAGACGGTGAAGATCCTCACCGGCGCCGGAAGCGGCCTGCTCGGCCGGCTGCTCCTCTACGACGCCCTCGCCATGGAGTTCAACGAGTTCCGGCTGCGCAAGGATCCCGGCTGCCCGGTCTGCGGCGAAACGCCCAGTGTGACCGAGCTCATCGACTACGAGGGCTTCTGCGGGATGCCGAGCGCCGACGCGACGCAGATCGAGGTTCCGGAGCTGAGCGCGTCCGAGCTGAGCGCCCGCATGGCCCGGGGCGAGGATCTGCTGCTGCTCGACGTGCGCGAGCCCGACGAGTTCGAGCGCGCCCGCATCGAGGGCGCGGTCCTCCTGCCCCTGGGCGAGCTGGAGGCCCGGGTCGGCGAGCTGGCGGACTGGAAAGAGCGTCCCGTCGTCGTGCAATGTCGTACCGGGAGGCGCAGCGAGCTCGCCTGCCGAACCCTGCTCGGGCGCGGCTTCACCCGGGTCGAGAATCTAGACGGCGGCATCGAGGCCTGGTCGATCACCGTCGACTCGTCGGTGCCGCGCTATTAGCTATCGTCGACCCATCGATTCACCGATTCATCGATCTAACCATTCGTCTATCTACCAATTCATCGATCTACCCACTTGAGCCGGAGGTAGCCACGTGGCCCAGAGCAAGATCCCCAATCCCCTCGCGCGCCGGCACCTGATCGAGAAGGAGTTCGATGCCGCGTCCGCCCTGGCGGTCGCCGAGGCCTATCTCGCGGACGCGCGCAAGGTCGAAGCCCTGGACTTCCTCGCGAAGGCGGGTGCGACGGATCGTCTTACCGCGCTGCAGGAGGAGGCCGTGGCCGAAGGCGACGCGTTTTTGTTTCAGGCCGTGGCGCGCCATCTCGATGAAGCTCCGCCCGCGGAGGGCTGGCATCGCCTCGCCGACGCCGCCGACGCGGCCGGCAAGGAGCTTTACGCCGCGACTGCACGGCGACAGGCGGGTCGCGTCACGGAGTGAGCCGCGAAGCCGTCTGCTCCCTCGCATCCTTCCCGAGCCCAAGTCCGAGCCCCTTCCCCTTCCCAAGCCCAAGCCCAGGCCCAAGACCAAGCAGCGATGCCGCAAAGCGAAATCCGCATCGAGAATGCGCGATCCCACAATCTGGCGGGCGTGAGCTGCTGCATTCCCCTGCGCGCCCTCACCGTGGTGACCGGGGTCTCGGGCTCGGGCAAGTCGAGCCTCGCCTTCGACACGCTCTACGCCGAGGGCCAGCGTCGCTACGTGACCTCGCTCTCCACCTACGCGCGACAGTTTCTCGAGCGCCTGCCGCGTCCCGAGGTCGACTCCATCTCCAACCTCCCGCCCGCCATCGCCATCGAGCAGCGTAACCGCGTCACCAACGCGCGCTCGACGGTGGGCACCGCGACCGAGATCCTCGACCACCTGCGTCTGCTCTTCGTGCGGGCCGGCGAGACGACCTGCCCCGATTGCGAGCGGCCCGTCCTGCCCGGCACGGTGAGCGGCGTGAGCGAGCGCATCCTCGAAGGGTGGGGCGGCCGGCGCATCTCCCTGGGCACGCCGCTGCCCGCCGGGCGCGGGGAGTCGGCCGGTGAGCTGCGCGAGCGTCTGGCTCGCGAGGGATTCACCCGCTTGCTGAGCGCCGAGGGCCAGGTGCTCGATCTCACCGAGCTCTCCGAGGCCGAGTGGGAGTCGCAGCACGCTTCGGCGCTACTCCTCATCGATCGCCTGCAGCCGCGGCCGGGCGACCCACGCCTGGGCGAGGCGGTAGCGTCGGCCTTCGCGCGGGGAGAGGGCGAGATCGTCGTCGTCGACGAGGAGGCGCAGCGCAGCCACTTCCGGGAGGGCTTCGCGTGCGACGGATGCGGGCGTCGCTTTCCCGCGCTGCAGCCGGCCCTCTTCTCCTTCAACAGCCCCATCGGTGCTTGCGAGGAGTGTCAGGGCTTCGGTCGCACGGCGGGAATCGACTGGGATCGGGTGGTGCCCGATCCCTCCCTCAGCCTGGGCGAGCAGGCCATCGCGCCCTTCTCAACACCCATGGGACGGGCCATGCAGCGGGACCTCGAAGAGGCCTGTGCGCTCCACGGCATTCCCCTCGACCGGCCCTTCGCGGAGCTCGACGCCGAGCAGCGGCGCCTGGTCATCGAGGGCGACGAGGGTGACGAAGGTGAAGCAGGCGAAGAAGGTGAAGCAGGTGAAGCAGGTGAAGGAGGCGAATGGTACGGGGTTCGCGGCTTCTTCGACTGGCTGGAGGGGCGTCGCTATCGCGTTCAGGCCCGGGTCCTGATCGCGCGCTACCGGCGCTTCGACCGTTGCGCCTGCTGCGGCGGGACGCGCCTGCGTCCCGAGGCCTTGTGTGTTCGGGTGGCGGGTCACGATCTCGCGGCGCTCTCGCGTCTCACCATCGGGGAGCTGCGCGCCTGGCTGGAGCAGCTCGAGCTGTCGCCCGCCGCGGCGCAGCGTTGTGCGCGTTTGCTCGAGCTGCTGCGCGCTCGGGTCGAGACCGTCGATCGTGTCGGCCTGGGCTACGTGACCCTCGAGCGCCAGGTTCGCACCCTGTCCGGCGGCGAGGCCCAGCGCATCCAGCTCGCCTCGGCGCTGGGGGGTAGCCTGACCGCCACCCTCTACGTCCTCGACGAGCCCTCCATCGGCCTTCACCCCCGCGATGTCGACCGCCTCCTCGCCGTGCTTCGCTCGATACGCGACCAGGGCAACACGGTGGTGGTGGTCGAGCACGCGCCGGAGATCATCGCGGCGGCGGACCACGTGATCGATCTCGGACCCGCGGCGGGCCGCCACGGCGGGCGCATCGTCGTGGAGGGAAGCGTCGCGCAGGTGCGCAGCCACCCGGATTCCCAGACGGGTCGCGGCCTGCGCGGCGAGCTCGCCAGCGTGGACCGGCGACGCAGAGCGTCGCAGGGGGGGACGCGGGGCAGCCTGCGCATCCTCGGCGCAAGCGAGAACAACCTGAAGGACCTCGACGTCGAGATCCCCCTCGGCGAGCTCGTGGTGGTGACCGGGGTATCGGGCGCCGGCAAGTCGACCCTGGTTGCCTCGGTCCTCATCGCCAACCTCCAGGCCCGGCTTCCGGGCGTGGCCAGGCGTGAGCGCATCGAGCGAGGTGCCTGCAAGGACATCGAGGGCGCCGAGGCCCTCGACCGGGTCGTGGTCGTCGACCAGTCCCCCTCGACGCGCAGCCCGCGCTCCAACCCGGCCACGGTCTCCAAGGCCTTCGAGGGCATCCGCAAGGCCTTTGCGGCCACCCGGGAGGCGAAGGCCGCGGGTCGGGCTCCGGGTTGGTTCTCGTTCAACGTGCCCGGCGGCCGCTGTGACACCTGTGAGGGGGCGGGGGAGGTGGTCATCGACATGCAGTTCCTCGACGACGTGCGCGTTCCCTGCGACGACTGCGGTGGCCTTCGCTATCGCAAAGAGGTCCTCGAGGTACGCCTCGACGGCCGTTCCATCGTCGACGTGCTCGCGCTGACCCTCGACGAGGCCGCGGAGATCTTCGCCGATGACGCGAAGATCGGGGCCCGGCTGGAGCCCTTCGTGCGGGTTGGGCTCGGCTACCTGACCCTGGGCCAGTCCCTCTCGACCCTGTCGGGTGGTGAGCACCAACGGGTGCGCCTGGCGCTGGCGCTCTCGAGCGGCGAGGCGGACCGCACCCTCTACGTGCTCGACGAGCCCACGACGGGCCTTCACGCGGCGGACATCCGCTTGCTGCTGGCCTGCCTCGACGATCTCATCGAGGCGGGAGCCAGCGTGATCCTGGTCGAACACAACCTCGACGTCATCTGCAGCGCCGACACGGTGCTCGATCTGGGCCCCGACGGAGGCCCCGCGGGGGGATATCTGGTGGCGGTGGGCAGCCCGGAGGAGATTGCGGCCACCGCCGGCTCCCATACCGGGGCTGCGCTGGCACCACTCCTCAACAAACTCGATTGAGCGACCGATAGAGCACCCGATGACTGCCGCTGCTGACAAAGCGCCCCGACGGATCTCGCCGGTGGACAGCGACTCCCGTGTCGCGAGCTACTCGGAGCACATCGATGCCATCTCATCCGGCTTTCGCGAGCTCGGCGCCCTTGCGCTGATCGTGATCGATGCCGCGGAGCTGGGCGACGTAGAGCGCCGCTTCGGGGTCGCGGCCCATCGGCACGCGGTGCGGGAGCTGCGCAGGCTCGTGGAGGAAGCGACCCACGGCGAGCTCGGCGAGCAGGATCTCATCGTGCGTAGCGGCGCGGGAGTGGATGAGCTGGTCGTATTCCTCTTTCGCGCGCGGGGTGACCATGGCTTCTACCGCGAGGAGCTGGCGCGCATCGCGGGCAACCTGGCGCAGAAGATCAGCCAGGCCGGAAACCGGATCGTCTATCCCTATCGGCGCGATACACCGGACCTGCCGGTCGGGCAGGCCTTCGCGCTCTATAACCCCGGGTTGCGGGAGGCCCGTCAGGTCCGCGAGACCCTGGAGCGGGCTCGAGCCGACGCGGCCCTGAACGCGAGCATCCTCGACCGCGAGCGGACCAAGGCCTTCGAGGACATCGTCCTGGCCGAAGACGTGACGATGCTCTACGAGCCCATCCTGAATCTCACCACCCGGGACATCATCGGCTACGAGGGACTGGTGCGCGGGCCGTGGGATTCCGATCTGCACACGCCGGGCGCGCTCTTCCAGATGGCCGAGAAGACCGGGCTGGTGTACGAGCTGGACTGTTTATGCCGGCGCCAGGCCCTGCGTGGCGCCCGGGGCCTCACGCCGGGCAAGCTGCTCTTCCTCAACTGCCTGCCGACGGCGATCCACGACCCCGCCTTCCGCGGCGACGTGTTGCGTAAGACCCTCGAAGAGCTGCGCCTGCGGCCCAGCGATGTGGTGTTCGAGATCTCCGAGCGCGAGTCCATCGCCAACTTCGCGATCTTCCGCGAGGCCCGGGACTACTACCGGGAGCTGGGCTTCAAGGTCGCCCTCGACGATACGGGTGTCGCCTACGGAAGCCTCGAGGCCGTGATGGAGCTCTCTCCCGATTTCATCAAGGCCGATCTGTCCCTGGTGCGCGGAATCGATTCGGATCGGCCGCGCCAGGAGCTGCTGCGCGCCCTCAACTCGGTGGCGGGCACCATCCACGCCTCGATCATCGCCGAGGGCATCGAGACCAGCGAGGAGCTCTCGACGGTCCACGACCTCGGCATCGCCTACGGCCAGGGCTACCTCTTCGGGCGCCCGGCGCCGCTTCGTAGAGCCGTCTAGCGCGCTTTCGTCCGATCAGAATGGCGGAAGCGGACGGGAATCGAACCCGCCGGGGACGTGTCGCCACACCCCCCACCGGATTTGAAGTCCGGGGCCGGCACCAGCACGACAATCGCTTCCGCCCCCCACACTAGCAACAACGCAAGGGGGGGACGGTCCTTAACGCAAGGTCCCTTCGGACCTTGCGTTACGGACCGTCCCCCCCCCTTGCG
>JAFDEK010000009.1 GCA_019310385.1 Deltaproteobacteria bacterium
CTCGTGGGCCTCGCGGAAGGGAACGCCCTCGCGGACCAACACCTCGGCGAGATCGGTAGCGAGGAGCATGGGATCGCCGGCGGCCTCGCGCATGCGGGCAACGTTGACGGAGAGCGTCGCGACGGCGCCGGTGGTGACCTCGAGGGAGTCACGCAGGGTGCGGGCCGAGTCGAAGAGGGGCTCCTTGTCCTCCTGCATGTCGCGGTTGTAGGTGAGAGGCAGGCCCTTCATCACCGTGAGGAGGGTCACGAGGTTCCCGATGGCGCGACCCGATTTCCCGCGCACGAGCTCGGGCACGTCGGGGTTCTTCTTCTGGGGCATCAGGCTCGAGCCCGTCGAGTAGGCGTCTGCGAGCTCGATGAAGCCGAACTCCGCGCTCGACCACAGCACGAACTCCTCGGAGAGTCGTGACAGATGCACCATCGCGATCGCGGTCGCAGAGAGGAACTCCAGGCTGGCGTCCCGGGACGCCACGCTGTCCATGCTGTTGCGGCTGGGCGCGGCGAAGCCCAGCGCCGCGGCGGTGCTCTCGCGGTCCAGGGGAAGGGTGGAGCCCGCGATGGCGCCCGAGCCGAGGGGACAGTGCTGGATGCGCGCGCGACCGTCGCGGATGCGCCCGGCGTCGCGGGAGAACATCTCCACGAAGGCGAGCCAGTGGTGTGCGAGGCGCACCGGCTGGGCGCGCTGCAGGTGGGTGTAGCCGGGCAGCACGGTGTCGAGGTGCTCGGCGGCGCGCTCCAGCAACACCCGGCGCAGCTCGAGCAGCCCCAGCTCGGCCGCGACACAGGTATCGCGCAGGTAGAGCGCGGTATCGGTGGCGACTTGGTCATTGCGGCTGCGGCCCGTGTGGAGGCGCCCCGCGACGGGTCCGATCTGCTCTCGCAGCCGGGCCTCGATATTCATGTGAATGTCCTCGAAGGCCGGGTCATAGCTGAACTTTCCGGACTCGATGGCACTCTCAATGGAGCGAAGGCCGGCGACGAGGGCCTCGGAGTCCGCTTCGGGGATGAGCCCCGCGTGCCCGAGCATCTGCGCGTGGGCGATGGAGCCCCGGATGTCGTAGCTCGCGAGGGCCTTGTCGAAGTGCACGGAGGCGCTGAAGCGCTCGACCGCCGGGGCCGTGGCCTGGCTGAAGCGTCCGCCCCAGAGCTTGGGGTTGCTGCTGCTGCCGCCGCCGCTCTCGTTGGCGTCGCTGTTGTTGGCGTCGCTGTTGTTGGCGTCGCTGTTGTTGTCGTTGTTGTCGTTGTTGTCGTTCACGTCCATGGACCCGCGATGTTTGGCGGTACTTTCGCGGTTCTGCAGGGAATTCACAAGGTGCGGGGGTTGCTGCGCTAGGCTTGCAGCCGCGGCTCTCGCGTATCGGAGCCCCAGGGGAGATCACGGCCTTGGCGAGCCGAAAAGATACGAGACGGCCGTCCGGGGGCTCCCGAAAGAAGGCTGCTGCCCGGCGAGGCTCCGGCAAGCGCGCCGCGGGACGGGGCAAAGCGACTGGACGCCGTCGCGAGCCCCGCCGCCCCGCCTGGTTTCGACTGGGCGCCCGGGTGCTGTTCCTCGTCGCCTTCGGGGCCGGCATCCTGGTCTCGAGCTGGGTTCTCTCCCTCGACCGGATCGTGGTGAGCCGCTTCGAGGGCCGGCGCTTCAGCGTTCCCACCAAGGTTTTCTCGGCCCCCACGATCCTCTATCCCGGGCTCGATGCGAGGCGCATCGACCTGCGCGGAACCCTCCAGCGCCTCGGCTACCGTGAGCAGGCCGTGCAGGGCGGGCGCCCCCTGAGAGCGGGGCTCTATCGCTGGGAAGGCGCGCGCTTGCGGGTCCATCTCCACGCCTTCGAGCACCCTTCGCGGGCGGAGCCGGCCCGGGACATCGTCATCCGCCTCGACGACGGGGTCATCGGCGAGATCCGCGAGCTGCCCCGCTCCCGTGAAGTGGGCGCCGTTCTCCTCGAGCCCGAGCTGGTGGGCGCCTACTACGGCGTCGATCGCGAGCAGCGTGAGCTGGTCGGCCTGGCGGAGGTCCCCACTCACTTGACCGACGCCATCCTGGCGGTGGAGGACCGCCGATTCGAGACCCATCACGGCATCGACGTCCCGCGTATCGGAGGCGCCCTGCTCGCCAACCTGCGGGCCGGCGGCGTCCGCCAGGGGGCCAGCACCCTGACCCAGCAGCTGGTGAAGAACTTCTTCCTCACCCCGGAGCGAACCCTGCGTCGCAAGGCCCAGGAAGCCATCATGGCGCTACTCGTCGAGGCTCGCTACGACAAGTCCGCCATCCTGCAGGCCTATCTCAACGAGATCTACCTGGGACAGCGCGGCTCGACGGCGATCCACGGAGTGGGGGAGGCCTCGCACTTCTACTTCGGCAAGGCGGCTTCGGAGCTCACCGTGGCCGAGTCCGCGACCCTTGCGGCCATCATCCAGAGCCCGAATCGCCTCTCGCCCCATCGCAACTCCGAGGACGCCGTGGAGCGCCGCAATCTGGTGCTCGAGCTCATGCGCAAGCAGGGGCGGATCGATCTCGCGACCTTCGAGAACGCGCGATCCGAACAGCTCCATGTGGCGCCCATCACCATCGAGCGGGGCGAGTCGCGCTACTTCCTCGATGCGCTGCGGCGGCAGCTGCCCGAGGTCTATGACCAATCCGTGCTGGAGGTGGAGGGGCTGCGGATCTATTCGACGCTGGATCCGCGTCTCCAGCGGGCCGCCACCAAGGCCCTGGTCGAGGGAATCGAATCGATCGAGAGTCTGAAGCCCGAGCTGCGCAGCGACGATCCGGCCCGTCAGCTCCAGGGCTGCCTGCTCGCCATGCGGCCCCAGACCGGTGAGATCCTCGCGCTGGTGGGGGGACGCAGCTATGGGGGCTCGCAGTTCGATCGCTGCACCCAGGCGCGCCGGCCCGCGGGCAGCGTATTCAAGCCTTTCGCCTACGTGGCTGCTCTCGAGCCCCGTGGTGGTGTGCCGGTCATCACCCTGGCGAGCATTCTCGACGACACACCCCTCGAGGTGAAGACCCGCCAGGGACTGTGGCAGCCCGCCAACTACGATCACGAGTTCCGGGGTCCCGTGTCCGTGCGCGAGGCGCTCGAACGTTCGCTCAACGTTCCCTCGGCGAGGCTCGCCATGGAGGTGGGGATCGGGCGTGTGGCCGACATGGCGCGGCGCCTCGGCATCACGAGCCCATTGCCACACGTCCCCAGCCTGGCGCTGGGGACCGCGGACGTGGCCCCCGTAGAGATCGCCCGCGCCTATGCGACCCTCGCCAACCGCGGGATCCGCCCGGTGCCCCACACCTTCGAAGACGTGGTCTCCGCCGGGCAGACCCTCGAGCGGCGCACCCTGGCCTTCGAGCGGGTGCTCGACCCGGGGACCGCCTTCCTCGCGGTCTCCCTCCTCGAGGGGGTCGTGGAGCGCGGCACCGCGCGCCGCCTCCGCTCTATGGGCTTTCGCGGTCCCATTGCGGGCAAGACCGGCACGACGGACGAGGAGCGGGACCTGTGGTTCGTAGGCTTCACTCCGGAGCTGGTCGCGGTGGTGTGGCTTGGCTTCGACGAGCCGCGTAGCATCGGGGTCTCGAGCAGCGCGGGCCCTCTTCCCATCTGGGCGAACTTTGCCCGTGACGTCTTCGGCACCCAGGCACGGGGCGCCTTCCTGCCTCCCCCCGAGGTGGAGCAGATGGAGATCGAGCCCCGGACCGGTGCCCTGGCGCTCTCGGGTTGCCGCGACCATCGCCCGGAGTATTTCGTGGTAGGGACACAGCCCAGCGAGACCTGCCCTCGCGGAGGCCAGGTTGGCGGATCGGGCCGGGGACAGCGCCGCGGGGTGCTCCGCTGGCTGGACGATCTCCTGTGAGGTCCGAGGGCTTCGCGGGCCGGCCGGCCACCTCGGAACGCCGCGTAACCGATGCGGGCCCTCTCGAGAGCCTGTGGGGATGGGCCCGCGCCGCCATCCTGGGGCTGCTGATCTGCGCCGGGCTGGCGTGCGCGCTGGTAGGGCCCCGCGAGGCGCGAGTGGATCCCGTGGAGCCCTTGCGCATGTCGCAGCTCCTCCAAGAAGGCGACGCCGCTCGGCGCGCGTCGCAACGGCTCATCGTGGAGGGGCTGGACGCCGATACATTGGGGGAGCACGCGCGCGCCCGAGCGAGCTACGAACGAGCCATCCAGGTGGATGCCACGAATCCCTATGCGTATCTCGCCCTCGCGCGTCATCACGTCGACGGGGCCAGGCCCGAGCAGGCCCTTCCCTTTCTCGATCAAGCCCGGACCCTGCTCGAGATGCAGGGAGCAGATGCGCCAGAGATCGAAGTGCACCTGGTCGGTTTGCGCGGTGAGGCGCTCTACGCGAGCGGAGGCATCCACGAAGGCATCGTCTATCTCGAGCAGGCGCGTCAGATGGCGCCTGATGTGTGGGGCGACGGCCGGCTGGCGCCCGAAGAGCTGCGCTGACGAGCGACGGATTCTCGAGAGACGAGTCTACAGGTGACGAGCCCCCGAATGACGAACTCCCCAATGATGAATCCGAAGTCCCGCGTCCTGCTCATCACTCTCTTGTGTACGGTTCCCAGCGACCTGGCGAGCAAGTACTGGGTGGACCAGCAGGTAGGGTTGGGCGAGCGCGTTCCAATCATCGGGGACTTCCTCTACGTCACTCATGTGCGTAATCCCGGTGCGGCCCTCGGAATGCTCGCGGAGGGACCCGAGGAGCTTCGTGCGATCGTGTTCGCGCTGGTCTCGATCCTGGCCGTCCTGGTGATCGGCGCCTTCTTCCGCAAGCTGGCCCCGGGGGACCGCTTCTCGCCCCTCGCCCTTGCACTCGTTCTTGGTGGCGCCGTGGGGAACTTCGTCGATCGAATTCTCCGGGGGGAAGTGATCGACTTCATTCACGTGCGCTTGTGGGGCGGCTACGCGTGGCCGGACTTCAATCTCGCCGACGTATTCATCGTCCTCGGAGTGGCGGGTCTCGCCCTCGAGCTCATCGCTGCTGAAGGCGCGGCGCGCGCCGCGCCCGCCGACGCCGACGCGGATCGCTGAGCGCCGCAGAGGCGCCCAGCGCGGCCTCCAGCCGCGTCTGCGCAGATTCCATGAGCAGACGGTGCGCCGACCCGTTGGGGAGCGATCGGGGACGAGCGTGTACGCGAGAATTCCCGAAGATTGCGAACAGATTTCCGCAACTCGAATTGTCCTTCAGGATCGCCTGAGTGGCGAAACGCACGACACCCAATTTCGCTTAACAGGCGCGTTCGGGCCGCGACCCTCGTTGACACGGCTCCCGGGCTTGCGATAACTAGTCGTTGTTCCCCGAACACCGCGGATAGCCCCCCCAACCCACCCGATCTTCGCGGTCACAAGCAGTGCACAAAACAGTGCAGAACACAGTGCACAAAACAGTGCAGAACACAGTGCACAAAACAGTGCACAAAACAGTGCACAAAACAGTGCACAACAAGCACTACCGGGTCTTGGTATTGGGGGTGTTACCCTTCGTGGCATCGGAGCGTCTGCAAGGGGACGCGTCGAAACACGACACGAAGCGATAACATGAATCAAAAACACGAAGCGAAGCTGAACTGGCGATCAAGCCCCCACCCGATCTACCCGGTCGACGAAGCTGCGAAGCAATGACGAAGCCCAAGAGCGACTACTCGATCCAAACGGTCAGTAATGCGTTGCGCCTCCTCGAGGCCTTTCGCGAAGAGGACGAGATCGGCGTCAGCGAGCTGGCCCGCCGTCTTGATTTGCACAAGAACAACGTCTTCCGCCTGCTCGCGACTCTCGAGGAGCGGGGCTACATCGAGCAGAGCCCGGAGAGCGACCGCTACCGACTGGGCACCCGCTGTCTGGAGCTCGGACGCGCCTTCTCTCACGGCCACTCCCTGCTCGATCGCGCCCGCCCGATCCTCGAGGCCCTGGCGGCGTCGCAGAACGAGACGGTGCACCTCGGCGTCCTGCGTGACTTCGAGGTCGTACACCTCGACGGCGAGCAGCCCCGGCAGCTCGTCCTCACCGCCTCCCGCATTGGAGAGCGCCTGCCCGTCCACTGCACCGCCCTCGGCAAGGTCCTGCTCGGCTGCGCGGTGGAGAGCGTGCGCGAGGGCTTCGACCGAGACTGGGTGTCGACCCAGGGCCTGGAGCAGCGTACGAACGCGACGATCTGCGACCGCCACAAGTTCTTCGAGCATCTGCGCAGCGTCGCGGTGCAGGGCTTCGCGCTGGATCTAGAGGAGTGCGAGATCGGCCTCCGCTGTGCCGCGATGCCGGTCTTCGACGCGACGGGCCAGGCGCTGGCCGCTCTCTCGGTCTCGGGTCCCGGCTTTCGCCTCGGCGAGGAGCGCCTGCTCGGCGATGTCGTCCCCGCCCTGGGCGCGGCCGCCGAGCGCCTCTCCCGGGAGCTGGGCTACTCGGTCTGAGCCCCCCCATGCGCGACCCCGAGCGGCGCGCTCTGCCAACCGCTCCCGCCGACCCCTTTAGCCGACTCCTTCCGCCAACCCCTTCCGCCAAGGGCCTGAGCCCCTGCGTCCACGGCGCCCCCGGCGATTCGCCGTCTCGGCTTGCTGCCTCGTCCGCCCTCCCGTAGATTCTGCCCTTCTAAGTAGTTGAATTTGCATAAGAAGCGTGACCGGGAGTCAGCAATATGGATTTCGCTTTGAGTGATGAGCAGCTCGCTCTTCAGCAGACCGCGCGGCGCTTTGCTCGCGAAGAGATTGCCCCCATCGCGGCCGAGTACGATCGCAGCGGCGAGTTCCCGCGCGAGGTCATCGAGCGGGCCTGGAAGCTGGGCCTCACCAACTCCTGCATCGCCATCGACTACGGCGGTGTGGGGCTCACGATGCTCGACAGCTGCATCGTCATCGAGGAGCTCGCCTGGGGCTGCGCGGGGATCACCACCTCGATCATGGCCAATGATCTCGGCCTCATGCCCATCGTGGTGGGGGGCAGCGAGGAGCAGAAGCGCGAGTGGCTCGGTCAGTGCACCGACCAGTTCCAGCTGGTGGCTTTTTGCCTCTCGGAGCCGGAGGCCGGCTCCGATGTCGCGGGGCTGCAGCTTCTCGCGGAGAAGGACGGCGACGACTACATCCTCAACGGATCCAAGCAGTGGATCACCAACGGCGGCGAGGCAGCGCTCTACACGGTGTTCGCCACGACGGACCGTTCGTCTCGCCACCACGGCATCTGCGCCTTCGCGGTGCCGCGCGATACACCGGGGATCACGCCCGGAAAGAAGGAGGACAAGATGGGGCAGCGCGCGAGCGACACGCGTCCCATCGTTTTCGAGAATGTGCGCGTGCCCTCCAGCATGCGTCTGGGCGCGGAAGGCGAGGGCTTCAAGATCGCCATGCGCACCCTCGACCGGACGCGTCCCGCGATTGCGGGCCTGGCGACCGGGATCGCGCGCCGGGCGCTGGAGGAGTCCGCCGCCTACGCGAAGGAGCGCAAGGCCTTCGGCTTCCCCATCGCGGGCTTCCAGGCGGTGCAGTTCATGCTGGCCGACATGGCGAAGGACGTCGAGGCGTCGCGTCTGTTGACCCACCAGAGTGCGAGCATGGTCGACGCGGGCGTGCGGGCTTCGAAGCAGTCTTCCATCGCCAAGTGCTTTGCCACCGATGCCGCGATGAAGGCCACCACGGATGCGGTGCAGGTCTTCGGCGGCAACGGCTACACGAAGGAGTACCCGGTAGAGAAGCTGATGCGCGACGCCAAGCTGATGCAGATCTACGAGGGCACGAACCAGATCCAGCGCCTGGTGATCGCCCGAGAGCTCCTCAAGGAATGAGCCGTCACTGCGGGACTGGAACGCGGTTTCAGCGCCACGTCCGGGGCGCTGGCGCAGAATCCGAGCTGCCACCTAAATATTCGATTCTGAAGGGATTCGTTGCTTCGCGGGGCTGCGGCCGATCTGATAGACTCCGCCGCTTCGGCTTTGTCGCTGGCACCGCGACAAGAGGATCCCCCACGTGAGCTTGAAAGACGAAGCACTCGCCTACCACTCCGGCGGTCGGCCCGGCAAGATCAAGGTCCTGCCCACGAAGCCCACGGCGACGGCAGACGATCTCTCCCTGGCATATACCCCGGGGGTCGCGGAGCCCTGCAAGGAGATCGCGAAGAACCCCGGCGAGGCCTACCGCTACACCTCGAAGGGCAACCTCGTCGCGGTGGTGACCAACGGCACGGCGGTGCTGGGTCTCGGCAATATCGGTGCCCTGGCGGGCAAGCCCGTCATGGAGGGCAAAGGGGTCCTCTTCAAGCGCTTCGCCGACATCGACGTCTTCGACATCGAGATCGACAGCACCGATCCCGAGGACGTGATCCGCACCTGCGAGCTCATCGCGCCCACCTTCGGCGGCATCAACCTCGAGGACATTCGCGCGCCCGAGTGCTTCGAAATCGAGGCGCGGCTCAAAGCGAGCCTCGATATTCCGGTCTTCCACGACGACCAGCACGGCACGGCGATCATCTCCGGTGCGGCGCTTCTCAACGCCATCGAGCTCTCCGGGCGGGACATCGCCCAGACCCGCGTCGTCTGCTCCGGCGCCGGCGCCGCCGCCATCGCGTGCATGCGGCTCTACAAGGACCTCGGCGTCAAGGGCGAGAACATCTTGATGACGGACAGCCGAGGTGTGATCTACAAGGGCCGGAGCGAGGGCATGAACTCCTACAAGGAGGAGTTCGCGGCGGCGACGGAGCACCGCACCCTGGCGGAGGCCATGGGGGGTGCCGACGTCTTCATCGGTCTCTCTCAGGCGGGGATCGTCTCCAAGGAGATGGTGGACTGCATGGCGGAGCGGCCCATCGTTCTCGCCATGGCGAATCCGGACCCCGAGATCACCCCCGACGACGTCCGGGCGGTACGCAAGAACGCCATCTGTGCGACGGGGCGCTCGGACTACGTGAACCAGGTCAACAACGTGTTGGGCTTTCCCTTCATCTTCCGGGGTGCTCTCGATGTACACGCCACGGGGATCAACGAGCCCATGAAGCTCGCGGCAGTCTACGCCCTGGCGGAGCTCGCCCAGCGCGGCGAGGCGGTCCCCGACGTGGTGAAGCGCGCCTACCCGGGCGAGAGCTTCGACTTCGGCCCGAATTACATCATCCCCAAGCCCTTCGACCCGCGCGTGCTTCTCTACGTTACGCCCGCGGTCGCCCAGGCGGCCATGGAGAGCGGGGTCGCGCGCCGAACAATCGAGCTCGCGGACTACGAGAAGCGGCTGCAGACCACCATCGGGTATCTCTCCAAGCTCTGAAGCCGGCGCCGGTCCCGACAC
Source organism: Deltaproteobacteria bacterium (assembly GCA_019310385.1). GTDB lineage: Bacteria > Myxococcota_A > UBA9160 > UBA9160 > UBA4427 > JAFDEK01. The sequence continues at coordinate 9,253 of JAFDEK010000009.1, forward strand.
GGGTCGCGGCGCCGCCCGGCACTTCACACCGGATCGTCGTCCCTCTTTCCGAAGATGAAGGCCACGCCTACGCCCAGCAGGTAGAGGCCGATCATTGGGATGCCGAGGAAGAGCTGGCTCACGACATCGGGGGGGGTCAGGATCGCGGCGACGATGAAGACCACCAGTATCGCGTAGGGGGTGAAGGCGAAGAGCTTCTTCGCCGTCACGATGCCGGTGACGGAGAGGAAGAACACGAAGAGCGGTAGCTCGAACGCCACCCCGAAGGCGAGGAAGAGCCGCGTCGTGGGGGAGAAGACCTCCTTCATCGTCCACGCCGATACCACGAACTCGTTGCTGAAGCTGTTGAAGAAGTCGAAGACGAGGGGAAAGACCAGCGTATATCCGAAGATCGCCCCGCCCGTGAAGAGCAGCGTCGAGCACATCACGAAGGGAATCACGGCCTTCTTCTCATTGGCGTAGAGCCCTGGTGCGATGAAGGCCCACATCTGCCAGAAGATGACTGGGAGCGCGAAGACGAAGCCCGCCAGCAGGGCACACTTGATGTAGGTGAAGAAGATCTCCGTCGGCGCCAGAGACTGCAGCTTCCCGCCGATCCCGAGCGCGTCGACCGCCGGCGCCAGGAGAAAGCCGAAGATCTCCTCCGCCCAGGCGAAGGAGGCTCCAGCGCAAACGAACCAAGTCAGGATGGTCCAGAAGAGGCGCTTGCGAAGCTCGGAGAGATGATCCGTGATGGGGAGCTCGACGTCAGTCACCTGGCGAGCCCGCGCCTCCTGTGGGCCGGGGGCTCGTGTTGCCTCCGTCGTTTACATCCGTCGCCTCTGCACCCCCAGCCTCTGCGCCCCCAGCCTCTGCGCTCTCCGCCTCTGTGCTCTCGGCTTCTGTGCTCTCGGCCCCTGTGTGGAGGGCATCGCCGCCCGCGGGCGGTTCCTCCGGTCGGGCCGGGGCCGGCTCGGGTCTCATGGGCGGGGGCCGCGCGTCCACGGCGGCCTTTTGCTCGGCCTCTCTTTCGGTCTCCTTTTCGGCCTGATCGAGGGCCGAGCCCACATCGGGCGGAAGGTGGGGCGCCGAGGTCTGGGCCGGGGCCGGGGGCGGCTCGATCTTGTGGGGCTCGAGATCCATGTCGAGACTCCGCCGCAGATCGTTCGACGCCCGGCGGAACTCTGAGAGGCCCTTGCCGAGGCCACGAGCGAGCTCGGGCAGCTTCTTCGGACCGAGGACGAGAAGCGCGATCACGAGGACGATGCCGAGCTCGAGGGGTCCGATGCCGAACATGGGATCAGTCTAGCAGCCCGCCGGAGATTCTTCGCGGGCGCTGGCGCCGCGGGAGGGCCGACGAGCCGGAGCCGGCGGCACCCCCCCTATCCGTGCGCCGCCGACTTCGTGGCTCAGTCCCGAGAAGCGGCCCGCGGGCCGCCCTCCCTCTGTCGATTCCCACACGTCAAGCGGTGATCGCAACCTCCCTGCGGTCGTGGTCGCGCCGGACCAGGAGCATGCGTGGCGAGCTCTCGCGCATCAGCTCGAGACCCACGTGGTAGTCACCGTCTTGCTGAGCCCTGCACCAAACCACCCGGACGATCGCGTCACGGGTGGGTGTTCCGTCCACGCCGCGCACGACCACGCGCAACAGCGCGCCAAGTACCTGTGCGCTCCCCATCGCGATACACAGCCCTGCAGCCGATTCGTTCTTCGCGAAACCCGTCCCCACCTGCTCGTCTGCTGCGGCGCGCGGAAAGGGGCTGTAGTCCACGATGCGGAGGATGGAGCGTCGCTCTTGGCGGCGTTCTACCCGGCGGCACACGGCCGGGTTGGCGGCCAGCTGCGGGTCGAAATCGAGCGCCATCTGCTCGCGGCTTCCGTTCATCAGTGTTTCCCCTCTGCTGCTTCACCGATCGATCGCTGCACCCGCTGGAGTGCCTCTCGGACGGCAGGGCCGTCCGCGCTGCAGACACCCGTCTCTGCGATCGCGACGAAGGCCGCCACGATGGCGGGGTCGAACTGCGACCCCGCCTGTTTGCTCAATATGTCCAGCGCGTCACTCGGGTCGCGCGCGGCCTGGTAGGCGCGCTCGGAAACCATGACCTCGTAAGCGTCCGCGACCGCGATGATGCGCGCGGCCAGGGGGATGTCGTCCCCCACCAGGCCGTCCGGGTATCCGGCGCCATCCCAGCGCTCGTGGTGGTGGCGCATCGCGGATCGGATCGCCGTGGAGAGGCCGAGGGGGCGCACCAGGCGTTCGCCGATCGAGGGATGCTCCTCGACTGCGCGTCGCTGATCGGGACTCAGCAGCTGGTCGCTGGGCAGCGCACCGGGCGGCAGCCCCACCTTGCCGAGATCGTGGAGGAAGGCCGCAACCCGGATCGCGTCGTGCTCCTTTGCGCCCAGGCAGAGCCGGTCGGCGATGAGCCCGGCGTAGAGCGCGACCCGGTGAGCATGCCCCCGCATGCACGGATCGCGGCTCTCGATGGTCTCGGCCAGCACCTCGAGGAACTCCACGGTCTGGGGCTGCTCCATGGGGTCCTGGGAAGGGCTCGGCTCGAGGGCTGACTCGACGAGAATCGCCTCGACGCGATCGCGCAGGGTCTCGTCTGCTTGGAGCTGGGCGAGGATGTCGTCAGTGGGGCGCTGCTTGCCGAGCACCGAGGCGATGCCCTCGAGGAAGCGCACCAGCTCACGCCGACCCTGCTGGCGATCGAGTGCGCGGCGGACGGCGGCGTCGACCTGGACCACGTCGAAGGGCTTGGTGAGGTAGTCACACACGCCGTGTCGCACGGCGTCTACCGCGGTCTCCAGGGTGCCGAAGCCAGTGATGATGATGATCTGAACCCGCGGGAACTCGTCGCGGACGATCTGTACCAGCTCGTCGCCCTTCATGCCGGGCATGTTGAGATCCACGGTCACGAGATCGATGTCCTGGGTGCCCAGGATTTCGAGGGCGGCGCTCGCGCTATCGGCGGTCAAGACGCGGTAGCTGGGAGACAGAATCACCCGCAGTGATTCCCGCGGCCCCGTCTCGTCGTCCACGACCAGGAGGGTGGGCTGCGCATCGGGCTCGAATCGGGTGTCCTGCTTCTGCGACATGCCCTTCTGCAGAGCAAGGGATGTGCCAGAATTTCTTTCGCGCGCAAAAGATCCCATAACCTGTTGTATTTACTTATGAATCATATGATTCATCCAGCATGCCGAGGTGCTTCCGTCACATCCCGATCGGTACCGAGGGGAACGACAAAACGACAAAACCGACGCAAGTATTTGATTCTGCGCCAGTTGTAGAGATGTTCCAGTCGGAACATTGCATGCCGGGTAATGTTCGGCGCTGAACGGGTCAGATTCCCGGGGGGCGCGCGCCGCCGGGAGGCGAGCGGCGCGGGCGATCGGGCGTTTCGAGCTCGAAGCGGTCCATCTTGAGCTTGAGCAAGCGCCGGGTAATGCCCAGGGCCGTCGCGGCACGGGTCTGATTCCAGCTGCAGCGCTCGAGGGCCTCGAGGAGTAACTCGCGCTCGAAGCGCGAAACGATCTCCTCGAAGCCGGCGCGGCCCGACCGCCACTCGTCGCGCAGGGCCTCCGTGGTACCGGTGCTGCGGACGGGTTCCGGGAGATTCTCGAACTCGATCACACCGCTCTCGCACAGGGTCGCTCCGTGCTCCACCGCATTCTCGAGCTCGCGCACGTTGCCGGGCCAGGGGTAGCGCTCGAGGGCGGAGACGGCGGGCTGTGAGAAGCGAAGCTCGCGGCCGTACTCCTCGGTGCGGCGCTGCAGGAAGGTCTCCGCGAGCAGCCGCACGTCTTCCCGGCGCTCGCGCAAGGGCGGCACGTGGATGGGGACCACGTTGATGCGGTAGAAGAGGTCGGTGCGGAAGCGCCCCTGGCTGATCTCGTGCTCGAGGTCCCGGTTGGTCGCAGCGATGATACGCACGTCGACCTCGATGGGCTGGGTGCTCCCGACCCGCTCGACGGTCTTCTCCTGCAGGGCCCGCAGCAGCTTCACCTGAATGCTGGGATCGAGCTCTCCGATCTCGTCCAGCATCAGCGTTCCCCCCGCCGCGGCTTCGAAGCGGCCCACGCGCCGCTCGGTCGCGCCGGTGAAGGAGCCGCGCTCGTGGCCGAAGAGCTCGCTCTCGATCAGCTCGCGCGGTATCGCGCCGCAGTTCACCGGAATGAAGGGCTGCTCGGCGCGGGGCCCGAGGTCGTGAATCGCCCGGGCGACGAGCTCCTTGCCGGTCCCACTCTCTCCCGTCACCAGTACGCTGGCCGACGATCGCGCGATGCGTTCGATGGCGCGGAAGACCTCCTGCATCGCACCGCTGCGGCCGAACAGCGATCCCAGCTGCTGGCGGCCGCGCACTTCGTCGCGCAGGCGCACGACCTCGTCCTCGAGGGCGCGGTGCGCGAGGAGCTGCCGCACCTTCATGCGCAGGGCTTCGAGCTCGAAAGGCTTGGTGATGAAATCGACCGCACCCTGCTTCATGGCCTCGACGGCCGTCGCGAGGGTGTTCGTGGCGGAGAGGATCACCACGGGAATCGTCGATCCCCGCTCACGCAGCTCCGTGAGGAGCTCGAGGCCGTTGCGGCCGGGCATCACGAGGTCGAGGAGAATGAGATCGGGAGTCTGGGTCGCGATGGCGCGTCGCGCCGCGTCTACGTTTCCCGCGGTCGCGACGTCACACTCCTGCTTGAGGAGCATCCGTAGGGACTCCTGGACGCCGATCTCGTCGTCGACAACCAGCACATGCGACATCGGGCCGACTCTATCACGAGCTGGAGGGTGCGGTCAGGTCGATGACGATCACGGTTTCCTGAGCGTCGGTGTTGTCGACGGTGAGGGCCCCCCCCTGGCCGCGGATGATGCTCTCGGCGATGATGAACTCGAGCGCGGTTTCCTCCAGGGAGATTCCCTCGGCGCCGGGTAGCTCGCGGGGGGGGATCTCGGCCTGATCGCGGGCCTGCTCGGGATTGTGGTAACGCAGCAGCACGCGCACGGTCGGGGCGCCATGCAGTCCCGCGGTGTGGTGCTTCGAGGCCAGGTAGACGTCCCCTCGCTCGGGAACCAGCTCGAGCGCCTTGGCGAGAAGGCCCGCGAAGGCGCTCCGCAGCTGGTCGCGGTCGCCCAGGGCGAAGGGCTGGTTGCGGTCGAGCTCTTTCAGGACCAGGAGGCGTCGCGCCTGGATCTCCTCTCGCCGCTCGTCCAGCAGGGAGTCGAGGAGAGCGGCAACGTCTACGGGCTGTCGCTGGGCCTCGGGCACCTCGGTCAGGCTGTGTAGTCGGGTGATCACGTCCTCGATGCGTCGGACATCCCTTCCGACGAGCTCCTGGAAGCGGGTGCGGAAGTCCGGGTCGTCGTAGCTCTCGGGCAGGAGCTCGGAGAAGGTGCGAATGGAGACTAGGGGGTTGCGCACCTCGTGGGCCAGCGCGGTCACGAGGCGCCGCAAGGTGTCCCGCTGCTCCTCCTGCTCGGGCGAATCCGCTGGTTGAGAAGCCTCGGGAGGGAAATCCGGGGCCGGCTCCGCCTCGGCCGGCGCAATGACCGGAGGCGCGACCGGGACCGCGCGGCCCGGGGGCAGCGCGCTGTCCCGGCGCTCGCGTGTCGCCTCCGCGAGCTCGACGTGGAGGGCGGGCGCGAGGAAGGGCTCGTCGCTCTCGTCCTCCAGCGTCTCGTCGAACTCTTCTTCTTCCTCGGCGTCTCCAACGAAGTAGTCCCGGGGCTCGGGTCGTCCCGCCGCCGGCGCAGCGACCCGGGGCCGCCCTTCGGCGGGGAAATGCAGCTGACGGGCGAGCAAAGGGTCCGCGCTGGAGAGCGCAAGGCTGCTCTCCACCACAGCGCTGAGCTCCCGCAGGTTGCCCGGCCACGGGTGGCCCTCGAGCAGCTCCACCGCCTCGCTGCTGAAACGCCGCACGCGCAGGCTGCGACCGCGGCACCAGGCCGCCGCGGTCTGGCCGACCAGGGGTGCGATGGCGTGGGGACGCTCTCGTAGGGGCGGGATGCGGATCTCCAGGCCGCAGAGCGCCTGGGCGAGGCTCAGCTCGAGCTCATGGGCGGCGAAGCCGTCCATCAGTCCTTCGTCGTCGCTCGCGCTGGCGATCCAGCGCACCTTGGCGCCGCGCGGCACTCCCTCGGGAAGGCCGAAGTCGATCCAGTCCTGGACCTTGCGCTGGAGAGTGCTCGAGAGATGGTCGACGTCCTCGAGAAAGACCGTCCAGCCGGGCCGGGCCGCCGAGAGCCCGGGGGCCGCCGCTTGATCGAGGAGATCCTGCAGACCGGTCGCCTCCCGGCAGGCAATGTGGACGAACACGCTGTCGCCGGTGCCGCCGAAGGCGTGGACGTAGCGGGCGAGCAGGCTGCGTCCGCAGCCGGACTCGGAGCGGATCAGCAGCGGAATCGAGGCCAGCTGGGGATCGAGGGCCCGCAGCAGTCCGGGCAGGTCGAGGTCCGCGAACCAGCGCGAGAAGCGGGCGGCCAGCACGTCTCGCTCCTGCCGACGGGACAGGGGATCGGTCCCGAGCCGGTGCAGGGCGCTGTGGATGCTGCGGCGCAGGGTTCGCGTGTCGGGCGGATAGGGGATGATCTCGCTGGGCAGGGTGTCGAAGAGCCGCCGCGCCTCGGCGGCACCCGACGCATCCGGAAGCAGGATCCACATGCTGCGGCCCTGGCGCGGACCCATGCGGTGTGCGAACTCGAGCTCGCTCTCGAAGCTGCCGCTGAGCCCCATCACGACGACGTCGGCCTGGTTTGCGGTCTCGAAGAGCCCGTCGGTCGGCGCCCCCAACACCACGTCCTGCCCGGCCCCGGCGAGCCGCGACAGAGCGGCCCGCCGCTGCGGGTCGCGGTGGACGATCCAGAGTGTGGAGGGCGTTCTCATTCTCATCAGCCACGTCGAGGGCGCCCGATCGCGGGCTCCGCTCTCAAACTACAACTACGTCGAACCAACTACGTCGAACCAAGCACGTCGAACCAAGCACGTCGAACCAGGGATGGGCGGGAAATCCGCGCGCGGATACAGCCATCCGGGCTCGAAGGGCGCAATCTGCGTGCCAAGCCAGATCGACACCCAGGGGGGCCGCAGCTGTCGCCTCAAACCACTGTGATCACAATGAATCCGAGGTGGGTGGGTCGCCTCGGATCTCTCGGAGATTGCCTCGCAACGTGGCGGATACAACCCCCGACTCTCATTTCGGGAAAAACTTTACACTCCGTTGCGCGTGCGAAGCGCGTTGCTCCACCTGGTCCTGTCTGCAAGAGTTGCCGGGGAAGAAAGGACACGAGGCAGTTCCTTGCCGCCCCTTGCCGCCAAGGAGGCATGGAGTGACTACTGGTCGCCGATCCGGGTCGCCGATCCGCACCGAGGAGACGAGTGGGTGATGGGCAAAACGGCGTTTTTCCGCTCGGGCAAGTGGCCGGGTCCAGAGGGCGGCGGCTGGCGGGTTCGGGCCGCGGCCCTGCTCGCAGCGTGGTGGGTCGGGAGCATCGCCGTCGCCGCGCCCTTCTCGGTCGCCCGAGCGGAGGAGGTCCCGAACGCCGCGCTGGACCTGCTGGGCAGCTGGTACGTCCTCGTGCACTTGCGCGACGAGTCGACCGCCAATCCAGATGTCGATCGCTGGGACGATCGGATCTGGGTCTTCGCGAAGAAGGGCTCCCGGCTGCTGTGGACCGAGTATCCCATCGTCATCTTCGGAGATGAATCGGGTCGCTTCGTGGATCTGAGCGGCGGTCGCCGGCAGAGGGTGTTGGAGAGCTGGCAGCCCAACGAGGCACAGATCGCCGAGATCCGGGCGGGCCTCGAGATCAATGCCCGCGGCTCGAGATCGAAGACCCTGAGTGGAAGTGCGGCTCGGGGCTACAGGTCCGCCGGTGCGATGAACCAGCAGTCCACCTCGGTGATCAGCTACAGCGAGACCTGGTCGATCGGGGACCCCTCTTCCCTTCCGGTGTTCAGCCGTCGCGACTCCATGGGCTCCGGGCGAACGGAGAGCATGGAGGGCTACACCGAGTACGCCACCGCCCGGGTCGAGGAGCAGGGTGCCCTCCTCGTCGGCGCCTACCAGCGGGACGGAGTCCAGAAGGGGAGCTTTCGCATGATGCGCAGCGGAGGAATCTCCCACGCGGGCGACGAGAAGAAGAACTGGAAGGCCCCGTGAGCGCGCCGCGGCGCCGTGCGATCCGGGCCGGTGGAGCCCGCTGAGCGATGCCGCCGAAGGCCGACGACGGGCGAGTGCGCTCCGCGCAACCTCGGGATCTCGATCGCGTCGCCGCCCTGTGGACCGCCATTACCCGGCACCACGAGGACCTCGACCCGCTCTTCATCATGCGGCCCGGGGCGGAGGGCGAGCTGCGCGAGCTTCTCGCGGCGCTGTACCGGGATCGTGACGCCGAGATCCTCGTCTACGACGACGCCGGTGATCTGCCCGGCATGTGCATCGTGCGGATCGATCACGCGCCCCCCATCATGCATGAGGTGGAGCGGGCGGAGATCACCGATTTGGGGGTGAGGAGCTCCGAGCGCCGCCGGGGTATCGCAAGCGCGCTCGTGGAGGCTGCTCTCGAGTGGGTGCGCGCCAGCGGGGTCGAGCGGGTCGAGGTCCAGGTCGCCTGCGGGAATCACGAGGGACAGGGCTTCTGGCGAGCCAGGGGCTTCGAGGATCTGATGGACGTTCTCCACAAACGGCTGTAATTTCGCACCCGCCATTTGCGCGCGTCATTTGCGCCCGCCATTTTGCACCCGCGATTTGCACCCGTCATTTGCACGCGCCATGGGGCAATCGAACGAGGAAGCGAACGAGGTAACGAAAGATGTGTGCCGCCGAGACAGCCCGCGTGAACCCCCTCGCGCAAAAGCTCAACGAGCAGATCCAGCAGAGTGCCCCCGAGGTCTTCGCCATGCTCTCCTCCTATGGCGTGCGGGCGTACTTCCCGAAGGGGATCCTCTCTCAGTCCGCCGAGGCCAAGGCCAAGGCGCACCGCTTCAACGCCACCATCGGGATCGCCACGGAGAAGGGCGGCCCGATGTATCTGGAGTCGATCCAGCGTCACCTGACGGACCTGGACCCCAGGGACGTCTACACCTACGCGCCACCGGCCGGGCGCCCCGGTCTGCGCGAGCTGTGGCGTGAGAAGCTGCTCGAGGAGAACCCCGCGCTGGCGTCGAAGCAGTTCGGTCTTCCCATCGTGACCAGCGCGATCACCCACGGGCTCTCCCTCGTGGGCGAGCTCTTCATCGAGCCCGGCGACGTACTGCTGCTGCCCGACAAGCTCTGGGGCAACTACCGCCTCAGCTTCGAGGTGAAGCTGGGCGCCCAGGTGAAGACCTTTCCCTTCTACGCCGAGGGCGGCTTCAACGTGGAGGGCTTTGCCCGGGGTCTCGCGGAAGCCGCCGAAGGGCGCGAGAAGCTCGTCGTGATCTTGAATTTCCCCAATAATCCGACGGGCTACATGCCCACGCCGGCGGAGGGCGAGGCCATCGTGGCGGCCCTGCACGCCCAGGCGGAGCGCGGCACCCGGCTCGTGGTGATGACCGACGACGCCTACTTTGGCCTCTTCTATCACCTCGGCGGCCCGTCCATGACGGAATCCCTGTTCGGGGCCCTCACCAACTTGCATCGCAATATCCTGGCCGTGAAGCTCGACGGGGCCACCAAGGAGCTCTTCGTCTGGGGCTTGCGCTGCGGCTTCGTGACCTTCGGCCCCGGGGTGGAGGGATCGGCGGACGCGGTGTGCGAGGCCCTCGACGCCAAGGTGCGCGGAGCGATCCGCGCGGGTGTCTCCAACGTGCCCCAGCTGTCCCAGAGCCTGGTCGAGAAGGCCCTGGCGTCTCCGGCGATCGCGGGCGAGCGCAAGGAGAAGTGCGAGACCCTGCGCGAGCGCGCCGCCAAGGTCTACGAAGTCGCGAACGAGTCTCGCTTCTCCGATAGCTGGGAGGTGTATCCCTTCAACAGCGGGTACTTCATGTGTATCCGCGTGAAGGGAGTCGACGCCGAAGCGCTGCGTGTCCACCTGCTCGATGAGCACGGAGTCGGGCTGATTGCGACGAGCGCGACGGACATCCGTGTAGCCTTCTCGTGTCTCGAGGTGGCGGATGTGGGCCCGCTCTTCGAGGCCGTGGACGAGTCCATTCGCACGCTGCAGGGCTGAGCGTCCGGCACGGTCGCGGGGTACTCTTTCCGGTACTACGTTTTCGGTCCTACGCTTCAGCTGCTACGGCTGCGTGTCGGCGTCGAGGACTACGAGGAGTTCGACCAGGATTCGTACCGCGTCTTCCAGGTTCTGGATCGAGACCGCTTCGTTGCGTCCGTGGATTCCAAGGGCGTCACTCGGGGCGAGACGGCGGGGCACGAAGCCGTAGGATGCGATCCCCAGCTCGCGAAACCAATGTGCGTCGGTGGAGCCGCCGATGAGGCGGGGCACCACCACCGCCCCGGGCTCTTCCGCGGCCGCGATGGTTCGGATGGCACGCAGGAGCGGCGATCCCTCGCCCGGGCTCGGGCGTGTCGGGGTGAAGGACATGAGCTCCCGGATCAGGACCGCGTCATCGTCGATCACCTCCGCGAGCTGAGCGCGGAACGCGCTGCACGAAGTTCCTGGCAGCAGCCGCACGTCGAGCTCGGCCCGGGCCGTCCCGGGCACCACGTTGGTACTCAGCGCGCCCTCCAGCACCGTGATCGCGATGGTGTCGCGCACGAGAGCGTTGCGCGACGGGTTGCGCAGGAAGCGACGGCGAAAAGCGGGATCTTCGCGCAGTGCCCGGGACAGGTCGCGGTAGCCGGCTCGGCTCTCGTCGGGCGCGGCGGCTCCCATTGCGCGAAACATGTCCGCGACTTCGGGAAGAACCGTGATCGGCGTCTCGATGCGACGCACGCGATCGAGGGCCGCGATGAGCCGGGGAACCGCGGCGTCCGGAGCGGGCGCTGCGCTGTGGCGGGTCTCACCGGTAGTGCGCAGCTCGAGCCAGCAGGGCGTCTTCTCGTTGACGGTGACCGCCCAGATGGCGGGCGTCTCGCCGCCGCCGGGCTGGATGCCTCCGCCTTCGGTCAGCATCAGCTCCGCGTTGCCGAGCAGCTCGGGGCGCTCCCGGGTGACATAGCCGGCGCCCAGGCGTCCGCCCCTCTCCTCGTCCGGGGTGGCGAGGAAGATCAGATCCCGCGAGAGAGGGCTTTCCCGCCGGCTGAGCTCCGTCAGTGCGAGGAGGTGGATGACCGACACACCTTTTGCGTCGAGGGCGCCGCGCCCGTGTACGCGGCCGTCCCGAATGGCGCCGGAGAAGGGGTCGAGCTCCCACTCCAGGGGATCGGCGGGCACCACGTCGAGATGCGAGAGGAGCACCACGGGTCGGCCGGCGCCCGTCCCGCGCAGCCGCCCCCACGCGCCGGCGCGCCGCGCCGCGCTCCCGCGCGCGCCGGGGTCCTGTCCGGGCTCGACACCGTGGGGTGTTTCGATCAGCTCGCCTTCGAGCCCGGCGGCGCGCAGCGTCTCCACGTAGAGGGCCGCCAGGCTGGCCTCGTTGCCGGGCGGGTTCACGGTTGGGATGCGAATCGCCCGGGAGAGCAGCCGGGCGGCGCGGTCGCCGAGGCCGGCCGAATCCATAGCCGCCACTTCGTCGCATGATGCGGTTCCTGGGGCAGTGGACAGGAGGAGCAGAAGCGAGCTGATCCTCGTCAGTGTTGGTCGCGTGGGGCACATGAGAGCTCTCCGAGCCGCCGCTGCGGCCGTGGGCACGAGTCCCCAAGATCCTCGCCCCCGCAGGGGACAGGATTGAGGGGGCCGAGGTGACTTTTTCGCAGCCCGGCGGCGCAATTGTGTGCGGACCTGCGTGCTTGAGGCTAACTATACCGCCGAATTCCAGGCCCCAGGAGCTCCTGTCCGGATGCTGTCTCCGAGACCCGGTTCACCCCTTCCCAACAAGCCGACCCCCAGAAGACTCGCCGACGGACGAGCCCTTCTCGGGGCAGTGTTCGGCGCTGCCCTGGTGGCCGGCTTCGTCGCGGCGCCGGAGGCCGCCGAGGTCATTGCCCTCTACCGCAGCGGCGCCGTCGGGCGCTTCGACCCCATCGCGATCGACGAGCTGCCGGTTCACCAGGCGTCGGATGGCAGCGGTGCGATCGCAGAGAGTGCGACCCCGGTCGTCGAGGCGCCTCCGGTCGTCGCCAGTGTGCAACCTCCGGCCGTCCCCAGTGCGCAACCTCCGGCCGTGTCCCCCGCGCGGCCTCGGCCGGTTTCCATCGCACTACGTCCGCCCGTGTCGAGCGCGCCACCCCCGAGCTTCGGCGCCAGCGCGGATCGAATGGCGGGGCTTTCGGTCGTGACCCGGGGCAAGCTCGTTCGCGGCCAGTCCCTCGGAGCCGCGCTGGGCGCCCAGGGAATCTCGCCCCGGATCGTCCACCTGGTCGCGCAAGAGACGCGCTCGCACCTCGATCTTCGTCGCTCCCAGCCGGGCGACGTCTATCGCTTGACCCAGAGCCCCGACGGCAAGGTGGAGTCTTTTCGCTATTGGAACAGCCCGGACGAGAGCATCCATCTCTTCTGGGACGGCAGCGTCTATGCGGTGCGCCGAGAGCAGGCACAGCTCGAGCCCCGCCTGACCCGGGTGACTGGGGTTGTCGAGGGCTCCCTCTACCAGTCGATCCTCAGTCGAGGCGAAGACCCGCTGCTCGCCAACGACTTCGCCGACATCTTCGCCTGGGACATCGACTTCACCCGGAATGTTCAGCCCGGAGACGGCTTCGAGTTCGTCTACGAGCGCCTGTACCGCACGGAAGACGACGGCGAGGAAATCTACGTGCGTGCCGGACGAATCCGCGCGGCCCACTACAGCGGAGCGGTGGGCGATTACACGGCGGTGTATTTCGAGTCGGGCGAGCAACAGCGGGGAGGCTACTACCGGCCCGACGGGACCTCGGTGGAGCGAGCCTTTCTGGTCGCCCCGCTCGAGTTCAGCCGCATCAGCTCCAACTACAGCGCCGCCCGGCCCCACCCCATCCTCAAGGTGACGCGTCCCCATCACGGTATCGACTACGCGGCCAAGGAGGGCACTCCCCTCTGGAGCGTCGCCGACGGCACCGTGATCTTCCGGGGCCGGAGCGGTGGCTTCGGCAATCTCATCAAGATCCGGCACGCCAACGGCTACGTCTCCTACTACGCACATCTCGCGCGCTTCGCGAAGGATCTCTCGGTCGGCACCAAGGTGGTCCAGCGCGAGGTCATCGGATACGTGGGCAAGACGGGTCTCGCCACGGGTCCCCACGTCTGCTTTCGTGTCGCCAAGAACGGCCGCTACGTGAATCCCTTTCGCATGAAGAGCCCGGCGGGCAACTCCGTGAACGACGAAACCTGGGCGGATTTCGAGAGCGTGCGCGATTCTCTCCTGGTCGATCTCCACGGGCCCGCCCTGGCGTCCGTCGAGGAGGCGCTCTAGCTTCGCGCTTCCGGAGCCTCGACGTCGTAGGCTGCGGCGCCCGCAGCGTGCGCGTGTGCGGGAACGGAGGAGGCGCTGGCGTGGCTCCCGTCGAGAACGATCTCGCGAACGAAGATCTCGCGAAGAAGATGGGCGAGCTCGGGCGCGTCCTGGGAGCCCGCGAGGCGGGACACCTCGACGCCCTCGCGACGGCGCGCGATCTGGCCCGGCAGCTACACGACAAGGTGGCTACGGCCCTCGCCCACTTTCACGCCGCGGCGGGGACGGCGGGCGCGTCCCATTTCCAGGTGGCCCTGGGCGACCCCCACCTGGACGACAAGCACGTTCGCGCCTTCGAGTTCGACTTGCGCCGAGGGCGCCATCGCGTGATCGTGACCGTGAAGAGCCGCGGCGAGGTCACTCTGGTCGGCCCCTTCCACCAGGGCAAGGCCGAGGGCCCCTGTCGCAGCTTCCCTTTCGACGCCGAAGCGGAGATCGAGTCCGCCCTGGGCGCCCTCCTCGAGACTTTCCTGGAGCAGGCCTTCACGCCTTAGCCTTCACCGCCTAGGCTTCAGCCCCTGGCATTCACCTGACCTTCAGCCCCTGACCTTCAGCCCCTGGCTGCACCTCTTGGCCTTCACCCGGTGCTGCCACCCCACAGAGGGATCCGCGCGTGACCGACACCCCGAAGCTCGTCGAATCCGTGGAGGACCTCGTTCGGTACTTCCACGACGCCGAGACGCCCGTCGAGGACTGGCGCATCGGTACCGAGCACGAGAAGATCGGCATCCGTCCCGATACCCGCGAGCGCGTTCCCTACGAAGGCGAGCGGGGCATCCGCGCGCTGCTGGAGCGGATCGGCGAGGTCGACGGCTGGGCTCCGATGATGGAGCGCGACCACTTGATCGGCCTGCGCAAGCAGGGGGCCAGCATCACCCTCGAGCCGGGAGGGCAGATCGAGCTCTCCGGCGCACCACTGCTCACCCTCGGCGAGACTTGCCGCGAGTTCAATGGACACGTGGATCTGCTGGGCCGCCTCGCCGGGGAGTTCGACATCGCGTGGCTGGCCCTGGGCGCCGACCCCCTGCACGAAGTGGCCACGATTCCCCAGGTACCCAAGGCCCGGTACGAAATCATGCGGGAGTATCTGCCCACACGCGGCTCCCTCGCACTCGAGATGATGCACGCCACCGCGACCGTGCAGGCGAACTACGACTACTCTGATGAGGAGGACATGGCGGCGAAGATGCGCACCGCCATGGCGTGCTCGCCCGTCGCATCGGCGATCTTCGCCAACTCGAGCATCTGCCAGGGCAAGGAGAGCGGCTTCGCCTCCCGCCGGGTCGAGGTGTGGCGACACGTCGACCCGGACCGCTGCGGCCTGCTCCCCTTCGTGCTGGAGCCCGACTTCGGCTATCGCGAGTACGCCGAGTGGGCTCTCGACGTTCCCATCTTCTTCGTCGTGCGCGGGGATCGCTACATCCCGGGCAACGGTGTCAGCTTCCGGGAGTTCCTCGCCGGAGGATTCGCGGGCGAACGCCCCACCGTTGCCGACTGGGACCTGCACCTCACCACGCTCTTTCCCGAGGTCCGACTCAAGCGCGTGATCGAGGTGCGGGGCGCCGACGCGGTTCCGCGAGACCTCATCTGCGCGCTGCCGGCCCTCTGGAAGGGCCTCCTCTACGACGCCGACGCCTGCGCGGCGGCCTGGGAGATCGCTCGGGGCTGGTCGGGCGAGGAGCTCGAGGCGGCCCGGCGCGACGTCGCGCGGGCGGGCCTGCGCGCCCGGATCGCGGGTCGAGAGCTTCTGGAAGTGGCCGGGGAGCTCGTCGAGATCGCTGGTGAAGGGCTGCGGGCATTCGCGGAAGGGATCGGCACCGATGTCGACGAGCGCGTCTTTCTCGATCCCATTCGCGCCCAACTCGAGCGCGGCCGCAGCCCCGGCGAGGAGATCCTCGAGCTCTGGCGAGGCGAATGGCAGGGTGACATGGACTGCTTGATCGACTACGCCCGGTACTGATAGAGTCCGGGGCGGTGCAGGGGGCCGATCTCGGGCAAAACCTGCGTGGGAAGCGAAGCCAGCCGCGGAGGCGCGTGCACGATGACGGGAAAGCCGTTCAAGGTCACATTCACCCTCGACGAGGAAGACGCCTCCTATTTCCGCAGGCGCTTCCGCGCGGCCAAGCGTGCCGCGAAGGACGTCCCCGCCGAGGAGATCCTGACGGCCGCGAAGGGCCTGGTAACGGATGTCCGCAAGTCGAAGAAGACGCCGAAGTTCGTCATCGAGGCCGTCGACGCCATCGATGACCTCACGCGTATCATCGAAGACGAGGACTACCGGGCGCCGAAGAGCGTGTCGGGTTCCGTGCTCGCGGCTCTCGCCTACTTCGTCAATCCCGAGGACCTCATCCCCGATGATATTCCGGTGTTGGGCTTCCTCGACGACGCGGTCATGATCAAGTTCGTCGAAGAGGAGTTCAAGCACGAGCTCTGGGCCTACCGCAAGTTCCGCAAGTTCCGCGACGGAGCCGAGCAACGGCCCTGGACGAATGTCGCATCCGACCGCCTCCCCGGTCGCCTCAAGGCGACGCGGGAGAAGCTCCGCTCGGAGGTCAAGAAACGGAAGGAGCGCGACGAGCAAAAGGGCCGGATCGCCCTCTGAGGCCGGCACCGCCGCACGCGCCGGTGAGGGCCGAGAGCGAGGGCCGAAAACGACGGCCGAGAGCTACGGTCGAGAGCGCGAGCCGAGAGCGAGAGATCATGGAGTGCCCCGCCCCCCCCCGCATCCTGATCGTCGACGACGAGGAAGCCATCCTCGAGACGATGACCTTCACCTTCGCGGACCTCTACGAGGTCGTGACCACCACCGATGCGCGTCACGCCCTGGCGCTCTTCGACGAGCAGGGTCCCTTCGCGGTGGTGATCACCGATCAGCGCATGCCCAACATGACGGGGGTCGAGTTCCTCTCCGAGGTCTACACGCGCCATCCTGACACGGTGCGGATCATCCTGACGGGCTTCGCCGACTCCGAAGCGACGATCCAGGCCATCAACGCCGGCCACGTCTACGCGTACATCAACAAGCCCTGGGAGCCGGTCGAGCTCAAACAGGTCGTCAAGCGGGCCGTGGAGCACAACCGGCTGACCATCGAGAACCGCCGCCTGGTCGAGACCCTGCAGGAGGGCAACGTCTTCCTCGCGGGTGTGATGGATCGCCTCGATTCCGGCGCCATTGCGCTCGATGCGGAGGGCGTCGTTCAGGCCGCCAATCGGCCCGCTCGAGAGTATCTCCAGGTGAGTGGCGACCCGCGCGGCATGTGCATGGGCGATCTGCTCAAGGGCCGGGTCTTCGAGTCCGTGGGTGCCACCATCGAGCGGGTTCTCGAGCAGGAGGGTGGCAGCTTCGACGACATCGATCTGCGGCTGGACGATGCCGTGCACCGGATGCGCGTCAGCGCCCAGGCGTTGGAGGCGCCCGACGGGCGACACCTGGGCCGGGTGCTGTTCTTCAAGGAGATCTCCCACGAGCCCCTGCGCCGGGGCTTCGAGGAGATCGTGGCGAGCGTCGCCCAGCAGGAAGGCGACCTGCGGCCGCGACTCGCCCAAGCCACCGAGGAGCTGCGGAGCCTGGCCGATTGCGTCGCGGCCACGGGAGTGGCCTCACCGGGCATGGCGCAGCTCTCCGAGCGGGTGTCGCGCACCCAGACCGCGGTCCAGAGCTGGCTCGACGTGGACGAGCTGATGCACCGGGAGGAGTACCCCGACGCGCAGCTCCTGCTGGACCGCATGCACGTGGCGGCCCAGCGCTGGCCCCACGCCTACGAGCTGCCGGACCGCGTCGTCGACCTCGGCAAACAGGTCGAAGGCTACTACGAATCGGGCGAGAACAGCCAGCAACGGGTCCTCTAGCTCGATGGCTGCAGGCCTTCACGGGGGACTCGAACGCCTCGAGCTGCGCATCGAACGACTGGATCTCACGCTCCGCTTTACCTTCGCGTTCCACGCCCGGGAGGTGCGCTTCGAGCTCGACCGTGGCGACGGCTACCGGCGGGTGTTCCCGGAGACCTTCTCCTTCCAGCCCGAGCGGCACGATCCCACCGAGCTCTTCCTCCAGCTCGAAGACCTGCTGCGCAGGCCGGACTTGTTGGCCCCCGGCGCCAACCCTCGCGACAGCCAGGAGCTCGTGAAGCGCATACTGAGTCAGGCGCCGCACTACCTCGCAGGCATGAGCGCCCGCCTCGAGGAAGAGGACCATCTCTCGGCGCCCGCCCGGCTGCGCTTCCACCAGGACCTCGCGGTCTTGAGCCACCTTCTGGTGCGCTTTCTCGAAACCCGGGAGCTGGTGTCCGGACGCCGGACCCGGGTGGCGGTCTACCTGCTGCGCAAGCTCAACTTCCGCTCGCTGCTGGTCCTGATGCAGGGCCGCGTCGAGCCAGAGTACCTCGCCCGCTATCGCTCCGGCGACGTGGATCCCGTCGATCCCAGCGACGATCCCAGCGAGAGCGGCTTCTTCCGCACCCTCGAAGGCGGGAGGCCCGAAGTGGTGAATCGCCTGATCGTGCGCATGGCGCAGCGCTCCTTCTTCATCTGGCTCGAGGACGTGTGCCTCGACGAGGAGAATCAGGCCTTCGAGAAGGAGGACTCGCCCTTCGCTTCCCGGGAGCTCGAGATCCTGCACGCCATCACGGTCGACGAAGCCGATTCCATCGAGCGGGTCTCGGACCTCACGCCCTTCTTGCGCAGGCCCGGGAAGGACTGCATGCGGATTCTCGGGAAGCTCGAGGCCTGGTTCCTGCGGTGTTACGACGTCCGCCACGCCTCGGCGCTGATCTACCAGGAGGCTGCGATTCGACGCGGCGAGGACGTGGGCGAGCGCACCCTCTCCTGGCACACGCCCCGGAATCACGCGATCGGCCTGCTCGTTCTGGTATCGCCCTTTCTGGGCGCGATCTTCGCCTATCAGCGCTACCCGCTCTTCTTCGATCTCCTTTGCTCGGCCGAGGTCGTCGCCGTGAACCTGGCGGCCACCTGGTTCCTCGCCTACCGATTCTGCTGGAAGCGGGACCTGACTTTCTTCTACGCCGCCGTACCGCGCATCGGCGCGGGCATCATCGTTGGCTATCTGCCCGTCTTTCTCATCGACGAGGTGTGGGATCTGGCGAGCCGCTCGGCGCCCGCCATCGGGAGCCTCGCGGTGTTCCTCGGACTCGTGACCCTCCTCTATCTCTACGTCGAGGTCCAGCGCCGCCTGGGAGACACCCACGTGGCCTTCGGCCGAGCCCGTGCGGTCTTCCTCCTGGGCGTCGTGCAGTCCCTCGCCATGGGGCTGATGATCTCCAGCCTCGTGGGGCGCTTCATGGTGGTGCGCAACTGGTCCCCGGCGGAAGGCGAGCTGCCCGTGGAAGTCCTGCGTGGGACCCTCGAGCCCCTGGTGGGCGAGCTCCCGCGCATCGTCGGCATCGGGCCCTTCTACAGCTTTCCGTCGGTGGTGCTGATGGTCACCTTCCTCTCCTTCTTCATCGGGATCTTCCTGCAACTCATGTGGGAGGACCTGCCCATCACGGAGCCTCTCTGAGCCTCGCGGGCGTGGGCGAGGATGGGCACGACCCGCCCGGGGGCAGGTGGCTTTTTGCTGGCGGGTGGGGCGGCCGCCCCGTACCATTCCGGTCGCCCGCGGGTCCCTGACCGCACCGGCGACCCGGATCAATCCCCAGAGGCGACGGAACCAGAAGCGAGAAAGCCGACCGCGAGGGTGCCCCGACGGCGTCCCGGCCGGCTCGACGCGGAGGAAGCAGGCGCATGGAGTCCGCGCACACCAAGGTGCTCATCATCGGGAGCGGTCCGGCCGGCTACACGGCGGCCGTCTACGCTGCCCGGGCGGGGCTCGAGCCCATCGTGGTGGCGGGTTTCGTCTTCGGCGGCCAGCTGATGATCACGACCGAAGTCGAGAACTACCCCGGCTTCCCCGACGGCGTGACGGGGCCGGAGCTGATGGAGAGGTTCCAGGCCCAGGCAGAGCGCTTTGGCGCCCGTATCGTGTACGAGGATGTGACGAAGGTGGAGCTCGGCTCCCGGCCCTTCGCGGCCGAGACCGACACCGAGCGCTTCACCGCCGATGCGGTGCTGATCGCTACGGGCGCCTCGGCGAAGTGGCTGGGCATCGAGTCCGAGACGCGCCTGCAGAACAACGGTGTGTCGGCTTGTGCGACTTGCGACGGAGCCTTCTTTCGCGACCAGGCAGTAGCGGTGGTGGGGGGCGGCGACACCGCCCTCGAGGAGGCGCTCTTCCTGACGCGCTTCGCGACCCGTGTCACGCTGGTCCACCGCCGCGATGCCCTGCGCGGCTCGAAGATCATGCAGGAGCGCGTTCTGGCCCACGAGAAGATCGACGTGGCGTGGAACAGCGTCGTCGATGAGGTCCTCGGCGACGAGTACGTGACGGGCGTGCGCCTGAAGGACGTCGTGAACGACAAGACCCGGGATCTTCCGGTGGGCGCCCTCTTCGTCGCAATCGGCCACGAGCCGAACACGGGCCTCTTCGACGGGCAGCTCGAGCGCGACGACGCGGGCTACCTGGTGGTGACCCCCGGAACGACCCGAACCAACATCGAGGGCGTGTACGCGTGCGGAGACGTCGCGGATCCCACGTACCGGCAGGCGATCACCGCTGCAGGGACCGGCTGTATGGCTTCCATCGAGGCCGAGCGCTGGCTCGCGGAACAGGGGGTCGAGTAGCGGAGTTCCAGCTTCCCATCGAGTGGGCGCGGGGCTGCACGAGGAGAAGGACGCTGCAGGCGCAACGGGCGGACGAGAGATGGCGCTTTCGAAGGAGCGACTCCAGAGGCTGATCGACCGCTCCACGGATATCGTGGTCGCCACCGATCGGAGCGGGCTCGTCGTCTACTACAACGACGGCGCGAAGCGAAGCCTCGGCTACACCCAGGAGGAAGTGCTCGATACCCACGTCGGCCGCCTCTACCCCGATGTCGCCGAGGCCAAGCGCGTAATGGCCGCCATGCGGAGCGAGAAGATCGCCGGCAAGGACATCATCGAGACCTTCCAGACCGGCTTGCTCGCCAAGAACGGCGATCACATTCCCGTCGCGATCTCGGGCACCCTCATCTTCGACGAAGAGGGCGACGAGGACGGCACCATCGGCTACGCGAAGGATCTGCGCGACATCCTCCACAAGGACCAGCTCGCGACCCTGGGCGAGGTCGCGGTGGGGCTCTCCCACGAGATCAACAATCCCCTCGCGGTGATCCTCAACCAGGCGGAGCTCCTCGAGGGGGACGTCCTCCGGCTGGTAGGTGATGGGGACTGCTCGGTCGAGGTCGAGCGCCTCGACGCCATGCGCCGGGAGGTCGGGCGGATCGCGCAGATTCTCGACCGCCTGGGGGAGATGGTCGAGACCGACAGCTACGAGACCATCGATTACATCGGCCCCGCCCGCATGGTGGACCTGCGCGGCTCCAAGCACCTCGCCGAGGATGCGGCTCGCTGGAGCGAGCGCCTCGGCGGGCTGCGCATCCTGGTGGTCGACGACGATGCGGGGATCTGCATCACGTTGAAGGAAATCCTGTCGAGTGTCGGTTGCTCGGTGGAGACCGCGGGCGACGGCGTCGAAGCCCTCGCCTGCCTCGATGCCGCGAGCTTCGATCTCCTCTTGACCGACGTCGTCATGCCCAAGATGGATGGCCACGAGCTCTACCTCGCACTGCAGAAGGACCGCCCCGATCTACCCGTGCTGATGATGACCGCCTTCCACTACGACAAGGACCACATTATCAAGCGCAGCCGCATGAAGGGCCTCGAGGGCGTGATCTTCAAGAAGCCCGTCGACCCCGCGCGTTTGCGCCAGGTGATCGCGGAGACGGTGGGGCGCTGAGCACGGCGGGCGGCCCCGGGCTAGAGCGTGCGGGCCACGCAGATGGCGACGAGGTGGTGGGCGCCGCCGCGGCGCAGCTCCCGGGCGACTTCGGCGAGGGTGCTTCCCGTCGTCACCACGTCGTCGACGATCCAAACGCGTGGGGGCAAGCGGGCATCGGTTTGCAGCGCGAAGGCGCCGCGGACGTTGAGCTGGCGCGCTTTTCGCCCGAGGCCCGTCTGGCTCGGCGTGTCGCGGATGCGCTTCAACACTGCCGGTGAAAAGACAGCCCCGATACTGCGTGCCAGGTGCCGGGCGAGCAGCGCGGAGGGGTTGAAGCCGCGCTCGCGCAGCCGGCGCGGGTGAAGGGGGACGGGCACGACGAGCTGTGGCGGCGGCGCGGGAGCGCGGCTGGCCGCATCCCGGATGAGCGCGCTGAGGACCTGTCGGGCTCTCGGATCGAGGCCCGCCAGCCCGGCGCCCGGGTATTTGAAGCGGTGCACCCAGCGCTCTGCCTCGCCCCGGTAGGCGACGCTCGCCAGGCAGGCCGCGAGAGGCGAGGAGCGCCCCGCGCAGGCGCCGCAGCGCTCCGTCTCCCCGAGCATCGTCGCGGGCGGCGAAGCCTGGCAGAGCGCACAGACCGCGCACCCGAGCATGTCCAGGCGGCTGCGACAGACGTGGCACAACGCGGGCGCGAGTGGGTCTCCCGAGCAGGCAGCTTCGATCCCGATCCCGCAATCCGCACAGCGGGGAGGCAGCAGGAGATCCACCAGCCCCTTCCACAGCCACAGCGCCTTGTTCTTTGTCGAGCCCACCGGGCGCGCCTTCGTGGGGGGCGAGAGATCGGAACCTGGCTTCAGGCGCGAGACGTAGCGCTTCGCTGGGGTTGCGGGGGAGAGCCTACTCCGGCGCGAGGACCGCGTGAAGGTGAACGCTCGTGCTCTTCTCCGGGTCCTTCACGAGCTCGCCCGCGCGGCGTCGATGGAGTGCCGTACCAGCTCGAAACGGTCGTTGCCCCAGAACATCTCGTTGCCGACGAAGAGCGTGGGAACGCCGAAGACGCCGCGCTCGATTGCCTCGGCGGTCTGCCGATCGAGGGCCTCGATGCACGCGTCGCTCTGGGCGCGTGTCTGCACGGCCGCTGCATCGAGCTTCGCCGCCTCGATCAGCTTGGCGAGCAGCTCCGGCTGGGTGACGTCCATCCCTTCGCACCAGCGTGCTCGATAGATGGCGTGGTGGAGCTGGCGGAAAGCCTCCCCGTCCCCGCCGATTTCCCTGGCCGCCATGGCGACGCGCAGGGCCGGCGCGGTATCGACCCCGAGGTGATCTCGCGCGTTGGGGGCGATCTCCACGCCGCAGAAGGCGGCCCAGCGCAGGAGGTCGGCGATGTAGTTCTTCTGCTTGCGCGGGCCCATCTTGGCCAGCCCGCCGCCGCTGCCGTCGGCCGCGGGCTCGGCGAGCTTCCGCAGTCGCACCGGGAGGAAGTCGACATCGACCCCCTGGCGGGCGAAGTAGGCCTCGGCGCGCGTGCTGGCGAAGAAGGCCCAGGGACAGGCGTAGTCGAAATAGAAGGGTATCTGCACGAGTCGGACTCCGGGACTGAGGGCGGGGGCGATGCTCGACGTCACAGCATAGGGAGGCGCGCTGCCAGGTGCCTGTCTGGATGGGGTGGCGAGAAGACGGGGACCCCGCCCTCAGTCCGCGAGGACGATCTCGAGCAGCTCCCAGGCGGGCGATCCGTCGCTGCGGGTCTCGAGCTGCGAGCGGGCGATCGACTCGGCCTCGGCGACCGAGCAGGCCCGCAGCCCTACCGTGCGGGAGCGCGGTCCACCGATCTGCTTCATGCGGATCCGGAAGGTAGGGAGGGTCTCCTCCGGCTCGGGCTTGGGGGGCGGGACCGGCTCGCGCAGGCGCGGCAGGTCGCTGGTCTCTTCGACGGGAGTGTCGGGAGGCTTCGGTTTGGCGACGGGAACCCGCTGCCGTGCCGCGCCCGGCGCGGGTCGCCGATCGAGGCGCTTCACCAGCGCGAGGAAAGCCTCGGAGGGGTCCGACACCACGCACCCGAGCAGACGCAGATCGGCGCGCGGCTTCGCGCTGCGCGCCGGTTGGTCGTTCCAGACGATCACGCTGGTGTCCACGGGCTGGGTGCGGCCTGGGGGCAGAATGCGGAGCCGGATCGAGTCGCCTTGCTCGAGCCGCAGCGGCGACAGCATGCCAATTCCGCCCTCGGAGAGGCTGACGACGCTGGCCTCGACGGGACGCCGCCCTCCCATGATCTGGCAGCGGAGCTTGCAGTGAACACGATGCCGTCGAGAGATGCGCGCCATGGCGTGCCCTTCCTTTCCTGCGGATCTCTCTGGATCGGCGCGCGCTGGGGGGAATTCAGTGACGGCCGACACCCTGGGCGGATTGCGCGGCGCCCGGGCGGCATTGCGGGCTCGCGTGGGCGTCGTGGGACTGCGGATCACTTGCACCTTCGCCCCCTGCCCGATCCGCCCCTTCTCGATCCGCCCCCTACCCGATCAGCGGCCGTCCCGTCATGGCCTGCGGGATCTCGATCCCGAGCAGGTCCAACACGGTTGGCGCCAGGTCGGCCAGGGTCCCGTCGCGGAGTGCGCGTCCCGCGCTGTCGCGCGTGAGCCAGTAGATCGGGACCGGGTTGGTGGTGTGGGCGGTGTGGGGCTCGCCGCTCTCGGGGTCGATCATGAGCTCGCAGTTTCCGTGGTCGGCGGTGACGAGGGCCTGGCCGCCCTTGTCCATGACGGCCCGGGTGATCTTTTCGAGGCAGCTGTCGATGGTCTCGACGGCCTTCACGGCCGCGGAGAGGACCCCCGTGTGGCCCACCATGTCGGGGTTCGCGTAGTTGACGAGGATGAACGCGTAATCGCCCTCTTCGATCTGGGCCAGCAGCTTCTCGGTGAGCTGCAGTGCGCTCATCTCGGGCTTGTGGTCGTAGGTGTCGACCTCTCGGGGCGAGGGGACGAGGACGCGGTCCTCGCCGGGGAAGGGCTCTTCGAGGCCGTTGTTGAAGAAGAAGGTCACGTGGGCGTACTTCTCGGTCTCCGCCATGCGGAGCTGGTGCAGGCCGCTCTTGGCGACGACTTCGCCCAGGATGTCCCGGGGCTGCCGGGACGGGTAGGCGACGGGGAGTCCGAAGTCGGCGTCGTACTCGGTCATGCACATGTACGCGGCGAGGACGGGAACCCGCTTGCGCTCGAGCTCGCCTTCGAATCGGTCGGGGCAGACGCTGGTGAGCGCATTGGTGATCTCGCGGGCGCGGTCGGCGCGGAAGTTGAAGAAGAAGATCCCGTCGCCGTCCTCGACGCTGCGGCCGCCCGCAATCACCGTGGGCTTCACGAACTCGTCGGTCTCCGGCCGCGCGTAGGAGGCCTCGACCGCAGACACGGCGTCCTGCGCCTCCTCGCCCTCGCCACACACGATGGCGTCGTAGGCGAGCTGGACCCGCTTCCAGCGGTTGTCCCGGTCCATGGCGTAGTAGCGGCCGCTCACGGTGGAGACCCGACTGCCCGCTGCCTCGACGTGGGGCATGAGCTCGCGCACGAATCCGAGGCCCGATCTCGGCGGCGTGTCGCGGCCGTCGAGGAAGACATGCAGCGCCGTCGGGATGCCGCGCTTCGCGCAGGTCGCTAGCAGGGCATAGAGGTGTTCCTGGTGGCTGTGGACGCCGCCGTCGGAGAGCAGCCCCATGAAGTGGAGCGTGCCCCCGCTGGCCTCCACGGCCGCGAAGGTGGACTGGATGGCGGCATTCGCTTCGATGTCGCCGTCGTCGAAGGCCTTGGAGATGCGGGTGAGATCCTGGTCGATCACGCGCCCCGCCCCCATGGTCATGTGGCCGACCTCGGAGTTGCCCATCTGCCCTGGCGGCAGCCCCACCGATCTACCCGAGGTCTCGAGCTGCGCGTTCGCGTAGTCGTGCTTTGCGCGCTCGAAGAAGGGCGCGTGGGCGATCGCGGTGGCGTCGCTGCTGCCGCCGTCCCCGATCCCGTAACCATCCAGAATCACCAGCATCACGGGGCCCTGCGTCCCGCCCTTCATCCCGCACTTCCTCCGTGCACTTCTTCCGCGCCATTCGCGTCCTTCGCGTCAGAGGCCGCGCCGGCCTCCGGGAGATCGAGCTCGATTTCGGCGGCGTCGCTCCACAAGCGTTCGAGACCGAAGTGTCCGCGCAAGTCGCTCACGAAAATGTGTACGATGACGTCGTTTGCGTCGATCAACACCCAGCGCGCCTCGTCGAGCCCCTCGACGCCCAGGGGCTGTTCGCCCGCTCGCTTGAGCTTCTGGGACACGTTGTCCGCGATTGCGCGCACTTGCCGGTCCGAGTTGCCCGTCAGCAGGATGAAGGTGTCCGCGTAGGAGGTCAGCTCGCGCATGTCGAGGGCCAGGGGGTCGTGGGCGCTGCGCTCGAGGGCGGCCTCGACGATGAGCTGCGCTTTCTCGATACGGCCGAGTTCGCTCATTTGACCTTCTCCCTTGCTGGCTGGCCGAGCGGCGGCCTCGCCGCGTAGCAGCCACTCGCCAGGACGGCCTCCCGCACCTTGTCGGGAAGCAGGTAGCGTACCGAGTACCCCTCCCGGATGCGGGTGCGGATGTCCGAGGCCGACACCGCGAGGGCGGTGATCTCGACGAGCCGGATCCAGGTGCCGGCTCGGCGATGCCGAGCGCTGCGACCGTCCTCGGCGACCTGGATCTCTCCGCGCACGCACTCGGGAAGCCAGTCGCCCAGGCTCCCGCGCTCCACCGGGGGGCGGGTCGTCACGGCGAAGTGCGCCAGGGTAAAGAGGGTCTCGGGCTCGCGCCAGCTTCCGATCTCCACGAAGGCGTCGTGCCCGACGATGAAGACCGGCAGCTCGGGTGCGCAGCTCGCCCCGATGGCGCGCAGGGTGTCGACCAGGTACGAAGGCCCGCTGCGCTCCACCTCGACGGTGTCGACCTCGAAGCGCGGGTTGTCACTCACCGCCTGCTCCACCCATGCGAGGCGCTCGCGTGCGGGCGCGATCACCTCCACCTCGGTCGCGTCCTTGTGGGGCGGTCGCGCGCTGGGGATGAAGAGCACCCGGTCCAGCTCCAGGGCCTCGGCGACCTCCTCGGCGGAGCGCAGGTGTCCCTGGTGGATCGGGTTGAAGGTTCCGCCGAAGATCCCGATCCGGGCGCTCCCGCGTGCCGCGCAGGGCTCGCTCATTCGCGGAGCTGGCCGTCCCCGGTGAGGACGAACTTGCGCGTGGTGAGACCCTCGAGCCCCATGGGCCCGTAGGCGTGGAGCTTCGAGGTCGAGATCCCGATCTCGGCCCCCAGACCCAGACGGAAGCCGTCCGCGTAGGCGGTCGAGCAGTTGATCCCCACCGTGGACGAGTTGACCCGGCGCAGCCACGCCTGGCTGTTTGCATAGTCGTTCGTGATGATGACCTCGGTGTGGTTCGAGCCGAAGCGCCGCACGTGGGCGATGGCGTCGTCGAGATTCTCGACGACCTTCACGGCGACGATCTTGTCGAGGTACTCGGCGGGCCAATCCTCGTCGTTGGCCGCCTGGGCGTCCGAGAAGGCCTCGAGAGTGGCCGGGCAGCCGCGGATCTCGACGCCTTCCTCGTGGAGGGCCTTGAGGACCCGGGGCAGGGTCGTTTGGGCGGCATCCCGGTGGCAGAGCAGGGTTTCGAGGCCGTTGCAGACCGCCATCTGCTTCAGCTTCGAGTCCAGCACGATCGCGGTGGCCATCTCGGCGTCCGCGCTCGCGTCCAGGAAGATGTGACACACGCCAGCGTCATGGGAGATCACGGGAATGGTGGAGTTCTCCACCACCTTTCGGATCAGCCCGGGGCCGCCGCGGGGAATGATGAGGTCGATGGACTGGTTGGCCTTCAGCAGCACGTCGATGGCGGCGCGGTCCGTCGTGGGCACCACCACGACGGCGTCCTCGGGCACCCCCGTTTCTCGGGCCGCGGCCCGCAGCTCATCACCAAGGGCGAGGTTCGAGTGGATCGCCTCGGAGCCGCCGCGCAGGATCACCGCGTTGCCGGCCTTCACGCACAGGGCGGCGGCGTCCACGGTGACGTTGGGGCGCGATTCGTAGATCATCGCGATGACGCCGAGGGGAATGCGCATGCGGCCGATGCGCAGGCCGTTGGGGCGCACGCTGTAGTCGCTGATCTGCCCCACCGGGTCCTCGAGGGCGATGATGTCCCGCACGCCCTGGATCATGTCTTCCCACTTGCCACCGCCGAGGGAGAGGCGGTTTACCAGGGGCTCGGCGATCTCCTTCTCGTGGGCGGCCTGCATGTCCTTCTCGTTGGCGGCGAAGATGGCGTCGCGGGCGGCCTCGAGGCGCTCGGCGGAGCGCGCCAGCCAGGCGTCCTTGGTGCGGGTGTCGAGATCCCCGATCGCGATGGAGGCGCTTCTCGCGCGTTGGGCGAGGTCGAGGATCTGCTCTCGAAGGTCCATGGGGATCTTCCTCGGGTGGATTTCAGTCACTCAGGACGACGAGGTCGTCGCGGTGGATCACCTCGGCGCCGTTCGAATATCCTAGCACTCGCGTGATTTCCCTCGTCGGGCGCCCCTTTATGCGGCGGATCTCCTCCGACGAGTAGGCGGAGAGCCCGCGGGCGAGCTCCCGCCCGCGGTGATCGAAGCACGCCACCGAATCCCCGACATCGAAGTGTCCGCGCACGCCGTCGATGCCCGCGGGAAGCAAGCTGCGCCCGTTCTCCACCACGGCGCGGCTCGCGCCCTCGTCGAGGGTCAGCTCGCCCCGGGTGCGGGTCGTGAAGGCGAGCCAGTGTTTGCGGCTCGCGATGCGCTCTCCTGCCGGAAACAGGGTGCCCACGGACGCGCCTCCGGCGACCTCCAGCAGCACGTCGCGCTTCGCGCCGTTGCACAGCACCGTCGCGGCCCCCGAGCGCCCCGCGCTGCGCGCCGCCTCCAGCTTGGTGATCATCCCCCCCCGGCCGAAGTCACTCTCCGAGCCCTGGGCGGCGCGTTCGATGTCGGGAGTGATCTTCTCCACCACGTCGAAGAGCGGGGGCTTGGGCCGCCCGCGCGTGGGCTTCTCGCTGTGGAGGCCATCGACGTCGCTCAGGATCACGAGCAGATCCGCGCCGACCAGGTTCACCATGGTGGCGGAGAGATTGTCGTTGTCGCCGAAGCGGATCTCCTCGGTGGCGACGGTGTCGTTCTCGTTCACCACGGGAACGACACCGCGCTTCAGAAGCTCGTGCAGCGTGTGACGCGCGTTGAGGAACTGCCGGCGGTTCTCGAGGCCGCTGCGGGTCAGCAGGATCTGCGCCACGTGTCGACCGCGGGCCTCGAAGCGCCGCTGGTAGAGCTCGACCAGGCCGATCTGTCCCACCGCGGCCGCCGCCTGCTTCTCGGGAATCGAGCGGCCGGGGTGGTCCCAGCCCAGGCGATGGGCTCCCACCGCGATGGCGCCCGACGAGACCAGCACCACCTCCCGGCGCTGGTCGACGAGTGCGGTGATCTGCTCGGCGAGCTCGCTGAACTTGCGGGGACGCAGCGCGCCGTTGCGCGTGAGGGTGCTGGTGCCCACTTTCACTACGATGCGCCGGGCGCGCTTCGCCTCCATGCGGGGATCGTCGCGCTTCATCGCTCCTCGCCTCTCGCTTCGCTGGCGTTCGTCGCCACCTCTGTCAACTCCGCCGCATCTTCCGCCTCGCCCGTTGCCGCGGCATCGAGGGCCCGCGCCATGGCGCTCAGCAGCGCCGCGCTGCCCTCCCCGGTTGCGGCCGAGACGCGGAAGACCTCGAGGCCCCGGTCGCGCAGGGCCGCTTCGATCTCGTCCAGGCGCTCGCGGTCGTGAACCAGGTCGACCTTGTTCAAGACAACGATTTCGTGGCGCTCGAGCAGCTCGGCGCGATAGCGCGCGAGCTCCGTGCGGATGGCCGCGTAGTCGGTCAGGGGATCCCGTTCCTCGAAGAGCATGGCGCCGCAGTCGAGCAGGTGAACAAGAGTGCGCGTCCGCTCGATGTGGCGCAGAAAGCGATCGCCGAGCCCCGCCCCATCGCTCGCACCTTCGATGAGGCCCGGGATATCGGCCACGACGAAGCGGCGCTCCCCCACCTCGGCGACGCCGAGAGAGGGAACCAGGGTGGTGAAGGGATAGGAGGCGACCCGGGGCTTTGCCTGGGAGATCTGGCGCAGCAGCGTCGACTTGCCCGCGTTGGGAAAGCCCACGAGGCCCACGTCGGCCAGGAGCTTGAGGGAGAGGCGCAGCTGGCGCGATTGTCCCGATCGGCCCTCCTGGGCGAAGCGGGGAGCCTGGCGCGTGGAGGTGGCGAAGCGCGCGTTGCCGAGCCCGCCCTTTCCCCCTGTGCAGATCACGCAGCGTTGATCGGCTTCGACGAGGTCCGCGATGGGGCCGGCCTCTTCGGGCTCGTCGAGGTCGTAGACCGCGGTGCCGACGGGCAACCGGATCAGCGCGTCAGCGCCGTCAGCGCCGGTCCTCTTCGAGGGACCGCCCGGCCGGCCGTTCTCGGCCCCCAGCTCCCGGCGGTGGCGGAAGTCGAGCAGGGTGCTGAGGTGGGAATCCGCGACGAGGACGACGTCGCCTCCACGGCCGCCGTCGCCGCCGCTGGGCCCGCCGCGGGGTGCGAACTTCTCCCGGCGGAAGGACACCATCCCGTTGCCTCCGTCGCCGGAGGTCACGGTCACCTTCACTTCGTCTACGAAGTTCTGATCCGACTTCATGTCGAAGGCACCATCTCGAGGGCCCCCGGGATGTTGGGGGTGCGGGCGAAGACGCGCACGCCGCCGGCGCCATCGGCCGGATCGCCCGCGCGAGCATACACCGCTCGCCCCTCTCCGCGGGAAGAGGCTCCGCGAGAAGGCGCGGGAGGAGGCGCGCGAAGGTAGAAAAAGTGGGGATTCCCGGGAAGCCCGGGCTGGCGCTGGGCTAGGGCTGGGCTAGGGCTGAGGCTCGATCACGGCGACCTTGCGGCCCCGAGCCCGTCCGTAGCTCACGACGCCGTCGCACAGGGCGAAGAGCGTGAAGTCGCGGCCGAGTCCGACGTTCTTACCCGGGTGGATCCTGGTACCGAGCTGGCG
Source organism: Deltaproteobacteria bacterium (assembly GCA_019310385.1). Classification (GTDB taxonomy): domain Bacteria; phylum Myxococcota_A; class UBA9160; order UBA9160; family UBA4427; genus JAFDEK01. Next base: position 39,568 of record JAFDEK010000009.1, read on the forward strand.
CATGAGGATGGAGCCGGCCGTGACCTTCTGGCCGCCGAATACCTTCATGCCCCGGCGCTGGCCGTTGCTGTCCCGTCCGTTCCTGGAGCTGCCCTGACCTTTCTTGTGAGCCATTGTTCCTAACCTTGCTGTGTTGATCGTGCTGTTGTTGATCTTGGTGTTGTTGATCTTGGTGTTGTTGATCTTGGTGTTGTTGATCGAGATCGTGCTGTTCTTGACGCAGAACAGGGGCCTGTCAGGGCTGGATCTCGTCCACGTGGACTTCGGTGTAGGACTGTCGGTGACCCTGCTTGCGCCGGTAGCCCTTGCGCCGCTTCATCTTGAAGACGGTGATCTTGGGGTGACGATCCTGGGCGGTGATGGTGCCCAGCACCTTCGCGCCGTCGACCGTGGGCTTACCGACCTTGAGATCGCCCTCGCCGCCGACCAGCAGGACCTCGTCGAGCTCGATGCGCTGTCCCACCTCACCGGTGAGCTTCTCGACACGGACCGAATCACCCGGGCTGACCCGGACCTGCTTTCCGCCTGTGCGGACAACGGCGTACATCACGACTCCTCGACCTTCTGGGAGGCGGGGAGTATCCGCGATTCCGCTGCTTCGTCAAGGGTTTTGCCCTCGTCCAGCGCACTCGGCCCCTCGGGAATCGGCTCGCTCGTGTCGGCGTCCGCTTCCGTCCGAACGGGAGTGACCTCTTCGGCTTCCCCGGCCTCTTCGCCTGCGGGCTCGGGGAGCTCCGCGCTGGCCGCGTCCGTATCCGCAGACGCCGGGGTTTCCTTGGCCTCTGCGGCGTCCTTGGCCTCTACGTCGTCTTGGGCCTCTACGTCGTCTTGGGCCTCTGCAGCGCCTTCGGCTGCTTCTCCACCGTCTGCGGCCACCGCGATCAGCGCGCTGCCGGCCACCTGCTGGGCCTCGCTTGCGGCCTCCGCCTCGTCGTCGGGCTTCTCGTCTTCCGGCTTCTCGTCCCCGGGCTTTTCGTCGCTGGGGATCTCTTCTGCGAGCTCCTCGGACCCGGCTCCACGGCGCCGGCCCCTTCTGCGCGATTTCGCTGCCGCCTCGTCCTCCTCCTTCGCCTTGCGGTCCTCGAGCCAGAGCAGGGAGATCGCAATGGCGGGTCCCGAGTCGAGGGCGGTGACCTCGAACTGCTCCTGGTGGAGGCCGGGCCGGGCCCGCACCTCGATCTCCCGGCCCAGATCCTCGCCGAGCTTGGCGAGGGCGTCCTTGCCGGAAACCAGCAGCTCCTCGGCCACCATGGGGCTGACCGTGATCGCGATGTGGCGACCGCAGAAGCGCGGCAGATCGTTGCGGATCTCGCGCAGGACCTTGAAGGCGACGCTCTTGCGCGAGAGCACGTAGCCGCGGCCCTCGCAGTAGCTGCAGGGCTCGCACACGGTCTGAACCAGGTTCTCCCGCGTGCGCTTGCGCGTCATCTCCACGAGGCCGAGCTCGGAGATCTTGAGGATGTTGGTGCGTGCCTTGTCGGAGCGCAGCGCCTCCTGCAGGGCCCGGTAGACCTTCTCGCGGTTGTCCGCCGACTCCATGTCGATGAGGTCGATGATGATCAGGCCACCGATGTTGCGGAAGCGGAGCTGGTAGACCACCTCCTTGACGGCCTCGAGGTTGGTCTTGAAGACCGTCTCCTCGAGGTCCCGCTTGCCGATGTAGCGGCCGGTATTCACGTCGATGGCGGTGAGGGCCTCGCTCTGGTCGACCACCAGGTGTCCGCCGGACTTGAGCCAGACCTTTCGCTCGAGATTGTCGTGGATCTGCGATTCGAGGCCGAACTCGTCGAAGACGGGAGCGGCACCCTCGTAGTGCTCGATCCTGGGCTTCGGGTCCGCGACGAAGCGGTCCACGAAGCTCTTCATCTGCTCGTAGACCTCTTGGGAATCGACGGCGATGCGCTTGGTCTCGTCGTTCGCGAAATCGCGGATCATCTTCAGGGGCAGATCCAGCTCCGAATAGAGCACCGCGGGCGCGGGCTGCTCCCCGACCTTGATCTGCACCTCGTCCCAGACGGAGGTGAGGTAGCGGATGTCGGCATCGAGGTCCGCCTCGCGAACCCCGTCGCCGGCGGTTCGAATGATGAAGCCCAGATCCTTGGTGCGCAGGCGCTCGACGATCTCCCGCAGACGGCGGCGCTCCTTGTCGGAGTCGATGCGCCGCGACACGCCCACTCGCCGAGCCCACGGGGTCAGGACGAGGTGGCGTCCGGGGATGGAGATGTGGGAGGTGATCCGCGCGCCCTTGCTCCCGATGGGCTCCTTGGCGATCTGGACCACGATGTCCTGGCCCTCGCGCAGGACGTTCTCGATCTTCGGGAGGGAACGTTGGTTGCCCCGCCCGCGGCCCCGCCGGCGCGGGGGCTCGTCGCTCTCGTCGCCGTTGTAGGGGAAGTAATCCCCCACATAGAGGAATGCCGCCTTCTCGAGGCCCACGTCGACGAAGGCGGCCTGCATGCCGGGCAGCACCCGGCTTACCTTGCCCTTGACGACGTTTCCCACGACGCTCTTCTCGCCGGAGCGCTCGATGTAGAGCTCGGAGAAGGAAGATCGTTCCAGGATCGCGACCCGGGTCTCACCGGGGTCTGCATTGATGATGATCTCGTTCTGCATCCGTCACCCGTTCTGAGGAGCAGGGCGAGCGGCGTCGTGGGCAGGAGGTCCTGGGGGCGGCGCGTAGCTGCGCTTGCAGCGACCCCTTGGGTCAGGACGTTCTCGGCCAGGTCGACGGCGCTACACCTCTCTCCTCCGGCAGTTGCGAGCCGGCTTGGGAGATCGGAGGTCTTTTCACGCGGCTTGGACAACCGCGAGGGCGGGGTTCAGCTGAGGACCGAGGCGACCAGAGGTGGCCTCGAATAGACGGAGACACTCACTAGTCTCCCGAAATTGCATCGAAAATCGTCGGCTCGCAAAAAAAATCTCACTTCGCGGATTCAGCTGGATCATTCGCCGATCGAGTCCCAATTATCAGCAGCACCCCGCCGCCGTCCATCTCGACTGACATCCCGGACACATATGAGGAGTCTACTCGACCGCGCACTGTGGTTGGACAGGCGCTGCCCGCCGTGATGCCACGCTGCTGGGGCCCCCAAGACCCAATCAGCTATCTATGACACCCTCGAACTGCCGAGCTCACTGCACTACGAGCGGGCGATTCGAGTCGAAATCGGCTTCCTTTCTCGACTCCGCTTGACTCCGCAACCCCAGCGGGTGATCTCTAGAGCGCTCGGTGTCCTTTATTCACCGAGAGAAGCTAGAGCCCCAAAGGGAAGATGCGGCCCCGCTGACCCCAGGGGTTCCAGGGCTGCGGACTCGCGTCTCGGGAAACGACCCAGCTGGGCCGCACAAATCTGAGAGACAATCATGGATCCGACACACCCCGTCAACCCGGACCCCCGAAGAAAGCTGCCCAGCGTGGATCGCCTGAGTCGGCAGGTGAGGGACTCCTACCCCGATCTGCCGGAATGGGCCGCCACAGCGGCGTCCCGCGGGGTGGTGGCGGAGATGCGAGAGCGAATCTCGCAGCCGGCCGGGGGCGTCGTGGAGCCCGACCCGGACCCGATCGAGCGCAGTGCCGCGGCGGCCCGCAGGCTGGCGGCACCTCATCCCCGCAGAGTCATCAACGCCACGGGGGTGGTGCTGCACACGAACCTCGGCCGCGCCCCCCTGGCGTCCGGGGCCGCCGAGGCCGCCCGGGATGCCGCGCTCGGCTACTCGTCCCTCGAGCTCGATCTCGAGACCGGCCGTCGAGGCCAGCGGCTCTCCGCGCTGGCGCGCAAGCTCTGCAGCCTGTCAGGCGCCGAGGCGGCGTTGGCGGTCAACAACAACGCCGCCGCGGTGCTCCTGGCCCTCGACAGCGTGGCCCGCGGAAAGGAAGTGGTGGTTTCCCGAGGGGAGTTGGTAGAGATCGGGGGCTCCTTCCGGGTGCCCGCCATCATGGAGCGCGCCGGGGTGCGCCTGATCGAGGTGGGGACCACCAATCGCACCCATCCGCGGGACTACGAGGAGGCGATCGGTTCCGAGACCGCGCTCCTGCTCAAGGTGCACCGGAGCAACTTCGAGCAGCGAGGCTTCGTGGCCGAGGTCGAGCTGCCGGCTCTGGCGGAGATCGGCCGCGCCCACGGCCTGCCCGTGATCGAGGATCTGGGCGCCGGCACTTTCGTGGACCTGCGCGATCGCGGCTTCCCCGCGGACTCCTTCGCACCTGGGCGGCTCGCCCTGGGCGCCGACCTGGTTTGCTTTTCGGGCGACAAGCTCCTGGGAGGTCCCCAGGCCGGGATCGCCCTGGGTAGCCGCGCGTTGGTGGACGGCATGGCGAGCAATCCTCTCGCTCGCGCCCTGCGGCTCGACAAGCTGAGCCTCGCGGCTCTCGACTGGACGGTGGGTGCCATGCTCCGGGGCGCCGCGTGCGACGAAATCCCCCTGCTGCGCGCCCTGCTCGAGGCGCCCGAGCAGATCGAGGAGCGCGCCCGGCGCCTGTGTGGGCGGATGGAGAAGCGGGTCGTGGCTCCCGTGCGGGTCCGTGTCGAGGCGGATCGGGTTCCGGTGGGGGGCGGCTCGCTGCCCGGCTTCGAGCTCGAGAGCTGGGCCGTCGTCATTCGAAGCGGGGAAGGCGGGCCGAGCCCCCTGCGTATCGCCGAGCGCCTGCGCGCCGCGACGATCCCGGTGCTCGCCAGGCTGCGCGACGATGCCGTGCTCGTCGATCTGCGCACGGTGGCAGAGGAGGAGCTCGACGACGTCGCCGCGGCCTTCGCTCGAGCATTGCGTTGAAGCGCTCTTCGCCATCCGGTAGCTTTCTGACGCCGGGTCATGCTGAATACGAACGTCTTGGTATTGAATCGATCTTATCTGCCGATTCACGTGACATCGGTACGTAGGGCTTTCTGTCTCATCTACCAGGGCGGCGCCCGGGCGGTCAACGCCCGCTACGAGACCTTCGACTTCCACGGCTGGCTGGAGAGCGGCTTCACCGCCGAAGGCGACGTCATCGGCACGAGTCGCGGCGGAATGCCGGTGCCCCGGGTCATCGTCCTCACCCACTTCGACCGTCTCCCCAAGCGACAGGTGAGATTCAGTCGTACCAACATCTTCACCCGTGACCGTTTCACGTGTCAGTACTGCGCGCAGCGGCCTCCCCGGGCCCAGCTCAACCTCGATCACGTGATCCCGAAGGCGCAGGGGGGCCCGACCACCTGGGAGAACATCGTTTGCTGCTGCGTCCCGTGCAATCGTAGAAAGGGGGGGCGCACGCCCGAGCAGGCCGGCGTGCGGCTGCGTCGAAGGCCCAAGCGGCCTCGCTGGTCGCCGCTGGTGGGCATTGCGCCATCGGGAGTGCGATATCGCGAGTGGAAGCCCTTTCTGAACGGCTTCGAGAGTTCACTGGATATGTTGGCTCGGGGCTGGCGCGAGGACGGCGCGGCGAAGTACTGTAAACAGTAGGGCGGGGGGGGAGAACGACGGATCCGACAACCACGGGCAATGGAATAGCGACGGGTGCGCCTTCCGCTTCCGAGCGGAGTGGGAAGGGCGCTGAGCGCGATCCGGGCGAAGCGCGGGTCGCTGGAACATTCAACCCGCGGCAGCAGGCGCCCAACCCGCGGCAGCCGGTGCCCGCCGCCTCGAGTTCGCCGCCAGCGCGCATCGTCGCCGTCGGCGGCGGCAAGGGTGGCGTTGGCAAGTCCTTCCTGGTCGCGAACCTCGCAGTGGTGCTGGCCCGCACCGGCTACCGCGTGGTGGCGGTGGACGCCGACCTCGAGGGCGCAAACCTGCACACCTGCCTGGGTGCGCCCGCGCCGCGAGCCAGCCTCGCGGACTTCGTCGCCCAACGCGAGGAGGACATTGCCAAGCTGGTGGTCGAAACGCCGATCCCCAACCTCCAGCTGATCGCCGGTACCCACGCCAACCTGGGTGATGCCCAGCCGAGCCACCTGCGGCGGGTGCGGCTCATGCGTTCCCTGCGGCGGCTGCAGGCCGACTTCGTGCTGCTGGATCTCGGCGCTGGCTCCCACTCCTCGGTTCTCGACTATTTCCTGGTGGGTGACGAGGGCTTGGTGGTCCTGGCGCCCGAGCCGACCTCGGTCGAGAACGCCTATACCTTCCTGCGCGCGGCCTTCTACCGCAGGATGCGCCTGGCCATGGTGGGGCACGGCGTGCGAAAGCTCGTCACCGCCGCGATGGATCAGCGCAACGAGCGCGGTATCCGCACGCCCCTCGACCTGCTGCGGGAGATCGAAGCGCTGGACCCGATCGAAGGATCCCTCTTCGTCGAGACCATGCGCGAGTTCCGCCCGCGGGTCGTGGTCAACAGTGCGCGAACCGCGGAGGACATCAAGCTGGGCTTCGCCGTGTGCAGCGTGTGCCGCAAGTACTTTGGCGTCGAGGCCGACTACCTCGGCTACGTGAACCAGGACGAGGCGGCGCGGCTCTCGGTTGCGGCTCGCAAGCCGGTGGTCGACTACCGCCCGAAGTCGGATGCGTCGGTCTATCTCCAGCGTATCGCCCACAAGCTGGCGGCGGCTCGCGAGGAGAGTCTCGAGCCGGCCGGTCGGCCGCGGGCGCGGTCGGGTGCAGGCTCATGAAGCCCCTCGATGAGCAGAATCACTATGACATCCTCGAGATCTCGCGCGATGCGGCTCCCGAGGAGGTGGAGCGTGCCTACCGCATCGCGAAGGCCGCCTACGCGGAGGAGTCGCTGGCGCTCTACTCCCTCTTCGACACGGCGGATGCGGCGGTGATCCGCGATCGCATCGAGTGCGCCTACGAGGTGCTCTGCAGCTTCGAGGCACGCAGCGCATACGACGACGAGGTGCCCGCAGACGAGCTGTCGGAGCGCGACCCAGACGTCCGGCCGTCCTCGGTGCGCAGGAGTACGCTGAGCGTCGAGAGCATGACCGCCCTGGCCTTCGACTCGGACCGCGAAGCTGCGCCGCCTTCGGCGACGGTGGCCGAGCTGCCCGCTGCCATCGACGTGTTCGAAGATCTGCACGCCGAGGTCGAGGAGGAGGAGCAGGACTTCGACGGCGCGGGCCTGCGCCGGGCTCGAATGCGCCGGGGGATCGAGCTCGAGCAGATCGCCGCCGTGACCAAGGTGAGTCGCACCTGTCTGCAGCACATCGAAGACGAGCGCTACGGGGAGCTGCCGGCCGCGGTCTATGTGCGCGGCTTCGTGAGCGCCTATGCGCGTGCGATCGGGCTCGACACGAAGCGGGTCGCGACGGGCTACATGGCGCGACTCGAGGAGTCTCGCGACGCGCCGCGCCGGTCGGGCCTCCTCGGCAGGAAGTGATCCGCCCGGAAGAGACCGGGACCGACGAGCTCGATGACGACGAGCTCGGCGGCGAAGGGATCTCCCCGGGCGAGGCCATGCTACTGCGATTCTCCGTCGCGGAAGCGGACGCGGGCGCCCGACTCGACGTGACGCTCAGCAAGCTCTCCGGGGTGTCGCGCGCCCAGGTGCGGCGCTGGATCGAGGCCGAGCGCGTGCGCGTGAATGGGCGCAGCTGCCGGCCCAGCCAGAGGGGCGCTGTCGGCGATCAGATCGAGGCCGCGGTGCCCGAAGCCACGGCCGCCGAGGCGCAGGCCGAGGCCATTCCCATCGACATCGTCTACTCGGACGCCGACCTCGTCGTGGTCGACAAGGCGGCGGGGATGGTGGTGCACCCTGCGCCGGGGCACGCATCGGGGACCCTCGTCAACGCGCTGCTTCACCACTGCGGTGATCTCGCGGGCGTCGGGGGCGTATTGCGGCCGGGGATCGTGCACCGTCTCGACCGGGGCACCTCGGGGATCCTCGTGGTGGCCAAGACCGACGCGGCCCACCAGGCCCTCGCCGCGCAGTTCCACGACCACAGCATCGAGCGCGTCTATGTGGCCTTCGTGCGCGCGCTGCCGGGAAGCGAGAGCGGGACCATCGATCGCCCCATCGGGCGTCATCCCCAGGATCGCAAGCGCATGAGCGTGCGCACCCGCTCGGGGCGCGCGGCGTGCACCCGCTGGCGGGTCGAGGCGCGCTTTCCCGCCAGTGGAATCAGTCGTCTTTCGATCCGACCCGAAACCGGTCGCACCCACCAGATCCGCGTACACCTCTCCTCGGTGGGGCTCCCCGTCGTGGGCGATCCTGTGTACGGGGGAGGCGCGCGCCGGCCGGCGCGCCGCAGCGCCGCGGAGGCGGCCTTGACCCGCCCGGCTCTGCATGCCGCCTCGCTGGGCTTCGTACATCCACGAAGCGGCGAGCGCGTGCACTTCGAGGCGCCGCTCCCCGCCGATCTCGCCCGTCTCGCAGCGACCCTCGCGGAGGCCGAGGGATGAGCGCCGCGATCCCGGCCGCCCTGCGCCACCCGCTCCTCGCCGAGGCGGGGGTGCTCCACGGCTTCGGCGTGCGGGGGAGCGTTATCCCCGAGGGGATATTGAGACCCCAGCAGGTCCACGGTGCCGCGGTGGCGCGCATCGAGGCCGGGGATGGCCAGGGCCTGACTCCCGCTGAAGCCGACGCCGTGGTGTCGCGGACAGCGGGAATCCCGGTCGCCGTGGCGACTGCGGACTGCGTGCCCATCCTCGCCTGTAGCGAAGACGGGTACGCGGTGGCGGCGATCCATGCCGGCTGGCGTGGGCTCGCCCAGGGAGTCATCGAAGCGGGAATCGAGGCCCTGGGCGGCCTCTCGGGCCCTGGCATGCGGCTCAGGGCCGTCGTGGGGCCCCATATCGGCATCTGCTGCTACGAGGTCGACGAGCCCGTGCTCTCGGCCCTGGGCTCGCGCTTTGCCCGGGATCTCGAGACCGCGAGTCGGCCCTCGCGGGCGGGGCACGCCTACCTCGATCTGGGGCGCCTCGCTGCGGCCGCGCTCGGGCGGGCCGGGGTCGAGGCCGGGGCGCGGGGTGTGATCCCGGATTCCTGCACCCGCTGCGGCGTCGAGCGCTTCCACTCCTACCGGCGCGACGGCGAGGCCGCGGGCCGGATGGTCCACTTCGTGGGCGCGCTAGCGCGGCCTTGACAGCGGTTGGTGACGGGTCTAGCCTCGAATCTCCCAAGTCCCTCCCAATTTATGTCCAGCAGCGGAATTCCGAAGCCCAACGGGCTCTCCAGGAACGGAGCCGGGCCGGAAGCCGGCAGAAGCCAGCAGGAGCTGACAGGAGACACGGTTGGGACGGTTGGAGATCGGGGACGAGCGGCAGCGGCAATCGGAGCGCGCGAAGGCAGAGCATGGCTCGTGAAATCGCGTTGAAGTCGCGTTGAAGTCGCGAAATGGTGACGCGAAATGGTGACGCGAGCGAATTTCGGTCAACTTCCAGGCCTGTCGGTCCGAACGAAAGCTCAGATTCCGACGACTATTCGCCAGGCGATGCGTACCGCGTGACTGCCGCTGGTGGATGAAGCCTGATACCGCGCCCGAGCGCGAGACCGTCCGCGAATTTCCACATGCGACTCGAAAGAGATCGGGAACCCAATCCAGCGAATCGCGAACCAACCCACCCCCGAATCCCCCTCGAACACCCATTCCCCCACTCGAAATCCAGAGACTCCCAGCTCGAGATTCCCAGCATGAGATCGATACAAAGAGCCATTCACATCATTGGTATCCAACCATGAGAGAGAAGATCACGTGAGCAGCGAGCGAGCAGGCGACTCGAACGGACCCTCGAACAACAGCAACCGCGACGGCAGCAACCGCGACGGCAGCAACCGCGACGGCAGTAACCGCGGCCGGCGCAGCCGGGGGCGGCGTTCCCGCACCGGAGGCTCCGCCGGGGGGGGCAACCGGGGCAATCGCGGCGGCGGCAAGCAGTCGGCCCAACGCGACTATCTGCCTTCGGACGACGAGCTCGCCGAGGAGGAGCTCGCCGCGCTCGAGGACAACGACCAGGAAAAGATCTATGTCTGTGAGCTCAAGTCGCAGAGCATGCAGGAGCTCACGGAGTTCGCGGAAGAAAGGAACATCGAGAACGCCGCGGGCATGCGCAAGCAGGATCTGATCTTCGCGATCCTCCAGGCACAGACGGCCTCGCGCGGACAGATTTTCGCCGAGGGTGTGCTCGAGATCCTGCAGGACGGCTTCGGCTTCCTGCGCGCGCCGGACCAGAACTACCTCGCCGGGCCCGACGACATCTACGTGTCGCCCTCGCAGATCCGCCGCTTCAATCTGCGCACCGGCGACTCGGTCGAGGGGCAGATCCGTCCGCCCAAGGAGGGGGAGCGCTACTTCGCCCTGCTCAAGGTCGAGAGCATCAACTTCGAGGCGCCGGAGAAGGCCAAGCACAAGATCCTCTTCGACAACCTCACGCCGCTCTACCCCCAGGACAAGTTCACCCTCGAGTCCGACGTGGGCGGACTCACCACGCGCATCATCGACCTGATCGCGCCGGTCGGGAAGGGGCAGCGGGCGCTCATCACATCGCCCCCCAAGGCCGGCAAGACGATGATCCTGAAGGACATCGCCAACGCGATCGCGGAGAACCACCCCGAGGTCTACCTCATCGTGCTGCTCATCGACGAGCGGCCCGAGGAGGTGACGGACATGCAGCGCACGGTGAAGGCCGAGGTGATCTCGTCGACCTTCGACGAGCCCGCCACGCGCCACGTCCAGGTGGCCGACATGGTGATCGCCAAGGCGAAGCGCCTGGTCGAGCACCAGCGCGACGTGGTGATCCTGCTGGATTCGATCACGCGCCTGGCCCGGGCCCACAACACCGTGGTGCCCCACTCCGGGAAGATTCTCTCCGGCGGTGTCGACTCCAACGCGCTCCACAAGCCGAAGCGCTTCTTCGGTGCCGCCCGCAACGTCGAGGAGGGCGGCAGCCTGACCATCATCGGGACCGCGCTCATCGATACCGGTTCACGCATGGACGAGGTGATCTTCGAGGAATTCAAGGGCACGGGAAACAGCGAGCTGGTGCTCGACCGCAAGCTCGCGGACCGGCGCACCTACCCCGCAATCGACATCAACCGCTCGGCGACCCGCCGCGAGGAACTCCTGCTGGCGGAGAAGACGCTCAATCGCATGTACATCCTGCGCAAGGTGCTCGCGCCCCTCTCCCCGGTGGACTCCATGGAGTTCCTGCTCGGGAAGATCAAGGCGACAGGGACCAATGACGAGTTCCTCGAGTCGATGAACTCCTGAGCGAGCCCGGCAGGGCGCCCATGCCCAACTACCTCGAACGAATCACCGAAGCCGAGGAGCGCTCCCGAGAGATCGAGGGCCAGCTCTCGGATCCCGAGGTGGCGAGTCAGCCGGGCCAGTACCAGAAGCTCGCCAAGGGCCTCGGCGCCCTGCGCCCGATCATCGAGGTGGGCGAGCGCTACCGCCGCGTCCTCGGCGAGCTCGAAGAGTCTCGCGCCATGACGGAGGACGCGGATCCCGATCTGGCCGAAATGGCGCGCTCCGAGGTCGAGAGCTTGAGCGCCGAGCTCGCTGCCCTCGATGCCGAGCTGTCCCTGCTCTTCACCCCGAAAGACCCCAACGACGAGAAGAACGCCATCTTCGAGATCCGCGCCGGCACTGGGGGGGACGAAGCGGCGCTCTTCGCCGCCGATCTCTTCCGGATGTACACCCGCTACGCGGAGAATCGCGGCTGGAAGATCGAGCCCCTCTCGAGCTCGCCCACCCCGGGAGGCGGCTTCAAGGAAGTGATCGCCATGATCGTCGGTAGCGACGTCTTCAGTCGTTTCAAGCACGAGCGCGGCGTTCACCGGGTGCAGCGGGTTCCCGTTACCGAGTCCCAGGGCCGCATCCACACTTCGACGGTCACCGTGGCGGTGATGCCCGAGGCCGAGGACGTCGACGTGGCGATCGACGGTCAGGATCTACGCATCGACGTCATGCGCGCCGGCGGGCCGGGGGGCCAGAGCGTCAACACCACCGACTCCGCGGTGCGCATCACTCACCTGCCCACGGGCCTCGTGGTGCAGTGCCAGGACGAGAAGTCCCAGCACAAGAACAAGGCCAAGGCGATGAAGGTGCTGCGATCGCGGCTCCTGGAGCTCGAGCAACAGCGGGCCGCCGACGAGCGCGCCAGCCAGCGGCGCGAGCAGGTGGGGACGGGCGAGCGCAGCGAGAAGATCCGCACCTACAACTACCCCCAGAGCCGGGTCACGGATCACCGCGCCGGAGTCACGCTCCACAAGCTCGACGCCGTCCTCGAGGGCGATCTGGACGAACTCCTCGACGCCGTGCGGGGCGCCATCAATGCTCGGACCGAAGAAGCCCGCAGCGAAGAAGCCCGGTGAGCGACGAGGCCGACGCCGGGGGATCGCAGCAGACCTGGACGGTCCTCGATTTGCTGCGCTGGACCGCCCAGCACTTCGAGTCCCGAGGCATCGAGACCGCTCGCCTGGACGCCGAGCTGCTCCTCGCCCACGCGCTCGGAACCTCGCGGCTCCGGCTCTACCTGGATTTCGAGAAGCCCGTGCTCGAGGAAGAGCGCGCCCGCTTCCGCGAGCTGGTGCGGCACAGGGCAAGCGAACGCGTTCCCGTTTCTCAGCTGCTGGGCGAGAAGGAGTTCTGGTCCCTGAACCTCAAGGTGAGCTCCGATGTCTTGACCCCTCGCCCCGACAGCGAGACCCTGGTCTCGGCGGCTCTGGACCGCTTGCCGGACCCCGACGGGGCGTACCGGGTGCTCGACATCGGCACCGGATCGGGGGCCATCGCCCTCGCGATCGCCCACGAACGCCCCAAGGCGATGATGACCGCAACCGATATTTCCACGGCAGCGCTACAGATTGCGGGCGTAAATGCCGACCAGTTGCAGCTGAGCGATCGAATTCGCTTTTTGGAGGGAAGCCTCTTCGAGCCGGTTCGAGGGGAGGAGTTCGACCTCGTGGTTTCGAATCCTCCCTATCTGGCTCGGTCGGAAGCCGGAGAGCTGCCGCCCGAGCTGGATCACGAGCCCGAGGAGGCACTCTTCGGAGGGGAAGACGGTTTCGCGCTTCTTCGGCCCCTGGTGGGGGCGGTGGTTGCGCACCTCGTGGATGGGGGAGGCTTCGCGGTGGAGCTGAGCCCTGGCCAGGAGGATTCGGTCGCGCAATGGTGTATGGAGGCGGGGCTGGTCGAGATCGAGACCTTGCGTGACCTGGCGCGGCAACCCCGCGTCGTCGCGGCACGTCGGGGAGCTCGAGGGCCGCAGCGCCACCTGGAGGACTGAAACATGGCGAGCCGATCCACAGCGAAGCTGCTGCGCGTTCTGAAGACCGATGAATCGGGCTTCGACCGCGCCTGGTCGACGATCTGCGCGCGGCGCGAGAGCGCGGGGCAGAACGTCGAGAAGCAGGCTGCGGCGATCATCTCCCGCGTGCGCGAGGGCGATGACGCGGAGCTTTTCGCCTGTGTGAAGGAATTCGACGGAGCCGACCTCGAGAGCCTGGAGGTGGGCCGGGACGAGTGGGACGCGGCCTGCGAGCTGGTCGACCCCGGTGACCGCGCCGCCATCGGCAAGGCGGCCATGCGGGTGCGCGACTTCCACCGCAAGCGCATTCCCTCGAGCTGGGAGATGCGCGAAGAGGGCGGCGCCTACATGGGCGTGCGAGTCCGACCCCTCGAGCGGGTGGGGATCTACGTTCCCGGCGGCAAGGCGGTCTATCCCTCGAGCGTCATCATGAACGCCGTGCCGGCGTCGGTGGTCGAGGTGCCCGAGATCATCATGGCGACGCCGCCCGAGGCAGACGGCTCCATCCGTCCCGAGGTGCTGATGGCCGCGCGGGTAGCGGGCGTGCACCGGATTTTCAAGATGGGGGGCGCCCAGGCGGTGGCCGCCATGGCGTACGGCACCGCGAGCGTGCCGCGGGTCGACAAGATCACCGGTCCCGGGAACATCTGGGTCGCAACCGCGAAACGCCTGGTCTTCGGCGACGTGGGGATCGACGCCGAGGCGGGGCCCACGGAGGTCTGCATCGTTGCAGACACCAGCGCCACGCCGGCCTGGCTCGCCGCCGATCTGATCTCCCAGGCGGAGCACGACGAGCTCGCCCAGGCGGTGCTGATCACCAACAGCAAGGGCATCGCGACCCGGGTGCAGAGCGCGCTCACCAAGCAGATCAAGGACCTCGAGCGCGCCGACATCGCGCGCGAGTCCCTCACCAAGCGCGGGGCCATCGTGGTGACGCGGAACATCAACGAGTCCATGGATCTCGCCAATGAGTACGGCGGTGAGCACCTCGTACTCGCGGTGAAGGACGCGGAGCTCATGCACAAGCGGGTCGTGAACGCCGGTGCGGTCTTCCTGGGGCACTACACCCCGGTCGCGGTGGGGGACTACATCGCGGGGCCCAACCACGTGCTGCCCACGGGTGGCACCGCGCGCTTCTTCTCGCCCCTGGGCGTGGACGACTTCCTCAAGCGCACCTCCTTCGTGCGCTTCGAGCCTCCCAAGCTGCGGGAGCTGGGCGCCGAGGTAATTCGTCTCGCGGAGGTCGAGGGCCTGACGGGCCACGGCCGTTCCGTCGACCTGCGCCTGCAGAAGATCCGCCGCGCGCGGCGGGAGCGGGAAGCCGCGCGGGAGGCCGAGGCGGAGCTCTGAGGGCGGGGCGCAGGAAGCGCCCTGGCATCTATCGAGCCTGTTCTAGGCTGCTCGCTCTGCGCTTGCGCTGGGTCGCGCACCGGTTGGTAGACCCGCTGGCCTCGAGCCGCGCGTCGTGAACACGCGTCAACTCTTGACGCGAACTCGATGAGGATCCAGTCTCTTGCCCCTCCGGTCCCGCCGGAGATCCTGCTGCTTTCGAAGGACTGCCCTCCCGAGTACGCGAAGTTCGCCGGCCGTGTCGTCGCCTCCCATCGAGCTTGGTCAGTGCGTGATCCAAGCGGCGTGTGTGCGGCCTGGCCAGGCCGCGCAGCTGAAGCTTCGATCCCCTGGGCGGCGCACTTGTGAGATCAGGTCGCCAAGCTGCGCCAGAGCGATCGGGGTTGTAGTCCTTGAGCACGCGCTATCTTCGGTACTCAAGGGGGGGTGTCATGTCGCAGACTCAGATCCCTAGGCTCGATTTCGCGCGAATTCCGGATGAGCTTCAGGGGCTATGGGTTGTCGTTAGAGTCGGGAAGAAGCAGAAGGTGATCGGGCAAGGCCGAACCGCCGAAGAAGCGCTTTCTGCGAGCGGAGTGAGCGTCGACGACAAGACGGCAGTGTTGACTCAGGTCCCGACCGAAATGCCCGTTGCCTACATGGGGCAGGTCGAGCCTGCG
The DNA here is from genome assembly GCA_019310385.1 of Deltaproteobacteria bacterium. Taxonomy (GTDB): domain Bacteria; phylum Myxococcota_A; class UBA9160; order UBA9160; family UBA4427; genus JAFDEK01. The sequence continues at coordinate 54,732 of JAFDEK010000009.1, forward strand.
TGAACTTCGAGTACACCCGGATCCCCGGGCTGAATGTCTGGCGCCCATACGTGTACGTTCGCCTTCACAACAGGCCCGCCGACCGGGTATCTAACTTGGTGCCCATGGTCCTGGATACCGGGTCGGACCATTGCTTGTTCAACGCGGAGCTTGCACACACGGTCGGGATGAACCCACTCGACGGTGGTCGAGTTGTCGGCACACAAGGCGTCGGAGGATCCGCACCGACCGCACTGTGGCCAGTCGACCTGGAGCTGCCCGAGTTGGACGAGACCTTTCAAGTGCGAGCACAATTCGGTCAGTTGCCACCCGGTGTGAACGGTCTTCTAGGCAACCACGGGTTCATCGACCGATTCACGCGCGTTGCGTTTCACCCCAAGGCACATCAGTTCGAGCTCGAACTCTAATCCGCCCATGCGGGCTGCCCGCCGCCCGGATCGCTCTCGACGACGTTGACGTGACAATCGCCAGTGAATACCCTGTCGAATCGCGATTGCCGAAGAGGATTCCCCCGTGCGTGACGAGCCCGCCGATCCGAAGAACTCGAAAGCCAACATCCTGCAGGTCATGGATGACCACATTCGGCGATACCTGGAGACCGACG
>JAFDEK010000055.1 GCA_019310385.1 Deltaproteobacteria bacterium
CGGGGAGGTGGCCGCATTCGACTCCCGCGTTAGGTTCCCGCCCCACTTCCACTTCAGCATCCACAGCGGCACGAGAGCATGACCCAAGACAACGCATCCCAGGACGTCCAGGTAGAGAGCCACGAGGAAACCCCCATCCTGCATCGGGTCGAGGTCGAGGTGGCCGCCGGGCGGGTGAAGAAGGCCTTCGACCGGGCTTATCGCGATCTCGCCAAGCAGGCACAGGTGAGGGGCTTCCGCCCGGGCAAGGTGCCGCGCTCGGTGCTCGAGCGGCAATACGGCGCCTCGCTGGTCGAGCAGATCGAGCAGACCCTGGTGGGGGAGACGCTGATGGACGCCGTCCAGACGGCGGGCCTCGAGGCGGTGGCGGAGCCCTCGATCGAGGCGTCGCCCCCGGTGCCCGACGCCAGCTTCCGCTACACCGCGCGCATCGAGGTGAAGCCCCAGGTCGAGCTGCCGGACCTGGCGGGGCTGCCCGCCCAGCGCCCGAGTGTCGAGGTGGCCGACGACGAGGTCGAGCGCGAGCTCGAGAACCTGCGCGAGCGCCAGGTGCAGCTCGTCGAGGAGCCGGAAGGCACGCTGCTGGCCGACGATCACGTGGCGACGATCGATTTCGTCGGCCGCATCGACGGGGAGCCCTTCGAGGGCGGCAGCGGCCAGGGCGTTTCGCTGCAGGTCGGTGCCGGCCAGTTCATCCCCGGCTTCGAAGAGCAGCTGCGCGGCGCCGCATCGGGCGAGGACCGCGAGGTGACGGTCGCCTTTCCCGACGACTACGCGGCCGAACAGCTGGCCGGCAAGCAAGCCGTGTTCGCGGCGCACGTGGTGGAGATCAAGCGCCGCGAAGTGCCTGCGCTGGACGACGAATTCGCAAAGGATATGGGCGCTTTCGAGACACTCGACGAGCTGACCGTGCGCATCCGCGGCGACATCGGCGACGGCAAGGAGCGCGAGGCGCGCAGCGTGTTGCACCGCACGCTCGTCGACTCGCTCATCGAGCGGGCGAGCTTCGACGTGCCGCCGGGCATGGTGGAGCAGCAGCTTCAGCAGCGACTCGAATCCGCCCATCGCCGCTTCGCCGGTCAGCTGCCCCACGAAGCATTGCACGAGCAGATGGCGCGTTGGCGCGAGGAGTGGCGCGGCGAGGCGGAACGCGACGTGCGCGAGGCGCTGCTGCTCGAAGCCGTCGCCAACAGCGAGAGCCTCGAGGTGCCTGCCGAGGACGTCGAGGCCAAGCTCTCGGAGATGGCCGAGCAGCAGGGGGTCGACGCCACGCGGCTGCGCGAGGGGTGGGGCGAGGGCCAGCTCGAGCGAGCGTTGGAGGGCCAGCTGCGCGACGAGAAAGCGCTTGAATTCCTTGCGGCCCAGGCTAAAGTCGAAGAAACAACGGACACTTAGGCCCGGGCACCGCGTGCTGCACGGCGCGCGAGACACACCGGAAACCGGCGCGATTCCCCCTCCGTCCCCGACGAGCGCCGCCGGCGTGCTGGCCCGAGCATTTCAGGAGTCGGGGATCCCTCGAGACACGAATTTCTGCCCGAGTGACCGAACGGCTCGACCGGTTTACTCTGTCGAGCGGAGACTTTCATGCCCCTGATTCCGAGCGTTGTCGAGCAGACCCCGCGTGGCGAGCGCTGGCTCGACATCTATTCCCGTCTGCTGCGGGACCGCATCGTGTTTCTCGGCACGCCGATCGACGACGAGTTCGCCAACGTCGTCATCGCCCAGCTGCTGTTTCTCGAGGCGGAAGACCCCGAGAAGGACATCCATCTCTACATCAACTCGCCGGGCGGCTCGGTGACGGCGGGCCTCGCCATCTACGACACCATGCAGTACGTGCGGCCTGCGGTGGCCACCATCTGCCTGGGGCAGGCCGCCTCGATGGCGGCCTGGCTGCTGGCAGCCGGTGCGCAGGACAAGCGCATGGCCCTGCCCAACTCCCGCATCATGATTCATCAACCGCTCGGCGGCATCCAGGGCCAGGCCACCGAGATCGAGATCCACGCGCGAGAGATCCTGAGCCTGCGCGATCGCATGAACGAGCTCCTGGCGAACCATACCGGCAAGCCAGCCGACGAGATCGCGCGCGATACCGAGCGGGACTACTATATGTCTGGAGAAGAGGCTCAGAGCTACGGGATCGTCGATCGCGTGGTGCGTGAGCACATCGCCGGCAACGGAAGCGGCGAAGGAGGCCAGAGCGGATGAAGAAGCGGGACGACGATGCCAACCTCTCGTGCTCGTTCTGTGGCAAGAGTCAGCGCGAGGTCAAGAAGCTGATCGCGGGTCCGACCGTCTACATTTGCGACGAGTGCATCGAGCTCTGCAACGACATCATCGCAGAGGAATACGGCCAGGAAGAAGCCCCTGTCCAGAGCTCTCGGGTTCCGAAGCCCAGGGAGATCAAGGATTCCCTCGACGAGTACGTGATCGGGCAGGAGAAGGCCAAGAAGATCCTCGCGGTGGCGGTCCACAACCACTACCGGCGGATCGAGAGCCAGACATTCGCCGGGGACGTCGAGCTGCAGAAGGCCAACATCCTGCTGCTCGGGCCCACCGGCTCGGGCAAGACGCTGCTGGCACAGACCCTGGCGCGCATCCTCGATGTGCCGTTCACCATCGCCGACGCCACCACGCTCACCGAGGCGGGCTACGTCGGCGAGGACGTCGAGAACATCATCTTGAACCTGCTGCAGGTGGCGAATTACGACGTCGAGCTCGCGCAGCGGGGCATCATCTACATCGACGAGATCGACAAAGTCGCCCGCAAGAGCGAGAACCCGTCGATCACCCGCGATGTTTCCGGGGAGGGCGTGCAGCAGGCGCTGCTCAAGATCATCGAGGGCACCATGGCGAGCGTGCCGCCGAAGGGTGGGCGCAAGCACCCGCAGCAGGAGTTCCTGCAGATCGACACCTCCAACATCCTGTTCATCTGCGGCGGCGCCTTCTGCGATCTCGAGCAGATCGTCGAGAGAAGAGTGGGCGTGAAGGGCATGGGCTTCGGCGCGCCGATGGCCAAGCGGCTCAAGCAGGAGCCCGGCGCGTTCCTGCGCCAGGTGCAGAACGAAGACCTGATCTCCTTCGGCCTGATTCCCGAGTTCGTGGGGCGGCTGCCGGTCGTGGCCACGCTGGACGCTCTCGCCGAAGACGCGCTGGTCGACATCCTCACCACGCCGAAGAACGCGCTGGTCAAGCAGTACCAGAAGCTCTTCGAGTTCGAGGAGGTGAACCTGCGCTTTGTCGACGGCGCGCTGCGCGCCGTGGCGCGCCAGGCCTACAAGCGCAAGTCCGGTGCGCGCGGCCTGCGCTCGATTCTGGAAGGCGTGATGCTCGACCTGATGTACGACATCCCGTCCCGGGACGATGTCGGAGAAGTCGTGATCAACGAAGAGGTGATCGAGCAGGGCGCCACGCCGTTGCTCGTTCTCAAGCAAGAGCAGGAACGAGAGCCGGAGCCGGAGCCGGAGCAGGAGCTGGAGTCCGCCTGAGCGGCGGACGGGGGGCCGCATGGGCATCTTCCGCAGTGACGATGGTCCGGGCGAAGCGGACGCGGACATTCGCGTCCTGCCGTTGCTGCCGCTGCGCGACATCGTCGTTTTTCCGCACATGGTGGTGCCGCTCTTCGTCGGGCGCGCGCGCTCGATCAAGGCGCTGGAAGACGCCATGGAGAACGACCGGGAGCTGCTGCTCTGCGCTCAGCGCGAGGCGGGAGACGACGAGCCCACCGCCGAGGAGATTCACCAGGTCGGAACCCTCGGCACCATCATCCAGCTGCTGCGGCTGCCGGACGGCACGGTCAAGGTGCTGGTGGAGGGCAAGACCCGCGCGCGCATTCGCCGCTTCGAGCGCGACGAGCCCTTCTTCACCTGCGAGGCCGAGATCGCCGACGAGACCGGTGAGGCCAGCGCCGAGGCCCAGGCCGTCGTGCGCACCGTCCATTCGGGCTTCGAGACCTTCGTCAAGCTCAACAAGAAGGTTCCGCCGGAAACCCTGAATACGGTGACGGCGATCGAGGAGCCGGGCCGTCTGGCGGATACGGTCGTCGGGCACCTGAGCCTGAAGCTGCCGGAGCGCCAGGAGCTGTTGGAATCGTTCGAGCCCGGCAAGCGGCTCGAAGAGGTCTACGCGCGCATGCAGGCGGAGATCGAGGTGCTCTCGGTCGAGCGCAAGATCCGCGGCCGCGTGAAGAAGCAGATGGAGCGCTCGCAGAAGGAGTACTACCTCAACGAGCAGATGCGGGCGATCCAGAAGGAGCTCGGCGAGCGCGACGAGTTCAAGAACGAGGTCGACGAGCTCGAAGACGCGCTGGCCAAGAAGAACATGCCCGACGAGGCGCGGGGCCGCTGCGAGAAGGAAATCAAGAAGCTCAAGATGATGTCGCCCATGAGTGCCGAGGCGACCGTCGTGCGCAACTACGTCGACTGGTTCCTGACGCTTCCGTGGGACGAGTACAAGGAAGAGCGGCACGATCTCGCCGAGGCCGAGGCCGTGCTCGATGCCGACCACTTCGGCCTCGACAAGCCGAAGGACCGCATTCTCGAATACCTGGCGGTGCAGGCGCTGGTCGAGAAGATGAAGGGGCCGATCCTGTGCCTGGTGGGGCCGCCCGGCGTCGGCAAGACCTCGCTGGGTCGCTCCATCGCGCGCGCCACGGATCGCGACTTCGTGCGCGTTTCGCTGGGTGGCGTGCGGGACGAGGCGGAGATCCGCGGCCACCGGCGCACCTACATCGGTGCGCTGCCGGGCAAGATTCTGCAGGGGCTCAAGAAGGCCGGCAGCGGCAACCCGGTCTTCCTGCTCGACGAAGTCGACAAGATGTCGATGGATTTCCGCGGCGATCCGTCGGCGGCGCTGCTCGAGGTGCTCGATCCGGAGCAGAACCACACCTTCAACGACCACTACATGGACGTGGACTACGACCTCTCGCGGGTCATGTTCGTCTGCACGGCGAACGTGCTGCATCAGATCCCGCGTCCGCTCCAGGACCGCATGGAGATCATCCAGCTGCCGGGCTACATCGAGAGCGAGACGCTCCAGATCGCGCGCCACTTCCTGATCCCGAAGGTGCGCGAGCAGAACGGCTTGAACGAGTCGCTGATCCAATTTTCCGATGCGGCGCTGCTCGAGATCATTCGCCACCACACTCGGGAGTCGGGCGTGCGCAATCTCGAGCGCGAGCTCGCCTCGGTCTGCCGCAAGGTGGCCCGCGATGTGGTGAAGGCCGGTGACGCGGCGAAGCTCACCCGCATCACGCCGGCCAAGGTGAAGAAGCTGCTCGGTGTGGCGAAGTACCGCTTCGGCAAGGCCGAGAGCGAAGATCGCGTGGGTGTCTGCACCGGCCTCGCCTACACCGAGGTCGGCGGTGAGCTGTTGCAGACCGAGGTGTCGGTGACGCCCGGCAAGGGCAAGCTCCAGATCACCGGGCGCCTGGGCGACGTGATGCAGGAGTCGGCGAGCGCGGCCATGAGCTACGTGCGCTCCCGCGCCAAGCAGCTCGGCCTGACCCGCGACTTCTATTCGAAGGTCGACATCCACATCCACGTGCCCGAGGGAGCGACGCCCAAGGACGGGCCGTCCGCCGGCATCACGCTGGCCACCGCGATCACCTCGGCGCTGACGCGGGTTCCGGTGCGCGCCAACGTCGCGATGACCGGCGAGATCACTCTGCGCGGGCGCGTGCTGCCGATCGGCGGGCTCAAGGAGAAGATGATCGCGGCGCTGCGAGGCGGCATCGACACGCTCATCATCCCGAGGGAGAACCGCAAGGATCTCGTCGAGATTCCCGCCCACGTCAAGCGCAGCCTCACCATCATCGAGGCCGATCACATGGACGAGGTGCTGCCGGCCGCTCTCTCGCACAGCGATCTCGGTGCTCACCTGCAGCAAGGGGATCACTCGCTCGACGAGATCTACGAAGTCCCGCTCGCCGATCCGGGCCGGGAGCTCCCGAGTCCCGCCGGAGTCAATTGAGCGGACACACTGCGAGGGCGCGTAGCTCAGCTGGCTAGAGCGCCTGGTTTACACCCAGGAGGTCGCAGGTTCGAGCCCTGCCGCGCCCACGCGAACTCCTCCCAAGAGGTCTCTCGCTGACCGCCTTTCCCGCCACGCCTCTCGTGCCGAACGAGTTCTTCGAGGGCTTCCTCGGCAAGGCGCTGGCGCGCGTGCGGCTTCCGAAACGCGTGCAAGGTCCCATCGGCGTGGTGCTGCGCGGCCGTGACGGCGGCGAGTGGAGCGTGCACCTGGGCCACACCGCGGCGCGGGTCGAGGCGGGTCTAGACGACGCGCTCGCCTTCACCTGGGTGCAGAGCGTCGACGACTGGCGCGGGGCGCTCTGGGAAGGCCGGGGCGGGGAGGGCGGCAAGTGGGCGCAGCTCGCCTTCAATCCGGCGCGCGTCGCCCAGTTCGCGCAGGAGCGTCCGCTGCCCAACGCGCCGAGCGCCGCCATCGGAGAGCTCGCCCGCGCCGCCGGGCTCTTTGAGCTCCGCATCACCGGTGCGCCGGGCGGCGACTGGGCGGCCGCCGTGCAGCTCGGCTCCGGGCCGGTCGCCAGCAAGCCGGATGCCCGGCTCACCCTCTCCGACGACGACGCCGTGGCGCTGGCCGGTGGCGCCGTCTCGCCGCTGGAGGCCTTCGTGAAGGGCCGCGTCCATTTCGACGGCGACTCCTCCCTGCTCCTCAAGCTGCCCGGACTGGCCCGGGCGGCGGCGGGGCTCTAGCCACCCGGGACGCGCTTTCCGAGCCCCGCGCTTTTTGCTATTCGACCCCACTCGGCCGTCGTGGGGGCGGTAGTTCAATTGGTTAGAGCACCGGCCTGTCACGCCGGAAGTTGCGGGTTCGAGTCCCGTCCGCCCCGCCACCATCTCAGCGATAGCGTCCAGAGAGGCGGGGCCGCTGCGAAGCAGAAGGCCCATCCACACTAGCGATAGCGTTCAGCAGGGAGTGGAATCGGCCGCAGGCCGAGCTCCCTCACAGACTGACGCCTGAATCGCGGGCCTTTGGGTGCTCTGTCGGGCGAGTTCGAAGCGGGCTGAGTGCCAGCGTGCAGCCAGGGCCCGCGGCCGGTCCTGCTGGCGAACGACTGTTGTGGATCACCGGCGATCCGGCCGCGGCGCCGGACGTGTTTCCAGGCATACTTCCCGGATGATCCGAGCCCTCGTGGCATTCGTGGCCGGCGGCCTCTTGGTGGCCGGTGTCTTCTTCGCGCAGCGCTTCACCGCGACGGCGCCTGCGTCCGAGCTCGTCAGCGCGGCGGCGAGCGAGGCCGCGGCGGCCAACCGCGAGAGCATGCGGCCGCATCTCTCCCAGCTCCTCACGGGCGACATCGAAACCCGGCGGGCCATTCTCGACGAGCATTTCTACGGCCCCAAGATCGAGGAAGCCCGGCGGCTGTATCCCGTGCGGGAGGAGGTGCTCGAGATCGAGGGCGTCTACACCGAGGTCTTCGAGCCGGCCGGCGGCGTTGCGCCGGGCAACGCCGGCCGCGTGTTGATCAACCTTCACGGGGGCGCCTTCTCGCTGGGCGCGCGCACCGAGGGGCGGCTCGAGTCGATTCCGGTCGCGTTTGTATCGGGCATGCGGGTCGTGAGCGTCGACTACCGGCAGGGGCCCGAGCATCGCTTCCCGGCGGCGAGCGAGGACGTCGCCACGGTCTACCGCCACCTGCTCGAGACACACGCGCCCGCCCAGATCGGAGTCTTCGGCTGCTCGGCCGGGGGAATGCTCACGGCGCAGGCGGTCGCCTGGTTCGACGCGAACGATCTGCCCCAGCCCGGCGCAGTGGGGATCTTCTGCGCGGGCGCCGGCAAGTTCGCCGTCGGTGACGCCGCCGTGATCGGCGCCGCGTTCGGAGAGTTCGAGGGCGGGGGCGAGCTGGACTACTTCGCCGACGCGGACTGGAACGATCCGCTGGTCGCGCCCATCGAGCATCCCGCTCTGTTGAGCCGGTTTCCCCCGGCGCTCATCGTGACGAGCACCCGCGACGGCGCGTTGAGCTCGGCCATCGTGACCCATCAGCGGCTCGTCGGCGCGGGAGTCGAGGCCGAGCTCCACGTCTACGAAGGCCTGCCGCACTACTTCTTCGCGGACACGGGGCTGCCGGAGTCGCGCCACGTCTTCGACGTGATCGCGCGCTTCTTCACTCGGCGCCTCGCGCGCTGAGCCGAGTGAAGCGGGGCTTCGGCACGCACGCGCCCGATGGGACATCACGCGCGGCGTCATCCATCTCGGAGAAGAGGGGTCGGCCGGTATCAGCCGCCCCGCGCGGTAGAGGAGGACAGTGTCGATGAACGCAGAAACTGCCGTCCGGGACCTCTGCAAGGCGTTCTCCCGCATGGACGTCGAGGAGATCCTCGCTCGCTTCACCGAGGATGCGGTCTACGAGAAGATGCCCGTGGGCCGCTTCGCCGGGAAGGAGGAGATCCGCGGCACCCTGGCCGAGTTCTTCGGGCCCGGAGTGACGGTGGAGTTCGAGATCCTGAATCTGGCGGCTGACGAAGGACGTGTGCTCACAGAGCGGGTCGTCCACTTCACGGCGGGCGGCAACGAGATCTCGCTGCCCGTGATGGGGATCTTCGAAGTCGCCCCCGACGGCCGGATCGCCGCCTGGCGCGACTACTTCGACAAGGGGCAGGCCGGCCTGGTCTGAGGGGCTCGGCCACGTCGCTTGCTGGCGGTCCTACACGCCCAGCGCCGCCGCGCGTTTCGTCCGGAAGCGGGCGATGCCGACCCACCAACGTCCTGCCATGCCGAGGAGGAGGGTTGCGGCGAAGGGCACGTAGAAGAGCGTGCCCTGTGCAACTCGGCCGAGGTAGGCCACCGCGAAGGCGACCCAGATCGAGTAGAGGCCCCACTTGTGGAGACCGACCCAGAGCCATCGGGGCAGTGGGCGGGTGGTCGCGTCGAATGATGTCAACATCATCAAGCCGATGAAGGCATAGATCACGACACCCCCCTCCCGGAAGATGTCGCGCTCGGCGGGGATGAACCCGGCCCGATCGAGCAGCACGATGAAGCCGATGTGAAAGAAGTGCGCGCAGCCGAATGAGAAGCCGAGCTGTCGGCGGTTTCGCATCAGCCACTTCGCGAACTCTCCACGGGAGAAGTGGAGTACGGACGAGGCGACGAGTGTGCCGATGAATAGGACGAGACCGATGCGCAGCGTGCCGCGGGCGCAGACCCGGAGCCCCTCCTCTCCGGTGCCGTAGATGCCGAGTCCCAGCCCGATCTGCAGGAAGAGCGCCGCCGCGGTCCAGGCCAGCAAGACCCAGCCGTTCAGTCGCCGGTGGTGAAAGAGGGACTCGGTCTGCACGACGCCATTCTTAGCGCTCCACCGGTCGCGCTGGAAGGGCAGGCGGAGAAGGCGGGTACCCACCACTGCGGTGAGCAGGCCGGTGCGCTCCTTCCGGGTCTGGTCCCGTATCCTCGACCCAGAGTCACCCGTCTTGAGGGCAGGAACGGTGACGGGGCTACGGAGGCACACGGCAGATGCCTGACGGCAACTACCGCGCTCAGGGAGCGGCGTCGCGCACGATGACGAATCCACTTTCTCGTCCCACCAGTTCACTCCAGCCCGGGTCGGGCGGACGCGGCGCGTCGACCGCGGTGAGGAGGCTGTCGGGTCCGGTGAGGTGCAGCACGGCGATGCCCGCAGCGTCGAGAGGCGGGACCCCGAGCCGATCGGCAGCACGACGTGTCGCGGGTGGATCGACGTGCAGCTGCTCGTAGCCCTGGGTTCCGGGGGTGCCGCGCCGAAGCGGTGCGTGGACCGAACGCCAGTGTTCGTGGAACCGTGCGAGCTCCACCCCGGATCGTGTGTGGATGAGGTAGAGGTACCGGTTCCGTTCCGAGGACGAACCTTCGATGCGGTGGATCCAGCCGACCGATAGGCCGACGACGGAGCCCCGCTCGGGGGTTGCTGCGGCGAGGGCAGCCATCACGGCCTCGAGGTTCTCGCCCTCGAACGTGGAGACGGATCTCACGGGAGAAGGCTCGGTTCGAGCGGGGATGCGATCCGTGGCACGCCACGCGCCGCTGGAATCGGAGTGCAGCACGATGGCGAGGGCGCGGACGTCGGCGTCGAGCGGGGGGCCATGCGCGCGTTCGAGGCCGGGGTCGCTGCACGCTCCGATCGACAGCGCGCACAGCAATAGCAGCCACTTTCGCGAGCTCTCCGTCCGAAAGGCCTCCGTCACGTCTTCCTCCTGGCAGCCGCCAGCATACCCTTTCGCCGGTGGCGCGAGTGCCGTCGATCGGCGGCACTCCGGGCCCCATCCTCGTTGCTGCGAATCAACTGTCGCCTCGGTTACGCTGCGCAGCCACCTCAACGGCGGCCCAAGGGGCCGCGAAAAGGGAGAGCCCCGTGACCGATCTGCAAGCGCTCGAGCGCCGCATCCGCGCGCTCGAGGACATCGAGGCCATTACCCAGGTGATGCACGACTACTGGTACGCCCTCGACCTGAAGCGCTGGGACGCGCTCGCCGACTGCTTCACGGCGGACGTCGAGGCGGACTACGGGCGCCCGGACTGGCGCCACAGTGGACGCGATGCACTCGTCGAGTGGCTGCACGCCAACGAGAGCGGCGAACGCTACAAGGTCAGCCACGCGGGGCACAATCCACGCGTGAAACTCGTGGGCGACGACGAAGCCACCGGTCTGTTCAAGCTGCACGACTGGGTGCGCATCGAGCCTTCGATCACGCTGCGCAGCTGGGGGCACTACGACATGCGCTTCGTCCGGGAGGCGGACGGCAAGTGGCGGATCAAGCGGCTCGGGCTGGACTACGTCTACAAGGAGGAGCACCTGTGCTACGTGGGCAACGCTCCCCCCGAGATGACTCCTGCGCTTTCCGGCCCCGAATCGAAGTAGTCACTCGAAGGTGCCCGGCGTGGCGCGCTCCGGCGATGCCGGGCGGATAGACCCACGCCCGGTGGTATGATCCCCCGGCGGTGGACACGCCATTGCGTCCAGCGGGAGGGAGATTCGTGCAACCTGCTTCGGAGAGTCGTGGTCCGTGCCGAGGGGTTCGTGTGCTCGACTTCACCACCATGGTGTCGGGACCGATCTGTACCCAGTACCTCGCCGATCTCGGCGCCGACGTGATCAAGATCGAGGCGCCGGCTGGGGACGCCTCGCGCCACACGTCGTCGAGCCAGCGCAAGGGCATGGCGGGCTTCTTTGCGCAACTGAATCGCAACAAGCGCAGCCTCGTGATCGACCTGCGCAACCCGCAGGGCGTCACGCTGGTGCACCGCCTCGCCGAGGGCGCGGACGTCGTCGTGGAGAACTTCCGGCCTGGCGTCGCCGATCGCCTCGGCATCGGCTACGAAGCGCTCCGCGCTCGCAATCCCAAGCTCATCTACACGGCGATCAGCGGGTTCGGCACCAGCGGACCGTATGCGGGCCATCCCGCGTACGACCACATCGTGCAAGGGCTCACCGGGTTGATGCCCGCGCAGGGCGGCGAAGGCCCCCCGCGAATGCTGCAGAACGTCGCCGTCGACAAGAGCAGTGGCTTCGCGGCCGGCGCGGCCACCGTGGCGGCGCTCCTGGCGCGCGAGCGAGACGGCGGCGATGGCCAGCGCGTCGACGTTCCGATGCTCGATGCGTACGCGGCCCTCATGTTGCCCGAGGCGGTCGGCAGCAACGCCTTCCCCGAGCTCGGCCCGCCGGAAACCTCTTCGGCACAGCTCTTCCGGACCTGGGAGACGAAGGACGGCCATATCGTGGGAATCGTGGTGCAGGACGTCCAATACAAGGGGCTGTGCAAGATGCTCGAGCGCGAGGATCTCAGCGAGGACGAGCGCTTTGCGGCGCTGGTCCCGCGCTTTCAGAACATCGATGCGCTGTACGCGATCATGGAGAGCGAGTTTCTGAAATGGCCGTCGGCCGTGCTGGTCGAGCGGGCGCGGCGCTTCGGTGTGCCGTTCGGACCCGTCCACGATTTCGAGGGCTTCCTCCAGGACGCGCAGACCCAGCACAACGGGACCGTGTTCGAGGTTGAGGACACCGACGGCGATCGCACGCGCTACCTCACGCATCCCGCGCGTTTCGCACAGACGCCGGCGGTCTTCACGCGCCCCCCGCCCGCGTTGGCTGAGCACTCCGACGCCGTACTTGCGGAAGCCGGCTTTGCGGACGACGAGGTGAGCGCGCTGCGCGCCAGCGGCGCTCTCGGCTGAGCGCCAGCAGTGGCGCTCCGGCCCCGGACTGCAACCCAGACCGTGGTCCGCTGTGCTGTGCTCGGGTGCTAGAGGGGGTCGATCTGAAGCTCGCCGGGGAAGTCGAAGACGAGAGCGTCGCGAGTGGGAGCGGCGAGTGCGTGAAAGCGCCGGTGTTCGAACCACCAGCGTCCGTCGACTCGCCGAAAGCGGTCGTGGTAGACACCAAAGACCTGTGTCCACCGGCCCGATGCCTTCTCCTGTCTCAGCTCGCACATGTAGTTGCGGCCGGTTGCGTTGTCGCCGTCTGGCCTGATTTCGATGCGTGTGTTGAGAAATACGAACTGGAAGAACTCGTATCTCGCTATGGCATCCGCAATGAAGCGACCGAGTGCCTCGGGACCTTCCAGCTCGATCGGGTCCCGCCTGGGGGGCGTGATCTCGATCCGCGCACTGCCGAGAAAGAGCTCACCGAGCTCGTTCCAGGCGCGGCGATTGACGGTATCCGCATAGGCGCCGAGCAGCCTCTCGATCGCGACGTAGTTCACGGTTTCTGCGAGCAACGGATCCTGCAATGTTCTCCTCCTCGAGCGTCAGGGACGCGCTTCGAGCTCGCGCCGGATTTCGGCGTGGCGGACCCGGTCGATGCGATAGCGAGCGTAGAAGAAGAGCGAGATGACGGCGGGCAGCACCGTGAGCGGTCCTGCGACCACACCGAAGTTGTGGAGCGTGTCTGGATCGACCTCGCCGGATCGCACGCCGACCGGGAAATCGATCACGTCGATGGCCAGGCCGGCCAGCAGGTGGCCGAGGCCCGACGTCAGCTTGCTGAATAACGAACGCGCCGCGAAGAACACGCCCTCCTGGCGTCGGCCGGTCAGGAGCTCGTGTTCGTCGGTGACATCCGCGAGAGTCGAGACGATGCTGATGACCATGACCGCACTCGCGGCGTATGACATGCCCTTCAGGGCACAGAGGATGGGGAAGAGAGCCGGTGCGCCATTCTCGGGAAACCAGCCGAGCAGACGCAGCACGATCGGTCCCGCTACGGCAGTGACCATCCCGAGGATGCCCGCGATCAGGGTTTCGCGTTTGTCGAACCAGACGTGCAGCTTCGGCGTCAGGATCGCCGCCAGCAACAGTCCCGGAGGCGCGCCGAGCGCAAGGAAGCGGATCTGGTCCTCTCGGAGCTCGAAGAAGAAGAGGCCGACGTGTGAGGTGAGCGTCTCGTGGAGTCCCATCGTCGAGGAGAGGAAGACCATGCCCAATAGGAGCGCCTTGTAGTTGTCGTTCGTCAGACACGTGCGTATCTCGTCGAGCAGGGCCCTCGCGCTGGCACGCGGCAGGTCTGCGGGGACCTGCGAGAGAAGCGGCACCTGGTCTCTCGTGAAGTACGCCGACACGAAGATGACGAGGATCGCGAAGAGCGCGACGCTGCTCGAGAGGATCAGGTAGCCGGTGCGATCCGAGGTGCCGGCTTCGAGTGTTCCGAAGTACGACCACGCGAGGTAGGAGACGCCCGCCGTCCCGATCAGCGTGAACACGGTGTTGTAGCTCATGAGCACGGAGCGTTCGCCGTAGTCGACCGTCATCTCCGCGCCGAGGGCCAGGTGCGGAACGTGGTAGAGGGTTTGCGCGGTGCGCAGCAGGATCGTCGCCCCGGTGAACCAGGCGAAGAGCCCGAATCTCTCGAGGTCTGCCGGCGGCGCGTAGATGGCGATGAAGAAGATTCCCATCGGAATGGGCGCGGCGTAGAGGAAGGGGTGCCGCCGGCCGAGCGGCGATCGAAAGCGGTCCGAGATCGAGCCGACCAGTGGATCGGAGACGGCGTCGAACAGCATCGCGATGGTCACGGCCAGGCCGCAGAGGGTTCCGGAGAGGCCGAGGACGTTGTTGTAGAAGAGGAAGTTGAAGGAGTTGAAGACGATGCTGATGGCGGCCTCGGCGGTGCCGCCGACGCCGTAGGCAGCCCGGGTCCGGATGGAGAGTCGCTTTGTCTCAGCCATGGAAGGGGCGGACCATGCGGTCGGGAAGGGCAGGGAGCATTGTCGAGGCAGCTTGGGCGAAGTCCTCAAAATCCTCAATGACGAAAGCTCGAACCCGTCTCTCGGAAAGCACAGGCCAGGCGCACGCTCGCTCCCTTACACTGCCAGACGATGAGCCCCCCGCCCCTCGCTGCTCGTTCGATCTCGCTGCGCATGTACCCGCACGCGCTGCCGGGGCCGGCGTTGCTGGAGGAGATGTGCGCTCAGGCCCGGCTTGCCGAAGCAGCGGGCTTCGATGGCCTGATGACCAGTGAGCATCACGGTGGCTTTCCCGGTTATCTGCCCAACCCGCTGCAGCTGGCTGGCTGGATCCTCGAAGCGACCGACCGGGTCTGGGCCGCCCCCAGCCCGCTCCTGCTGCCGCTCAAGCACTGGTCCCACGTCGCGGAGGAGATCGCCTGGCTCGCCTGCCGTTTCCCGGGGCGCGTCGGCGCCGGGTTTGCCATGGGCGGGCTCGCCCGGGACTTCGAGATGGCCGACCTGCGCTTCGAGGACAAGCTCGAACGCTTCGGCGCCGCGCTGCCCCGCATCGTCGAGGCTCTTTCGGGCAAGGCCGTGGCTCCGCTGGCCGACGACCGCGCCATCGCGCGTTGCCGTGAGGCGCCGATTCCCCTGGTGAGCGCGGCCCAGGGCCCCGGAGCCGTCCGGCGCGCGGCCCGGGTCGGAATCGGCTTGCTCTTCGATTCGCTCCAGAGCCCGGAACGGGTCGGCGAGTTGACCGGAATCTATCGGGATGCGGGCGGGGGGGCCGGCGCCTGCCTGATCCGGCGCATCTGGGTCGGGGCTCCTCCGAGCCCGCGCTACGCTGAACAGCGCCGATTCTACGAGAGTTACACAGATGAGCGCATCCAGAAGCATTGGGGCGGCGACGAGCTCGTGAGTGGTGCCGACGCATCCGAGGTCGCCGAGAAACTCTCCGAGAGCCTGCGCGTGAGCCGTTGCGATTCGATCAACCTCAGGGTGCACGTCACGGGACTCCCGCCCGAAGAAGCGCGCGATCAGATTCGCCGGGTCGGCGCAGAAGTCTTGCCGAGGCTCCGCAGCGGGCTCGGCCGCATCCCTCTCGACGCCGAGGCCGACCGCGCCGCGAACTCCGGCCCCGACTCGTCCGAAGCGGAGCGGGCATGAGCGATCGGGCGGCGCGGGCCTATCTGGTCACCGGGGGGGCGGACGGCTTCGGTCGCGAGCTCGCCCTCGGGCTTGCGGACGCCGGTCTCGACGTCGCGGTCGTCGGTGATTCCGGTCGTGAAGAGGAGGTGAAGGGCGAGCTCGAAGAGCTCGGTGTGAAGAGCGCCGCGGCGACCACGGATTTCCGCACCCGAGAAGCGACGGAACTCGCCTTCCGCGAGGCCGTGCAGAGCCTTGGGCGTCTCGATGGCGTCCTCCATGCGCGCATCTGTCCGCAAGCGCTGCAACCCGGGGCTTTCCACGAGATCGACGACGCCAGCTTCGACACTTGCTGCGAGGCCGAGATTCGCGCCGCAATCTTCACCTTGCAGGCCGCCCGCGCCTGCTTCTCGCAGCCCCACGGCCGCATCGTTCTCGTCACCCCGACCCTCGCGCTCTCGGGCGCCGCCGGTCACGCCGCCCTGTCGGCCGCCTTCGAGGCGCAGCGCGCGATGGCCAAGAGCGCCGCACGTCAATGGGGGCGCTCGAATATCCTGGTCAATTGCATCGCGCCCGCCCTCGAAGCCGTCCTCCCGCAAGCCGACGCCGCGTCCGAGGCGAGCGCCGCTGGCGGCGGGCAGTCTCTCGACGGGGCCTCCCTCGGCGGCCGGGGCGACATGCGGCGCGACATCGCGCCGTTCATCGCGTTGCTCGCCCGGGACGGCGCACACTTCGTCACCGGCCAGACGATCTGTCTGGACGGTGGCGTCTGGCTGGCGAGCTGAGCTCATGACGAAGAGGATCCCCGCATGAGCGCGCCGCTCGAAGGGCAGGTCGGCATCATCACGGGCGCCAGCGGCGGCATCGGGCGCGGCCTCGCTCTTGCGTGCGGCGCCGCCGGAGCGCGAACCGTGGTCGCCGCGCGACGGGCGGTCGAGGGGCAGGCGGTCGTCGCAGAGATCGAGGCCAAGGGCGGTCGAGCCAAGCTCTCGGTCTGCGACGTCACCCAGGCCGCGGACGTCCAGGCCTGCGTCTCCGAAACTCTGGCTCGATTCGGCCGGCTCGACTTCTTGATCCACAACGCCACGAGCAATCGTTCGCCGGAAGTCCACCGGCTGGAGGATGCCGGCATCGAGCTCTGGGACGAGCATGCCGCGGTGTCGTTGCGGGGCTCCTATCATTGCGCTCGGGCCGCCTTCGCCGCCCTGAAGCAGAGCCGCGGCGTCTTCTTGTTGATGACGTCACCCGCCGGCATGGAGGGCTCTGCGACGCTGCCCTTCTACGGCATGGTCAAGGCCGGTCAGCGTTCTCTGATGAAGAGCCTCGCGAAGGAGTGGGGGCCCGATGGCATTCGAGTCAATGCGCTCTCACCCCTCGCCGTGACAGAAGCCATGCTTCGAGCCTACGAGGAGAATCCCGAGCTCGAAGCGCGCCTCGAGGCGCTCTCACCGCTGGGCTATATCGGCGATCCCGAGCGGGACATCGGCAGCGCTGTCGTCGCGCTGCTCGGAGACGCCGGCCGCTACATCACGGGCCAGACCTGGGTCGTCGATGGCGGCCAGTACAGCGGTCTCTGACGCCACATCCACGCGGGTCTTTCCGGCGACGCGATGCTCATCGGGACCGTGATCCGACCCGCTGATGCTAGGCGAACGGGCTTCGATCCGCGGCCACGGCTTTCACGGCCTTCCGCGGGAGTTCAGAGCGGCGCCAGGGATGCGAGCGCGCGGGCCGTGGTGACACGCGCCAGATGCAGACGATAGTCGGCCGGTGCGTAGAGGTCGGAAAGGGGCTCGACCCCATCGGTCACCTGCTGGGCGGCGGCCTCGATGGTCTCTGCGGAGAGCGTCTTGCCGCGCAGGCTCGCCTCCGCGGCGAGGGCCCGGTACGGCACGGGGGCGAGCCCCGTCAGCGCGAGCCGCGCCTGGTCGCATCTCCCATCGGCTGTGAACTCGATCTGCACCGCCACGCCAACGACCGCGAGGTGCGAGGCTCGGTGGGGCACCTTCTCGTAGCTGCAGCGGCTGTTCGCCGGCGCAAGCGGCACGCGAACCTCGAGCAGGATCTCGTCCGGCGCGAGGGCGGTCGTGAACATCGACGTGAAGAAATCGCCGGCCGCCAGGCTTCGCTCGCCTGCGGGTCCGCAAATTCGCAGCTCGCACTCCAGCGCCAGCAGCACGGGGACGAGATCGGCCGCGGGATCGGCGTGCGCCAGGCTCCCACCGAGGGTTCCACTGTTCCGCACCTGCACGTCGCCGATCTGAATGGCCGCTCTCGGCAGCAGCGGCTGGCGCTGCGCCAGGAGCTCCGATTCCGCCAGCTCGCTGTGGGTCGTCATGGCGCCGATGTGGATGCTGCTCTCGCTCTGACGGATGCTTGCCAGTCCCTCGATCCGGCCGATGTCGATCAGATGGGCGAGCCTCGTGAGGCGCAGCTTCATCAGGGGGAGGAGACTGTGGCCCCCCGCCAGGAGCTTTGCCTCGTCGCCGTGGCTCTGCAGGAGAGCGATCGCATCCTCCACGGTTCGCGGTGCGTGATAGGCGAAGCGAGAGGGGATCACCGCGTAGCCCCCGCCTCGTGGAGCACACGCCACACGCGCTCGGGCAGGAGCGGCATGTCCAGGTGCTCGACACCGAAGGGCGCGAGCGCGTCCACGACCGCATTCACCAGCGCTGGCGGCGCACCGGTGGTCCCCGACTCTCCCACGCCCCGCGCGCCCAGCGGGTTCAGGGGCGAGGGCGTCTCCGTCAGCTCCACCTCCAGGGTCGGCATGTCGCTGGCCGTGGGCGTCGCGTATTCGAGAAACGAGACGGTGAGGGGCTGCCCCTCGCTGTCGTAGACGACCGTCTCCATCAATGCCTGGCCGAGGCCCTGGGCCACGCCTCCGTGGATCTGGCCCTCGACGATCAGTGGATTGACGGCGCGTCCGCAGTCGTCGACGGCGACGTAGCGCAGCAGCTTCGGCTCGCCGGTCTGCACGTCGACTTCGACGACGCAGACATGGGTGCCGAAGGGAGCATTCCAGTTGTGCGGTTCGAAGGTGGCCGATGCCTCGAGCCGGGGCGTCATGCCGTCCGGCAGGTCCAGGAAGGAGTAGGAGAGGTCGGCGAGGTCGGCGAAGGAGATGGCCCGCTCGGGATGGCCGGGGAGGAAGGCCCGCCCCGCTTCGAGCCGCACGGCGTCGACCTCCACTCCCAGGTGGTGTGCGGCGAGGCGCAGCGCCTTGTGTCTCACTTCTCGCGCAGCCAGGAGCACGGCGCTTCCGCCCACGGCGAGCGAGCGGCTCCCCATCGTGCCGTTGCCGTGGGGGATCGAAGCGGTGTCCCCGTGGCGAACCACGACGTCTTCGAGGTCGATGTCCAGCTCGTCGGCTGCGATCTGGGCCAGCGACGTCTCGAGCCCCTGTCCGTGCGGGGAGGTCCCCGTCAGCACCGTGACCTTGCCCATGGGATCGACCCGCAGCCACGCGCTCTCCCATCCCCCTTTGAGAAATCCCGTGCGTGGCAGCTTCGGCAGGGAGGGGAAACCCGCGCGGTAGACGTAGCTCGCGAAGCCGATTCCGATGTAGCGGCCTTCGCTGCGGAGCCGCCCCTGCTGCTGGCGCAGTGCGCCGATGTCGACCTTCTCGAGCGCGCGCCGCAGGCAAACCTCGTAGTCACCGCTCTCGAGCACATACCCTGTGGGCGAGCTGTAGGGGAACTCTTCCGGTTGGATGAAGTTGCGGCGCCGCACTTCGATGGGATCGAGGTCCAGCCGTCGCGCCAGCAGATCGATGGCGCGTTCGAGATAGTAGGCCGCCTCGGCGCGTCCGAAGCCGCGATAGGGATCGGGGGCCGTCGTGTTGGTGAAGACGCCCTGGATCTCCGCACGCGCGCAGGGGATGCGGTAGCAGCCGGTCATGACGGCCGCCGTCTGCAACGGCGCCAAGGGCGTCATGATATGCGGATAGGCGCCCATGTCGGCCAGGATCCGCAGCTCCAGCGCACGAATCGTTCCATCGCGCGCCGCTCCCAGGGTCACGTGGGCCAGCTGCGCGCGGCCATGGCTCGTGGCGAGCATGTGCTCCTGGCGCTCCTCGATCCATTTGACCGGACGACCCAGCTGCTTCGCCAGCGCGACTGCCAGCATCTCCTCGCCGTAGAGATTGGCCTTCGCGCCGAAGCCGCCGCCCACATCGGGTGCGATCACCCGCAGGCGGTGCTCGGGCAGATCGAGCAGCTCCGCCAGCAGGCTGCGAATCAGGTGGGGTGCCTGCGTCGAGAGCCAGACCGTGATCTGGCCGTCGCTGCGCCGGTAGTCGGCGACGACGCCGCGCGTCTCCATCGTGTTCGGGATGACGCGTTGGTTCAGCATCCGCTGCCGGATGACGACGTCGGCCTCCTCGAGTGCCGCTGCCGTCTCGTTGCCGAGCGGTAGCTCGAAGGCGAGGTTGCTGCCGAATTCCTCGTGGACGAGCGGCGCGTCCGCTTCGAGTGCCCGCTCCATGTCCGTGACAGCGGGCAGCGGCTCGTAGTCGACGCGGATCGCCTCGCGCGCGTCGCGCGCCGTGTAGCGCTCCTCGGCGACGACGGCTGCCACCGCCTCGCCGACGTAGCGGACGTGCCCGTTGGCCAGGACGTGATGCTCCGGAGCCCGCAGGCCCGGCAGCTCCGCCGGGCCCGGCAGCAGAGGCACGAAGCCGTGAATCTCCTCTGCCGTGTAGACGGCCACCACGCCGGGGCACTTCGCGGCCTCGCTGGTGTCGATCGCGGCAATGCGCGCCTGGGCGTGGGTGCTGCGCACGAAGTCGAGGTGCAGCATGCCCGGCAGCTGGATGTCGTCCACGAACGTCCCCTGGCCCGTCAGCAGGCGCGGGTCTTCGACGCGCTTCCGCCGAGCGCCGATCTGCCCGGTGCTGCCTCGCTTTGTTCCGGTCACGGCTGAGCCTCGCGCTTCGACTGCTTCTCTGCGGCGGCAGAGATCGCCGTCACGATGTTCTGATAGCCGGTGCAGCGGCAGCGGTTGCCGCGAAGGGCCTCGCGGATCTCGGGCTCGGAGGGGTTCGGTCGTCGCGAGAGCAAGGCGTGCGCCGCCATCACCATGCCCGGCGTGCAGAAGCCGCACTGCAGCGCGTGGCACTCCTGAAAAGCCTCCTGCACGGGGTGAAGCCCCTCGCGGGGCGCGAGCCCTTCGATGGTGAGCACTTCCCGCTCGTCGGCCTGCACCGCGAGAATCGTGCAGCTCTTGACCAGCTTGCCGTCGAGCAGCACGGAGCAGGCACCGCACTGCGAGGTGTCGCAGCCGATGTGCACGCCGGTCAGACGCAGCTGCTCGCGCAGGAAGTGCACCAGCAGTGTGCGAGGCTCGACCTCGGCACTCGTCTGCTTGCCGTTGACGCGAACGGATATCTGCATGGCTGGCTTGGATTCCTTTCTCCGCGCTGCGGCCAGAGATGGGGTGCTGATTACCATGCGGGGCCCGATTCTACCTGGAAGTGTGCGGAGTCACGCGGCTCCATGACGAACCCGCAGGAAGCCTTGCGGAACACTGCGCATCACCGCGCCGGGCGCAGCTCCCGCAGGAGGGCGCGAGCGGTGCGCATCAGCAGCGTCTTGTGGCGCTCCATCGAGTGCTGGACGTCGGATTCGCCTCGCCCGGACTGCAGCCGCTGCATTCCGGTTGCGAAGAAGAGCGTCGCCCCGGCGATCGTGCTCTCGAAGTGGAACCAGTCGTCGGGGTGTGCGTCGGGCAGGAGCTCGTGGAACGCATTTTCGATCATGCTGGCAGTCCGGGCGCCGGGCCCCTGGAAGGCCTGCGGCACCCCCTTGGGATCGGGATTGGCGGCCTCGTGCAGGAGCAGGCACGCGGCCGTCGGCCGCGCGGCGAGCGCATCGACCCAGTTCTCGACGGATCGAAGCAGGCGCTCGCGCGGCGAGCCGGATGAGGAGAGCGCCTGCCTCGCGAGCTCTTCGAGCGAGCCCAGCGCCTCGCCGACCACCGCTTCGTACAGGGCTCGCTTGCTCGCGAAGTAGTAACAGATGCCGGGCTTGTGCATCTCGGCCTTGGCGGCGATGGCGTCGAGGCTGGCGCCCGAGTAGCCGTGCCGGGCGAAGAGCTCCTCGGCGACCTCGAGGATGCGCGCTCGCGTGCGCTCGCCCCTCTCCTGGGAACGTCGAGGGCTCGTCGTCCGCTTGCGCTGGGCTTGTGTCTGGCTCACCGCAGGGGCCTCCCAATGACTCGACAGTGATTTTACCAAATGGTAATATTCCGTCCAGAGGAGACCGGGCACTCTGGTTCCGCCGCTCGTCCGGGGCTTCCCAGCAGGAGGGTTCCCATGGCCATCGAGAAGCGCATCGACGAGCTCTTGACCCAGAACGGCGCGGTCGCGGTGGGGTTCGCGACCAGGGAGACACTGTCCGGCGGGCCTCCCAGCGCGGACCTCGAGCACGTGCTGCCCGGAGCTCGCTCCGCCGTGAGCTTCGCCCTGGCATTCGATCGGGACAAGATTCGCGCCTACCTGTCCAAGCGCGACTCCCAGGCGCACAACTCGGAGCAGCAGACTCTCTACACGGATCTCTACCTGCTCTCGGAGAAGGTCGCGGCCTTGCTGCGGGAGAACGGACACGACGCCACGGCGATCATTCCGAATGGCGAGTACCGCATGGATCGCCCCTCGCCGGGCTATCTCTGGGATTCGCATCCGCCGCTGTCCCACCGCTACATGGCGGTGGCCTCGGGGGTGGCGGCTTTCGGCTGGTCCGGACTCGTGGGCATCAAGGGCTACGGCGCGAACATTCTGCTGGGCACCTGTGTCACCACGGCGGAGCTGGCGCCGACCGAACCGATCCCGGTCGACGAAAGCTACTGTGATGAGTGCAAGGTCTGCGTGGAGGCCTGTCCTTCGGAGATGTTCGAGAAGGAGGCGTCGATGACGCAGAGCCTGGGCGGCGTGACCTATGAGCACTCGGCCAGGAAGAGCATCACCCGGTGTCTCATGTGCTGCAGCGGCCTCACGGGATTGCACAAGTCCGGCAAGTGGGGCTCCTGGTCGCCGGGCCGATTCTCCATCCCCGATGACGAAGAGCGACTCAGAGAAGAGGTCCTGCGAGCCGCCTCGCTCAGCAAGCAGCGTCCCGACGCTCCGCTCGAGACCGGCGACGCTGTGACGTTCCCGCCCGATCATCCATTCTCGGGAATCCAGATGGTCGCTACCTGTGGCAACTGTCAGCTGGTCTGCTTCGGTGACAAGCGCGAGACGACCAAGAACCTCAAGCTGCTGCGCAAATCGGGATGCGTCGTGCAGCAGCCAGACGGTTCCCTGGAGGTCTTGCCGCCCGCTGATGCCGCCGGGGCCTTCGCGGAGATGGATCCGGCGCACAGACAGAAGTACGAGTGACGCTCGAGCTGTAATCGCCACCCGAAGAGGCATTGCTGCTCGCTCTGCGTCGGCAGCGTGACCGTGCAGCGGCCAACACCGCTCGATTGGGCGGAGGCCCGGAACGCAAACCATTTCCCAGCCAGGCGTACCCAGTGAGGAATGATGGACATCAACCCGCTTGCGACTCTCGACGAAGTTCAGCCCGAGGATCTGGATACGGGTCCGGTGGTGGTGCTGAATCTGTTGAAGTTCAAGCCGGGTGAATCGCTCGAGACATACCTCGAGTACGTCAACGGCGTCATGGCGGAATTTTCCGAACTCGGCATTGAAGCGGTCTACGCTGGGAAGCTCGAGGAACGGATTCAAGGAGAAATCGGCGACTGGGATGCCGTTGTCGTCGTCAGATACCCGAGCCGACGAGCCTGCTACGAAATGTTTCGCTCCGAGAAGTACCAAGAAGAGATCAGTCCATGGGCCGAAGCAGCCCTCGAGCGGCGCGTGCTGTGGCCGTCTGAACCGGTTCTGCCATACAAGACGCAAACGGTCGACTTTGACGGAGGAGAATGGTTGGAAATGCTCGCGGCAATGAACAGTTGAGTACGCGCTGGCGCAAACGATGAAGATCGGAATGACGCTCCCCGTCACCGAGCCCGGCTGGAACCGGGAGGTGCTCGTGCAATGGGTCCAGCGCATCGAGCGCGGCCCGTTCGCGAGCCTCGCTGCGGGCGAGCGCATTGCTTTTCCGACCCCCGACCTCGTGGCGCTGCTCGCGGCGTGTGCGGCGCTCACCGAGCGGGTCCGGCTCGTGACCACCGTTTCGGTCGCGACGATCCACGACCCGGTGCTGCTCGCCAAACAGTGGGCCACCGTGGATATGATCAGCGGCGGACGCTTGACGCTCGGACTCGGTAGTGGCGGCCGCGAGGAGGACTACCGCGCCGTGGGTGCCGACCTGCGCCACCGGCGCATGGCTGTGCTGGCGGAGCGCGTTGCCACGATGCGCCGGGTTTGGGCGGGGGAGACCGTCGTGGATGGGTTGCTGCGCCCCGTCGAGCCGTTCCCGGTGCAGGTCGGCGGGCCTCGGCTGCTGGCGGGGGCGCAGGGACCCAGGTCGATGCGCAGCGCCGCCGACTGGGCCGACGGCATCACCGGCATGACCATGGCGGCGAGTGCGCGGGAGGCGGCGGGTGTCCTCGACATGGCGCGCACCGCCTGGAAGCAGGCGGGCAGGGCGGAGCCGCCGCTGCTCAACCTGGCGAGCTGGTTTGCCCTGGGAGAGCCCGCCGCCGCGCGGGCGCAGCTTCGGAAACATCTGCGCCGTTACTTCAACTGGTTTCCGGACGAGGAGGCCGAGCAGATGGCCGAAAGCTGCGGCTTCGCCGGTACGGGGGTCGAGATGGAGGCCTTCCTACAAGCCCTGGCCGATCTCGGTACGGATGAATTCGTCTTCATCCCGACGAGCATCGACCCGCACGAGGTCGATCGCGTCGCCGAGGTGGTCGCCTCATTCAGTGGCGGCGCGACGGGAGGAAGGTGATCCACCGGGCCCGCTGACGGTTTGCAGTCACGAGCGCAACGATCTTCACCCGTGCCAGCGCACACGACCGAGGGAGAACCATCATGTCCAACCCGAAACAGCAGCGTCAGTTCGATCCCACGAGCTTTACGCTGCACACTCAGGAGAACTTCTACACGCCGCAGGATCTGGAGGCCGTCGCAAGGGACTGGCCGAGAGAAGAGGTGGCGGAGGCGTTCGCCGCGTATCGCACAGCCGTCGATGTCGGGGACCACGACACGATGACCGCAATGCTCACGGACGATGGCCGAGGAGGAAACGCCACCTACGGCTTCTTCCACGATCACGCGTCCTACAGGCAGTTTCTGAAGGACTGTTGGCTCGAGATCATTCCGAACCACAACATGTGGCAGATGATCGATGGCGGGCGAGTCTTGAACAAATGGTGCGAGGTGCTGCCCGGCGATCCGCCCGGCGGCGGTCGCTACGACTATTTTGGAATCAACGAGGTCATCTACGCTGGAGGTGGTCAATTCCGACTGATGTACAGCCTGCCGGACCTCTTCGGCCTGAACGTACTCTACCTCCGATGGAAGGCCGACGGGCAACACGAGACCTACGGCGACCTCTACCCGAGCATT